>JAISOX010000135.1 GCA_031275325.1 Treponema sp.
ATAAAGAGTTACAAAGAAGTTAAAAGGCCATCAAAAAACCCCAATAGACCTATGTTAAGTCTAAGTCTATACAAGAATTAGACTTGCGTATGGTTACTTTTTGAAATGAGGCATTTCGGTAGCGTAATGAATATACAAAGTGAACGTATTGATCATGCGATTTGGAGCGGATGGTTGAAAAGGTCAAATGGTGAAACAATCCCTTTAGAAAAGGCGATTCTTCCCCTTGACGAAGTTCGCTCTTTTTTATAAAGTAAGCCTGTTCCAAAACTTCAGTTTTGGAACAGGCTCAGGTAAAATACCTCTTTATCTATCCTTAGAGATGGATCATTTTTTTAGTCCGTAAGGAGGACCCATGCGTCGGTATGAGCTTACCGTCATTTTTCCTTTAGAAGAAGACCAACATAAGGCTGGCAGAGACCAGGTATTGGCTGACTTGGCTGCCCAAGGAGGAGAGATCGAAAAAACCGATGAAGTCGGCGATAAGGATCTCGCCTATGAAATTAAAAAAAGAAGGCGCGGGAGGTATGTCCTCTTCACCGTCATGCTTGATCCGGTAAAGGTTGCGGTCCTGGACCGGATATTTAAACTTAATGCCCATATCCTTAAGTACCTCTTTGTAAAGATCGAGGAATAAGGAGGAATCAATGGCTGATCTAAACCATGTGGTTTTAATCGGGAGACTGACCAGAGACGCGGAACTCAAATATACCACCAGCGGTCAGGCAGTATGCAAATTCTCCATTGCCGTGAATCGCCGCCGCAAGAACGGCGACCAATGGGTGGATGAAGCGAATTTTTTTGATGTTGTCCTCTGGGGCAGGCAAGGGGAATCTCTCAACCAGTATCTTGTGAGAGGTAAACTGGTAGGGGTAGATGGAGAACTCCGCCAGGATCGCTGGGAACAGGACGGCCAAAACCGGTCAAAAGTGGAAATTGTTGCCAATAATTTACAACTCCTCGGCAGCGGCGGCCCTGGAAGCCTTCCGGGGAACGGGACTGGGTTAGGCGGCAGCGGTTCTTATGGACCCGGTTCTTACCAAGAGCATAAGGGAGAGGGTTTCCCTGAACGGAGGCCGCCGGTACGGGATCCCCAAGGCGGGGCGTCCCATGACGGGTTTACCGATGATATTCCCTTTTAATCTCACCTATTACACGTAATCCAAGGAGATAATCATGTCGGATGAAAAATACAATGAAACAGAGCGTCCTCCCCGGCCAGATCGGGGAGAGGTCCCTATGGAAGGCCGGGAAGGGGATGATCGAGTCCTCCGGAGCGGTAAGGGCAAGGTCTTTTTTAAGAAAAAGGTCTGTAAATTCTGCCTTCAAAAGTTAAAGATAGAATACAAAGATGCGGATGTGCTTCGCCGGTTTATTACTGAACGGGGGAAGATCCTGCCCCGGCGTATTACCGGTACTTGTGCAAAACACCAGCGGGCCTTGGCAGTCGCTATTAAACGAGCCCGGGTTATTGCATTGCTTCCCTTTGTAGCTGACTAGGCAGCTGCCTGTGGCCTCTCAGCGTACCCCTGAACCCCCGGTATCTGCAGATATTCCTCAAACTACGAAAAACCAGGGAGATCTGCTTTTTCACGGCGTTGCAGTGGTACCTGCCTTGTTGAGCGCAGGCATTTGTCTAGGGGCCATCCATAGCGGATTTCTTATCTTTTTCTTTCTAGTTCCCCTGGGATTTATGGCTTATGGGTATAATTTCCGGTCTGCCTGGGTGAGCGCTCTGCTGGTAGCGGGGGTGAACAGTATATGGTTCCTGGTTTTGCCGGGGCCTGCAGCATATTCCTGGTTGAACCTGCTCTATTTTACCGTGATGTTGCTGATATTTACCTGGATAGTGGCCCCGCCCTTCAATTTTTTTTATTATTCCAGGGGGCCCGGGGTTTTATCCAGGTCAACCGCATACCGGCTTATAACCGGTTCGGTGATCGGGGCCTTGACCTGCTGGTATATTATCGACGCAACCTGGGATACCCAGGGGTTTAAGACCCTCCTCAGATCCCAAGCGGAATTGTTTCGTTCCCTGCTTATCACTTCCGCAGGAACCGATGTGGTGCAGCGTTCCCTTTTGGAACGGCAAATGGATCCTGAAGCCCTCATTGCTCAGATCGGTTCAGTGGCGCTTCGGGGCGGCGGTTTGGCTGCCTGCGGGGTAATTTTTTTCATCAATCGGCAGATAAGCCTGGTATGTGCCGGGGTTATCCGCCGTATACGGGTGAGGAGTAGTATGAGTCATTTTCATACGGCTCCCGGGCTTATTTGGGTTTTGTCCCTATCCCTTTTGGGGGTTTTAGCAGGGACTATCATCGGTATAGGTCCTCTTGAGATAGGCGCGTGGAATATGGTAACGATATGCGCCATGTTGTATCTAGCTCAAGGAGGGGGTATTATACTATATGTGCTGTCCCGGATGAGCTTGCCCCCCATTATACGGCTGGGGATTAATCTGCTGCTTATCATCCTGATGTGCAGTCCTCAAATTAACCTGCTTGCCTTGGGGGCCCTGGGCGTTCTCGGCATTGCCGAACATTGGGTGTCCTTTCGGACGCCGAAATCTGACGGATCATCCTCTACTCCGGGGATGTGATCATGGCGTGTTCATGACTGGGTCCGTGCTAGTATAACAAGGAGCTTGGAGTATGAAAGTTATTTTGAACAAGGATCTCCCTCCCCTGGGAGAAGAAGGGGATATAAAAGAGGTGGCTAAGGGCTATGCCCGGAATTTTCTCTTTCCCCGTTCCATTGCGCTTCCCTATACGGAACGTACTATTGCGCTGTTTGAAGCCCGGCGAGGAGAAATTGAGGCTCGCAAGGCAGATAAACGAAAAGATGCGGCGAGTATCAAGGAAAAATTGGAAAGTCTGGACCTGGTGATAACCATGCCTGCAGGGGCTAATGGCAAACTTTACGGCGCCGTTACCAGTCAGACCGTAGCAGACGAACTCACCAAGCTGGGTTTCCAGGTCGAGCGAAAACGGATCGAACTTACCGGAAATACCCTGAAAAGTGTGGGGAAATACAAGGTTATGGTTAAACTGTATGAAAGCGCGGCTGCAGAAGTAAGCCTTACGGTACAGGGACAGGTTCTTAAAGCGGAAACCCGATCCCCTGTTTCCAAGCGGGGCAGTGTCCGTCGCCGCCGGAATGAGGGGTTTGGGGCTGTGCAGACTTCCCAAGAGGAAGGCGCTCCTGAAGTAGCCCCGGTCCCGAATGAATCCTCCGAAACCCTTCCTGTGCAGGCCTAGGGATGTTCATAGGTTGTAGCGCTTAGTTCATGGCTTCAGGTCTAAAAGATAAAATTCCTCCTCATGATGCTATGGCAGAACAGGCAACCTTAGGAGCCTTGTTGTTGGATAAGGATGCCATAGCCACTGCCATACAGTATCTGAGGCCGGATGATTTTTATTCCCATGCCAATAATAAGGTCTATGACGCTATCCTGAACCTTTTTAACAAGGGACTCACCGCGGATATTCTGACTGTTTCTGAAGAGCTTCGTCAAAATGGTAAACTTGAGGAAGTAGGAGGGCCTGCTTATGTAGCGTCTCTGACCAATGGAGTGCCTTCCAGCGCCAACATTGAATATTATGCTCAAACAGTCCAGAGTTACGCGTTGA
Source organism: Treponema sp. (assembly GCA_031275325.1). GTDB lineage: Bacteria > Spirochaetota > Spirochaetia > Treponematales > Breznakiellaceae > JAIRLU01. The sequence goes on from JAISOX010000135.1 coordinate 3,630, forward strand.
GGCGGGCCTTGATCCGGGTTTCCAATGAAGTAATCGCCAAAACCTTTGATGAATCTCAGGAATCCCGGAGTATCCTGGAAGAGACCCAGCAGCAAATTTTTGAGCTCAACGACAAGGGCCATACCTTTAGCTTTAGAGATACCAGGGAAATTCTCAAACAGACCATTGAAGTCATTGACCGGCTCTATAAGTTAAAAAAGAACATCACCGGGATTCCTTCCGGGTTTGATGAACTGGATAAATTAACCGCAGGGTTTCAAGCTTCAGAACTGATCATCATTGGGGCACGGCCTTCTATGGGAAAAACTGCCCTGGCCTTAACCATGGCCTCCCATATCGCCATTAGAAATAAAATTTCCACTGCCTTTTTTACCTTGGAAATGTCGGACCTGGCGCTGATGCTGCGGCTCATCTCAAGTGAAGCGATGATCCACGCCAATGCCATCAGAACCGGTTTTCTCACAGCCGCTGATTTTACCAATCTCCTGGAAGCCGCGAGTAATATCTATGATGCTCCTTTGTATATCGTGGATATGCCGAATATGAAACTCCTGGATCTCCGGGCCCAGGCAAGGCGATTGCGAGCCCAGCAGCAGGTGGAAATTATCTTCATCGACTACCTCACCCTGATAAGTTCTGAAAATGCCAGGATCCCGCGGCATGAACAGATAGCGGAGATTTCCCGTTCCCTGAAAAGCCTGGCCCGGGAACTGAAGATTCCCATCATCGCCCTTTCCCAGCTCACCCGGGAAGCGGAGAAGGACAAGCCCAACCTATCGAGTATCAGGGAATCCGGTTCCATTGAGCAGGACGCGGATGTGGTTATGTTTCTGCATCGGGAACGGGATTCGGACCAGAAAGCGGATGATCCGAATATGGAGGAGGGTAAGAAGACGAATCTTATCCTGGCAAAACAGCGGAATGGTCCGGTAGGTACCATTGAGCTGCTTTTTATGTCAAAATACACGAAATTTGTATCGCCGGTGCAAAATAGCTATGATCAGTAGATATGCTATTAAACGCCGGGAGTCTGGATTAACCTTCAAGTAGATGAGGCTGTTTCAAAACCCGGTTAGTTTTGAAACAGCCTCGATCATATAGAGAAGAACCGTAAGGAATTAAAGAAGAAATGGCATTAACCGATCAGTATAGTTTTGAACTTTTAGAAAACGAAGCGGAAAAGTTAGTTCTTGATGAACTTGAGCGGCAGCTTGCAGTCTTTGAAGGGGATCTGTGCCGCTGTAATGACTGTGTGGTAGATATGGCAGCTATGGCTTTGAATACGGTAAAAC
>JAISOX010000143.1 GCA_031275325.1 Treponema sp.
TACATGAGGACTGTGGCAAGGGGAACCCTTGATTGCTATAGTTATTAACATCGTTCTATAGTATTTCTTTGTGTCCCTGTTGTCTTTACCCTTCCATCATACTTTGTAGATCACCACCGCAAATCGAATGTGCCAATGCCCTGCGGATCATCGGGAGCCGGGATACGGAAGAGACTTTTTTCTACCTTGACCCGCCCTATGTGGGATTCGACCAGGGGCATTATGATGGCTATACCCAGATGGACTTTGACGCGCTGCTGGAGAGGTTGGAGGTCATTCAGGGGAAGTTTCTCTTGAGTTACTTCCGCAATGCGGCTCTGGCGAAGGTTACTCGGAAGAATGGCTGGCATACTGTGGAGGTTCGCCTGTCCTCGTCCATGACCCGTGGCCGGGGCTGGGCTCCGAGGGACAAGGTGGAGGTCTTGACGGCCAACTACCCGGTAAAGGCCGTAGGAGCCAAAGGGAAAGCCCCAAATACGAAACCGTGTGCGTATTTGGGGCTTTTTCCGGCTATGCGAAAGTAAGGCGATTTCAGTATGAGTAATTTTTAGGGGGTCTGTATTCGCTTCCGTTTTGGATTCTATTCGTTGTCGCGTTCAGTATCCGAGGGAAGCCGAGGAAGGAAAAGGCAAAACGCGATGAAAACGGCTCCCTTGCAGCATGTTTGCCGTCCAGGGTTTCCTGTTCCCTGTTCAGGATATTGAAAAACGATTCGGCACGCCCCTTATCTCCGCAGCTCCCCTTCCGCCTTATGGTACAGCGCACACCGACGGACAAAGCCCCTACAGGACTTCACGAAAGGATTTTGCACCATACGCCACTCCCCAATTAGCATGAACAAGCGCCCCCTCCTGAGTCAGGCGGTTCTCAAACCCCATCGCCACCGCAGCAAGGTTCTAGGGGTATTCTCCCTAGCCGCGCTTACAGTCCAGTCAATGCCGTTCCGGTCATACCGGACTACCGTCAGATACTCCCCACTGCCTACCCTCCGTGGCGGCGTGCCTTGGATACGATGACCCCCGTTCCTCTCCGCCCCCTACGGCGTGAACCTGCCGCTTCAGGAGGGGTTCACCGGCCTCAAGCGCGTGGGCTACGCCTGAGTTGCCGGTAATTATACGCCTATTCATGGTCATGAACTACGCCTATTCATGGTCGTGAACTAAGCCTATTCATGGTCATGAACTAAGCCTATTCATGGTCATAAACTAAGCCTATTCATGGTCATGAACTACGCCTATTCATGGTCGTGAACCAAGCCTATTCACGGTCATGAACTAAGCCTGCCCGCTCATGTGGTTGGGATTGGTCCTGGGGATGAACTTCCTCCGCCCTCGGGTGGTTAAGGCATTCTCCCGCAGTAACCGGGCCAGATTGTTAAGACTCACCCACTTGCCCTAGTCCCTCCGCAGCGTTTCCCTCACCTGATGGTTCACCGCTATTTCCCGAATAAACCGCACCGCCTGAACGTCGCCTTTGTTCCGCCTCTCGGATACTCCATTCTTTACCCATCGGGAATAGGCGCTGCACCTCACCCAAAAACTCAGGCCATCTCCCGGATGGGGTAGGGTTCCCGGTTCTCGTACCTAAGATACGCCATCAACGAGGCAATTATGGCACATACAGACATTCTCACGGCTCGCCCGATACACAGTAACCTTCCAGCCGCAGTATGGACAGGTGAGTTTGTCATTAATGTCTGACGTGGTAGAACTAATCAATCGCCGCCTCCCGTACCAGCTCTTCTCCGATACTAGTACGCCAGGTGCGGCTGTTGCCAAAACCGGGACTGAACAAACTGCGCCGTTACAGGCCCGATAGTTGCCTCAGTCAAGAAACCGCGGTATTGCGCGCTGCTTTGGTTCAGGACCTAAGCGCCTTAAGCATTTCCGGATCATCAATGTCCCTGAGGGACGAACCCTCTGGGATGACTGCGGTAATCACTGCTTCAGGGTGCCGCGCTTTAATATCCCGGGGATGCCCTCCTTGGGCCAGGGAAAGCAGTTCATCCCGAAAGGCAGCAGAAAAAAGCACAGGGGTACTGGGAATCCCATTAAAGGCAGGCTGAACAATACAGCCTGGCCTCCGAAGGTCCAGCAGGCTGCGGACCGTATCCGCTTCAAGCAGGGGCTGATCACAGGGAAAAAACATATAGTACGCTCCTTGGGATGCGGAAACCCCTACGCGGATACTTTCACGCTGCCCTTGTTCGGGCCGGTCATTCTGAATGACCGTAACCGGCAACCCTTCAGCCAGCGCCTGAACCGCGGCCGCAGCGGTGATAAAAAAAATACGGCGAAAACTTCCCAGGCTGCTTACCAGATCCAGCGTATGCCGGGCAAGGGGTTTCCCCCGGAAGGGAACCAATAGCTTATTGGCAGTACCGAATCGCCTTGAGAACCCTGCCGCCAGAAGAATCGCATCCACCTCTTCCTCGCTCCTCATGGATCCCTCCGGCGCTGGTCCAGCGCGGCCAGCAGGGCAGCGGCTTTTCTCTCGGTCTCTGCCACGAGTTCCTGTTCCTGGCCTGCATCGTCCCGGTAACGGATCGCCAACAGGGGCGGATGCGGACTGAATAGTTTTTTCCACCAGGATGTTTCCTCCCTAAGGTCCGCTGCGATAAGCTGTTCTTGGGGAATGAAGATGAGCCGCTCTTGGGGCGCATCCCCGCCCAGGGTGGTCCGGGATATGGCCTCGATCCAGCTTTCATGGGGAAAATGGTGGAACCGAAAGCCGCGGCTGGTGGCGATGAGCAGTCCCCAGAGGGGCGTGTTAAAACCCTCCCACCCCCGGATGTACCGTCCCAGGGTATAGGCTAAGACCTGTTCTCCCAACCGCGCTTCATAGTCCCGCCAGAATACCTGGGGATCCTTGGTGTGCTGCCTCGTCATAGTTACCCTATGCTCCGAACTGGCACAACCCGGACCCCCGTGCAGCCTGCAATAACCGTATCTCCGGTCTTAACAGGCCGGGTAACGCGGATCGTATCTATATCCGCCAGGAGTTCGGCTATGCGTTCCTGGGGACCGATCCCTTTGGGGGACCGGACTTCCTCTTGAGCATAGGCGGCTCCTCGCTGACAGCCGTTGCCGGTAATGGTCAGCGCTGCAAAGCCTCCCTGATGCCCTGGGGTAACCTGGAGGGAGCAGCCTATGGGACTACCGGTAAGAACCTTCATAATGCACCTCCTGTATGCAATGATTTGTATCAATACCAGGCAGCGGCTTTGGGGAAGGCCATAGCGTACCGGGTAATCTCCGGCCTCTTGAAACAAGCGGCTTTTTCACTATATCAGATGCTGAAACAGCAGCAGAACCTGTCTTTGGGCGCCTTCAAGCATACTTCCGGCATCCTCCCTCACCCTTCCAGCAGGCCCATGAAATTGTGCAGCACTTGTTTGCCGTAGCCGGTTAATATGGCCTCCGGGTGAAATTGTACGCCGTATACAGGGTAGCGCCGGTGTTTTAAGGCCATGATAACCCCGTCTTGGGTATGGGCAATCTCCAGGAGATCCTCCGGTATGGCAGCAGGATCAACCACCAGGGAATGGTACCGGACGGCAGGAAATCCTTGGGGAATCCGGGCAAACAGGGGTTCAGCCGCGTCAAAAAACAGGGCGCTCACCTTGCCGTGCATCGGTTCTTTTGCCCGGACCACCTGGGCGCCGAAAAAGCGGGCGATACACTGGTGCCCCAGACATATCCCCAGGATTTTTTTGTGCCGGTGAAATTCCCCTATCACCTCAAGACAGATGCCTGCCCCTTCAGGGTTTCCAGCGCCCGGAGAAAGCACGATGGCGTCAAAGTCCAGGGTACGCAATGTTTCCAGGCTGACCCGGTCGTTTTCAAATAGCTGTAAGGCCGCGCCCATTTCTTCCAGGTACTGCACAATGTTGTAGGTAAAGGAATCGTAGTTATCAATTACAAGGACCTGGTTACTCATGCCAGGGTAACCTCTTGCAGTCCCCGGACCGAGTTCACACAATAGATATGTTCCGCCTGGAGCAGATCTGCAGGATAGAGAATTTTTTCACTGCATTCCCCCCGGTCCAGCATGGCTTGGCGGTACAGGCCGTTCAAAAGCCCGCAGAATACAGGAGGCGTATACCGGCGCCCCTGGATTTCAAGCACAATATTGGTTCTGGAACCTTCGGTGAGTTCCCCCCGTTCATTAAGAAAGAGCTCATCGTAAAAGTCCTCATACTGCACCTGAAAATAGGGTCTATAGCTGGTCTTGTGGTACAGAAACGCCTCCTGGCTATTTACCCGTACCGGGGAAATCCGCACCTGGGTACTGCAGGCAGGCAGGAGGGCTTTATATTCAAAGGCGCTTTGTCCTTGCCTGTCCACGGTCAGCCGCAGGATCCCGTCTTGTTTAGGCTGTATAGCCCAGATCTTTTCATCCAGGGTAAATCCAAAATACCTGGCGGACTGCCGTAAGCGCGCCCGGTGTTCGTCCTTAAACAGGATACGCCCCTGTTCCACTTTCATGGTTTCAATCAGCAGAAACCCCGCGCTTAAAAACTTTGTTTTCGTCAGCGTTTCCTGCCATTCATCCTGAACCGTTGAATCCCACACAATCGCCCCGCCCACCCGGTAGGTGAAACCGGTTTCACGACCGGATCTTTGTAAAATCCTGATAGGCACGCTGAAGGTCATCTGTCCAGGACCGATAAAGCCGATGGCGCCGCAATAGATATGCCGTTTGCCCTGTTCCACCCGGTCGATGATGCCCATGGTGCTGATCTTAGGCGCGCCGGTGATGGAACCGCAGGGAAACAGGGCCTTGAAAACCTCGTATAAGGAGACCCCTTCCTTCAAATCCCCTTCAATCTGAGAGGTCATCTGGTGCAGGGTCGGATGGGTTTCTATGGCAAAGAGCTGGGAAACCTTCACCGAGCCGGTTTTGGCGATCCTGCCCAGGTCGTTTCTCAAAAGGTCCACAATCATCACATTTTCCGCCCGGTTTTTCACATCCTTTTGTAAGAACTCCCGGAGCCGGGCGTCTTCTTCCGCGGTTTTCCCCCGGGGGATCGTCCCCTTCATGGGTTTGGTGCGGATATGCCCTCCAGGATTGCCGTTCCCATAGCTCAACTCAAAGAACAATTCCGGCGAAAAGGAGAGGACCGTATCATAGCCGTTCTGGATAAAACAGTTGTAGGGGGTTTGCTGCTGGGTCACGAGGTACTCGTACAGGGCAAAGGGATCCTGCTGCTGGTGAGGGAGGACCTGAAAAGCATAGGTGTAATTAACTTCGTAGGTATTGCCCTGGGCAATCTCCTCCCGGATTTCCTCTAGGGCAGCGGCGTATTCCTCAAAGGAGATGGCCGGTTTCAGGTCCAGCGCCACCGGCCTGGCCTTTCCTGGGATATAGGGTTCAAAACGGTCAAATACTTCAAAATAGAGCAGCGGCAGGTCCTGTTCCACAGGGATCCCCGCAAGAACATCCTTGGCCTCATACCGGATGTATCCCAGGAGAAAATACCGGTCTTTATAGGCGTCAATGGCCTCAAAAGCCGCGATCAATTCCTGGTTATTGAAGGCCATGAGGGTCTTGAGGGGATGTTCAAACTTTTTATCCGCATACACCAGCATAGTAACCCCCTGGATCAAAGAAATACCCGCAGCGCCCACCGCATAAGACATACCTTAGTAAGTTCTGGATGAGAAATCAAGTCCCCGCATTGCGCCACGTTACGTCTAACCTGAGCGGAACGAATGCCTCAGGTCAAAAACGTACCGCAGCCCAAGACCCCCAGGGTTTTGCAGCGGGTACAGGGATAGGGCCTCACCGCCCCGGGCTTAGGTTCCCTCACCCCCCTTATGGGGAGAGCCCCGGTCTTGCAGAGAGCCGTCATACCTGGGACGGGTGATTTTATGTGAAGGCAGCCATAGGGGAGTACCGATTCGCCATTCAAAGGAGTACCCTGCTGCCCCTGAGGAGAGAGGACGGAATACCATGTTGGCCACCATCCCGGCTCTAAAGAACAATACCGGAGCCTTAGGGAGATCCTTCAAGGGCGCTTCCCCTGCTTCGGCTTTGATCAGTCCCGCGGCAAGGACGAGCCTGGGAAACCGGTAGACTACCTGAGGGTGGGAAAAGTCAGGGCTCGGCAGATCCAGGAGCGGACCGAAGATGGTCAGGTCATAGTGAGCTTGACCGGTATGGGTATATGCCGAATACCCCAGGGATCCCAGGCCCTGGGTGGAGATTTTCCCCCCTCTTCCGTCTTGAACGCTCATGTCCCGTAAGGTCCGGGCCAAGGCTTGCAGGTCCTCTTGGGTGAAAGCCTGAGAAACCACTGCCCAGGGAGCCACGCCAGGGAAAGAATAAGCCCCCACAAGGCCTGCGGCAAAAAGCTCCCGGCGGTAGTCCCAGAGCAGGCGTCCGCTGTCCCGGTGGGGTATAAGCACGATGAAACGAAGGGGCCGTATCATGGGCTTACCGGGGTGTCTCATCCATGAGCGGGGAAAAGGTCCTATCCCATTTTCCTGCAGCCCGAATACCATGCTTTATGAGCAGTTCCAGCATCACCGCATATTGGGAGGAATAGATCTCCCGGGGATCCTGCTCCACCCACCCTTCCCGGGGGTATAGGACGGAAACTTCCTTTTGGGTTATCCCTATCACCTGCTGTTCCCGATCAAACAGAAGCGCCCGGGAACTGGCGGTCCCCTGATCCAGGGCTGCAATATAGGCGCCCATACCTCCTCCTTATCACGCTGGCGCTGCACCAACATCTAAAAAGCGCTCCAGCTGCTGCTGGATGCGGCGTACCGGATCCTGGGAAGCGGCTATCCAGGTAAGTCCCGGAATCGAAGCGAAATAAGCGCCCTGCCGTTTGGCGTAACGGCGGCTGTTCCGGGCAACCAGGGTTTCCACCCCTGCAAGGTCCGTGGAAAGCTGGAACACCCCTGGTTCAGGCTCCACAAAGAATTCTTTATACCCAATAGCCCGCAGCCCTGGATCCTTGGGGCTGTACCCTGCATCAAAGAGCCGGCGTACCTCCTCAGGAAGACCGGCACGGAACATCTGAGCGCACCGGGCGTCAATGCGGCGGTACAGGTCCTCCCGGTCCCGTTTAAGCCCCAGGATGAGGAACCGGTAGGCAGGCCGGGCATGAACCGGCCCTGCAGGAGCAAAGGCGCTCAAGGGACGGCCAGAAACGCGGAACACTTCCAGGGCCCGCAGCAGCCGATACTCGTCGTTAGGATGGATCCGGCGGGCGCTTTCAGGATCCCAGGCAGCCAAGGCTTCCAGCAAGGGGGCCTTGCCCCCGAGCCGCAGCGCTTCTCTGAGTTCCCGGCGAATTCTTCCGTCTGAGGGGGGCGCTTCAGGAAGGCCTTGGACAAAATGCTTGAGGTAAAAGCCGGTTCCTCCCGCAACTACCGGCACCTTTCCCCGCCGGGCAATGTCCGCGCAGCAGGCGTCTGCCAAATGCACAAACGTACCTACCGTAAACTGTTCATTTGGATTACGGATGTCTATGAGGTGATGGGGAAGGGCTGCCCGTAATGCAGCGGAGGGTTTTGCGGTCCCAATGTCCATACGCCGGTATACCTGCATGGAATCAGCGGACACAATCTCCGCCTCCCCGAGCAGCGCCTTTCGGCGAGCATCCAGGACCCACAGTTCTTCCAGCAGAGCGGTTTTACCCGACCCGGTGGGGCCCAAGAGAATACACACCGGGATGATGGGTTTCTCTGGTTCCGGCATGGCGCGGCTATGCGTCGATACGGAATTCGATTTGATTGGTAAATAACTGCCGGGCCGCCAGGGAAACCACCTTACCATCATGGCTCTCAATGTCCGGATCCTTCAACATGGAGAGCTGATACGAGCGGCGGGAAGCGGCAGCAGTGATTTCATACATATTATTATCATATTCGATGAGTTCTTCTATAGGGAATATCATACCAAAAGGTTATACCATCTATAGGAAGCTCTGTAAAGTAGGCCCGTTGCATCAGGTTACATCTAAGCCCCTATGCCAGAAATCCGCGGGCCCGAACCGCAAGGGAAAGGGGGCTATACCCAATGCGCCCACCGGAGCCTTTCCCCTCCCCGGCAGGGGTAAGGCTCGGGACTGTTGAAATAGGCGCGGGGAGTAGGAAATAATGAGAAAAACACATTTTATTAAGGAGCAGATTATGGCGGTATTACACACAATCAAGGCATGGCTCTACGAGAACCTGCTGACCGAAGACCAGAACGATTACGCGGCGAGGGTAACCGCGGAACGGACCCTCAGCGTGCGGGACATCTGCGAGTCCGCGGTGGAGCGGGGCGGCGCGGACATCAATGCCGCGGCAATGGAACACGCGGTGGCCCTGTTTCACAAGGAAATGGCCTACCGGCTGTGCGACGGCTTTTCGGTAAACACCTCCTGGTACAACGCGTCCACCCACATCAAAGGCGTGTTCACCAGCCCCACGGAAGGCTTTGACCCGGCAAAGCACACGGTGGCGGTGGAGTTCCGGCAGGGCGTGGAACTGCGCCGGGAACTGGGCATGGTGAGCGTGAACATCCTGGGCAAGGCGGAGTCGAGCTTCTTCATTGCGGAGGTAACGGATCTGCGCACGGGCAGCGTGAACGACCTGTTGACCCCCGGGCGCAACGCGAGGATAAGCGGGGGCAAGCTCAAGGTGGAGGGGAAGGATCCCTCCTGCGGCGTGTACTTCGTGAACCAGACAGGGGGCGCCCGGGTCAAGGTGGATGAAGCGGACATCGTGGAGAACATGAACGCCCACCTCCTCATCATCGTCCCCGCGCTGGAGGGGGGAACCTACCGGCTGGAAGTAACGACCCAGTATTCGGGGAGCGCCAAGCCCCTGAAAACTCCCCGCACTACAGCCTTCGATCACTTGCTGACCGTGGCGGCCCAGGCCGCGTTATAGCGCGGCGCCAGCCGGCGTTAGTGAGCGGCAGGCGGCATGATAAGGGCGCGGCGGCCCAGGCCGCCCTATAAGAGCGGCGGATAGTATGCCAAGGGCGCTCGTTCCCTTCGGGAACGAGCGCCCTTGCGGGAACAGGGAAAAAGCGCGGCGTTCAAAGGGTTTGAACAGACCCGTTCAAAGGGTTTGAACAGACCCGTTCAAAGGGTTTGAACAGACCCGTTCAAAGGGTTTGAACAGACCCGTTCAAAGGGTTTGAACAGACCCGGTCAAAGGGGTTGAACAGACCCGC
>JAISOX010000070.1 GCA_031275325.1 Treponema sp.
AATTAATTTTTTTTTTTTTTTTTTTAAAAAAATGTTGGGGGAACCCGCATTTCGGAATTATATTTTTGGTTTATTTTACCCCCCCCCCCCCCCCCCCCCGTACACAGTAGGTATAGCAGGACTGAAAAAAGACAAGAACGCCAGTTGTTTGTCCTTACGCCCTGGATATAGCATTGGACCGAATCCTGCTCTAGGTATCTAGTCCTCTCAGAGGTAAAAATGGTATATGATTCGTTTTCACAGAGAGAGTTGATAAATAGCGTGGGAACAATTATACTTTTTTTAGCATATCATGTCTTGCGAAAGGCTCAATTGGTTGCCAAAGATGAGGAGGTTTTCTTTTAAAGGCGGTTTGTTTATGGGAAATCAGGCAACATAGCTTATAATTAAGTGAGCCGGTCTCAAAGCTAACCGAGTTTTGAAACTGGCCAAATGATAAAAAAAATTTTTTACCAATTGAAGGTTTGGTAAGAAGGAAGATGAGGGAAATTTACGGAACCTGTAATATACGTCGATATTTAAGAAGATCATAGTAAACCAGTAGTCTCGGTTCCTATGGTTTTCTAAGGAGGAATCAAATGCGTGGGACGGCATTAAAGCCGGTGATCCGATTGATCAAAGAAAATTGTGTTAATTGCCATAAATGTATCATGGTTTGTCCGGTGAAAATGTGCAACAATGGTTCTGGATCTACGGTTGACTTTAACAGCGATCTCTGTCTCGGTTGCGGTGAATGTATTCATGCGTGCGATCATCATGCCCGGGTAGGAATTGATGATTTTGATCTGTTTATGCAATCACTCAAGGCAGGAACCAATATGGTGGCCATAGTGGCCCCTGCTATTGCCACTATGTTTGGCGGGGAATACCTGAAATTTAACGGGTATCTCAAGAAAATCGGGGTTAAAGCGATCTTTGATGTCAGCTTTGGGGCAGAACTCACGGTTAAGTCCTATCTGGCTTACAAGAAAAAAAAGAATCCTCCCCTTATCATAGCTCAGCCCTGCCCTTGTCTGGTTTCATTCATTGAAATATACCGGCCAGAACTCATTCCCTACTTGGCCCCTGCAGATAGTCCTATGGTGCATACGATGAAGATGATTAAACAGTTCTATCCCCAGTATGCAGGCTATAAAATCGCGGCTATTTCTCCCTGTTATGCCAAACGAAGGGAATTCGACGCGGTGGGTATGGGGGATTACAATGTAACCTTTAAGGCAATCCTCGATCATCTGGACCAGACCAAGGACAGAATTGCTAATTATTCCCCGGTTTCCTATGAGAATCCTGCGGCAGAACGGGCGGTTCTTTTTTCTTCCCCAGGAGGACTCATGCGTACTCTTGAACGGTATGATAGCACCGCTTCAAGCCATACGAGAAAGATAGAGGGGAGTCCGGAGGTCTACCATTATCTCGCTCATTTAGAAAGAGTTATCAAGGACAAGCGTATTTCCCAGTACAATCTGGTGGATTGCCTTAATTGTAAGATGGGCTGTAATGGCGGACCTGCTACACCAAACCGGAAGAGGCAAATTGACGAAGTTGAAATAAACGTGGAAAGACGGAATATCGCGGCCAAGGCATATTATGGGAAGCATGGCAATGAGCGTTCAGCAAAGCGCAAACTCGAAAAACTCCTGGACGATTATTGGCGAGAGGGTCTATATGACCGTTCATACATCAACCGGTCCGAGATTTTCAGGCGGAATGTTAAAATTCCCTCCCGGCAGGAGATACAGGCCACGCATGTTAAAATGTATAAAACCGATGAGCGGGATTTCCTCAACTGTTCTGCCTGCGGGTATGAAAGCTGTGAACAAATGGCAGTAGCCCTGGTTAACGGACTCAACCACCCTGAGAATTGCCGGCATTTCATTGAAATCGAGAGAGACATCCTGAATAAACAACATAAAGAAGAAATTGAACGTACCATTAACACGGTGTATGGTCATACCATAGAGGAGATGAATAAAAGTATTCAGGGTATCGGGTCTTTGACCCAGCTTATCAATGAGACGGCTACGGCGATCTTTAAATCCACCGCAGTGGTTGAAGCGATGGTAGAAAACGTCCGGTCTATCCATAAAACCCTGGAACATAACGCGGAAAACGTCTTGAAACTCAATGCCTCTTCTCTGGAGGGCAAGAACCGCATTACTAAAATAGGAGAATTGATCGCCGACGTGTCTGCCCAGTCGGATGTGTTGATTCAAGCCTGTAAGGTAATCAGCAATATCGCGGATGAAACGAATATCCTGGGTATGAATGCGGCCATTGAAGCGGCCCATGCAGGGGAGGCCATTGGTAAAGGTTTTGCGGTGGTGGCCGGAGAGATACGGCACTTGGCGGACAATTCCGGGCACCAGGCCGGGGAAATAGAAAAAAGTCTCAAAAGTATTAAACAGTTGATTGATAATTCCAGCGAGTCTTCTGCCCACGCCCAGATCCAGTTTGATGCTATCGTATCCTTAGCAGGTTCAGTAAAAGATGAAGAACTCAGTATAAGAAACGCCGTGGAAACGCAGAATAATGGAGGGAAGCAGATCATGCAATCCTTAAATGAGGTGAACGAGTTTATATTAAAGATCAAAGCTGAGTCTACTGCGCTGTTGGAATCAGGCAAGGCCGTACTGGACAATATCAATTCCCTTAAAGCCATAAACTAAAGGTCCAGGGCTTACGGGGCCGAGGCGCAGCGCAGCGTTCCGTCGAGATTAGTCTTGGTGAAGCCTCACACTCAGACTAGGTGATGTCTCACACCCAGACCAGGTGAAGCCCCGCACCCAGACCAGGTGATGCCTCACACTCAGACAAGGTGAAGCCCCTCACACAGACCAGGTGAAGCCCCGCACCCAGACCAGGTGATGCCTCACACCCAGGCCAGGTGATGCCCCGCACCCAGGCCAGGTGGTGCCTCACACCCAGGCCAGGTGATGCCCCGCACCCAGACCAGGTGATGCCTCACACCCAGGCCAGGTGATGCCTCACACACGGGCGGGTGTGCGCCTCACACACGGGCGGGTGTGCGCCTCACACACGGGCGGGTGTGCGCCTCACACATGGGCGGGTGTGCGCCTCACACATGGGCGGGTGTGCGCCTCACACATGGGCGGGTGTGCGCCTCACACACCGATCTTTTGCCCCGCTGGTTTCTCCTGGGTCTTACCTTCCGAGGCAGGTCCCCACTGCTGCTGCGCTGTCGAGCATATAATAATCGAGAGGCACCGATTTAACCTTTCCCGCGGGAACGCTGAGATCCACCGGGCGGATCTCAGTACCATGGAGCGCCGCCATTTTGCCGTATTCCCCACGGGCGAGCAGTTCCGCTGCAGCGGTCCCCAGCGTGGTGGCTAAAACCCGATCCGATGCGCTGGGGATCCCTCCCCGCTGTACATACCCTAAAACCGTTGCCCTGGTTTCCATGCCTGTCTCCAGTTCAATCTCCTGGGCCACCCGGTATCCAATAGAGGTCTTCACGGTCTTTTCCCGGTATTTCTTACGGTCTTTTTTTTCCATGTTACCCTCCTCACATGATAAGGCGCCCTCAGCTACTACCACAATGGAGAAGGTCTTACCGCTTTGCGCCCGCTTGATGAGGTGCCGGCCAATAGCATGGATATCGTAGGGAATTTCTGGGATGAGGATCACATCACCCCCTCCTGCAAGCCCCGCGTACAGGGCAAGCCAGCCCGCTTTATGGCCCATCAATTCGATAACCATCACCCGGTTATGGCTTTGCGCAGTGGAATGAAGCCGGTCTATGGCCTCGGTCCCAATGGAAAGGGCTGAATGGAACCCAAAGGTCCGGTCTGTACCGACCAGATCGTTATCAATGGTCTTGGGAAGCCCTATCACATGGAGGCCTTCCTGGGAGAGACGGTATCCTGTGGTAGTGGTACCGTTGCCTCCCAAGACCACCAGGCAATCCAGGTTAAATTGCTGGTAATGCTCCTTGATCGCCTGTACCTTATCTTCGCTGTGGAAAGAAAAATCATGGTCCTCGAACCCTCCGGGCTTAAAGAGCTTTTCCCGGCTCGTCCCTAGGATGGTTCCCCCCCGAGTGAGGATCCCTGAGAAATCTTCCGGTTTGAGGAGCCGCACATCCCCTTCAACCAGTCCCCGGTATCCGTTGGCGATTCCCAGGATGGTCATACCATACCGATCATGGGCAGCCCGGCATACCCCCCGAATAGCCGCATTCAAACCAGGGCAATCCCCTCCGCCGGTGAGAATTCCCAAGGTCTTCGTGGCGCTATGATGTATGATTCCCATAGCAGACTCCTCTATATCAGTTCCAGGTTTTCTGATTCCGCCCGTTCCATAAGCGCGGCCCGTTCATCTGCATGGTCTGCAATGATACTGGCCGCCAGGAAGCGGGCTACTGCGGTTTCCGTGGTGTACGCTCCCATGGGAACCGCCCCTCCCCGCCAAAGTTCCCGGGAACTGGCATATCCTGAAAAATCTACAATGCCTTCTTGTTGGGAACTGCAATAAAACCGGACCCCCCGCCGCCTGCCCACGGTGAACACCCGCTTCAGGGAGTAAGGCCCTTCCCGGAATCCTGCGGTCCCCGTGTCGTAGAGTTCAAGAAAGAACGTTCTCACCCCTTTGTCTATGAGGCAGGTGAGGTAATCTGAACGGAGCCCAGGATAGATCCGGGTAACGCACATGGTATTGACCGCTTCCTCAAGGAGTTGGGCTAAGACATAGCGATCCGCTTCCAGCGGCCCGGTAAGCAGGGAACTGCCAAAAAAGACCGGCCCCCCCATGTTCCAGTTCCGAAACCCGTCCACGCCGATCCGTTCAAATTTGAGATTTAAGGGTGATAAGACCTTCCCCCCATGTACCACATAAACCCCCTTGGGTTTACTTAGGGCCAGGGTAACCGCCTTTCTCATGGTCCGGGCTGCCTCGGAAGAAGCCCCCGGAGGGGTGGAGGAAGCAGCCAGGACAATAGGGGCGTTTGCATCGGCGAACAGCCAATACAGCAGGGGCGCGGTATAGGGCAGGGTATCGGTACCGTGGGCAACCACAATACCATTGGCGGTCCCTGAATTGAGTTTATCCGCAATGGTTTCGATAAGTGATGCCCAGTCTGCAGGAACGATCTCTTCTGACAGGATCCGTCCCACTTGGATGGATTCATAACGGATCTTCGCAGGGTCGATCGTATCATCCAGAGAGGCAGTGTCTCCGTATTTCGTAAGAAGCTCCCGAAGGACCCGTTCATCACCGCTCTCTATAGCCCCATCTTCTCCAAGCCGGCCTGAAATGGCCCCTCCCAGGGAGAGGACATACACTAAAGAAACGGACAGTTGCGCTTTAAGCACTTCTTTAACCAGGGTGGGTTCAGCGAGACCCCGGGTTTCTTTCATAATGATCCCTATGAGAAACTGAATCGGCCCTGCATCGCCTTCCCGGATTCGGCGCACTTCCTGGGGATTGCGGGCGATAACCGATGCTACGATAGTCTCAATGGTCTTCCGGTCCGTAAGCAGTTCCCAGCTCCGGGCTTTGATAAGCCTTTCAGGGTCCTGATCCGTCTCAATCACCGCGGTGATCACCTGCTTTGCCATACTCCCGTGGATCCGTCGTTCCGAGAGCAACCGGAGGATCCCGGCAAACCGTTCTGGCCATAAGGGGGTGTTGGCAAGGGTAAACCCCAGGCGCTTCGTTTCCTTGAGTACATACGAAGCCATCCACTGGGCCGCTTCCTTGGGGGCGGCTCCATAGGAGCAGGTCTGTTCAAAATAGTCGGCTCTGCTGGTTTCATCACACACGAATTCCGCTTGAAACAGGGTAAGGCCGTGGGTATCCATAAGGCGGTTTCTTCGGGCTTCCGGCAGCTCCAGGGTAAAATTATCCAGCGCTTCCAATATCTCCGGCCCCGGCCTGAAAGGGGGAATAGCGTCCAGAAGGATCATGGGTTTTTGTGCTTCCTGGGTTCGGCGGTGAAAAGGTTCCACCGCATTTTTTGCTTCGTTCCAGAGGCGGCTTTCAGGAAGCACGGTTTTTCCCTGGGTTACCAGTTCTTCCTGCCGGGAAAGCTCCGCGTTAACCGCCTTAGTAACGAAGTTAAAGGAATTCAGGTTCCGCAGCTTCACCACGGATTCCGGTTTTTGGGGATAAGGCGCTATGGCTACATAGGCATTACAGCGGATGAGGCTTTCCAAAGGCGTACCGGGAACCAGTTCCAAATACTGGATCCGTCTTTTCAAATCCAATAGAAAGACCTCTGCTTCTTCGCCGATTTCAAAATTCGCCCCGGTCGTAAGCCGCAGACTGGGCATACCTGCCCGGGAATAATCCATCCAGGTCTCCTGAGGATGCAGGGGGTCCTTAGCATTTCCATGGATAAGCCGCCCTCTATCTTCTTCCAGGCGGATGTGGCTAATGGGTATGCGTTTTTTCCGGCGATGGAACATGATGTCTATAGCCGCATCCACCCCCAGCTTGAGGGACAAACGGGACAGGGCATGTCCTTCAGGCATGATCCGCGTCGCTTGGTTGCGTTCATAAGGAACCTCCTTAAGGATCCTTCCCCCCAATCCCTGGATAAGCAGGTATGCTTTCCTAAGGGCCTGGAAATTGAGGACCGGAAGGGCTCCAGGCTCCTCCCGGCACACAGGACAAGATATAAAACCATGCCCCGGCTCGGAAGAAAAATCAGGGCCACAGGAACAGAAGGCTTTACGCTCCCCCGGGAGTAAAATACGAACCTCCAAGGAAATATAGGACTTAAACACCGATTTTACCTCACTCATGCATACGGCTAAGGCGATTTTTTCAAAAACCTCCGGGGTTTTGAAAGCAGTTATACCAAAGATCAATTTTTTCTAAAAAAATGTATTACTATTAGTATATACTACTGTATAATAAACAGGACTTTGACGCAATTATGCGGAACTTAAAGTCCAGAGCCAGGCTTGAGAAGGCGGCGATAGGTGAGGCGCCAGGATCCCGGGCTCAAAACCTCACGTGTTGAGGTTCGATTGCATCATGGACAAATAAACATAAGGAGCTTTTGTGACAAAACGTGATTTTCCTAAGATCCATTTCTATGATCAGGACTTTGTTGATGTATACGATAAAACTTGGGCATGGATTCAGGATTGCTGGAATATGGGCGGTGAAAAGAGCGTCCTTTCAGCCGCTGAAAGACCGGATTTTATGGAAATACAGGAGCATAATCCCGGGTCAGAGCTGGTGAGCGTACCGGATCCGCCCCCTTCAGGGGTGCAGGAAAAGGTCAATATCATTCAGGGTAAATTTTTTTCTTATCCTGGAAGCCTGGTGGTACAGCAGGCGGACGCCATTTTTTCCTCTTTCTTTCTGGTCTATTCAAACCGGATTTACCAGGCCCATCCCACATTGGATATTTTTTATGAGCGTCAGGAGCCGAATGGGGCCATCAGATCCGCCTATAATATAGAAACCGGCCTTCCGGTGATGGAGGAAGATAATCCTGAAGGCTTGGGCCTGCCCCTTTTTGCCTGGGCTGAATTCAACCTCTATCATAAGTCGGCCAACAAAAAACGGGTTAAAGATGTGCTTCCTATATTGCACCGGTATACCGAATGGATAGATTCGATTTGTAAACGACCCAACGGGCTTTATGAGGCGCCCTTGGGGGCTACGAGTATGGTGAATGCCCCTCGAGAGAACGCGGCCTATCCTATGGATTTCAATACCATGATGGCTATTAATGTGCTGTACATGTCGGCGCTGGCGGATATTCTTAACGATAAGGAGTCCAGTTTTCAGTACAAACGGCAGTATTTTTCCCTCAAGACCCGGATCAATACCCTCATGTGGGATAATGAAGACGGTTTCTACTACGATATTGATAAAGATGAAAAGCGCCTTCCGGTAAAAATGCTTTCCGGGTATTGGGCGCTCCTCGCGGAAATTCCCAATGACGATAAGGCAGAGCGGCTCATTCATAAGCTGCAAGATCCCCAATTCTTCGGCGCGCCCCACCCCTTCCCCTCAGTGGCGGTGAGCGATCCTGCTTTTGACGAGACTGGAGGAGGGTATCGGGGTTCGGTGTTTCCCCATCTTACCTTCATGGTAATCAAAGGGCTTGAACGGTACCAGCGTTGGGATCTGGCCCGGGATAGCGCTATTCGGCACTTGTATTTTGTGCTGGATTCCATGAGCCCTGACGGGATCAACCATAATGGGAATCATACCCCCAATTATCACAAGGGAAATCTCTGGGAGGCCTACCTTCCCTTAAAAGAGGGGCCTGCCCAATGGCCGGACCGGCCTGATTTCCCCCGGGTGCAATACCTCACCTATGACGCGCTTTCTACGATTTGTCTTACGATTGAAAACATCGTAGGGCTTTTCATATCCCTGCCCCGGAAAACCGTGGACTGGATTATCCCCAATTTGGAGATCATGGGGGTGGAGAACCTGTCTCTAAAAAAGAATATGATCACCATTTTGTCCAATAAGAGCGGGAGGGGCTGGGAGATTCACATGGAAAGTGAGAAGCTGTACTATTTTACTATTAATATCCTGGGGAAGAAAAAAAAGACCCTCCCCATTCCATCGGGAAAGTGTTCCATGCTGATCGACAAGCTGTAACGGAAGAGGGGGGCAACCAGATCCTCCCTAACCCGGTTTGCCCTGGCAGGGAACACCGGATGGAGGAGGGCAGGAGGAAGGCCCAATCTGCCTGATGCCGGGGGATGAAACGGTCATCTTCCTCTACGAGCTATATCGTCCCGTCTACTGGACAGTAGGGCAAATCGAATTGCAGGGTATCCGGGTATTTAATACCTGCACCGGTATTCAGCAGAACCGCGGTTTCTCCGGCCTTGAGCCAGTCTGCATCCCGCAGCTTTTTTAAGCCCGCCATGCCCGCGGCTCCCTCAGGGCAGATAAAGGCTCCTTCCAGAGAGGCCAGTTCCAGCAGCGCGTCGATGATCTCCTTTTCACTCACCGCGACCGCGCATCCTTCAGTCTGATAGACCGCTTCCAGAACCAGAAAATCCCCCAAAGCCTTGGGGACGTTGATGCCGAAGGCCCTGGTTTGCGCATGGGGGAACATCGTACTTTCCTTGGCTTTTTTCCGGTAAGCCTCCACAATGGGCGCGCAGCCTTCAGCCTGGACCGCCACCAGCCGGGGCAGCTTGTCTCCGATCCAGCCCAACTGACCCATTTCCTTGAGGGCCTTGTAAATCCCAATAATCCCGACGCCCCCTCCCGTGGGGTAGGCGATAACATCCGGTACCTGCCAGCCTAACTGTTCCGCGATTTCGTAGCCCATGGTTTTTTTACCTTCGATCCGGTACGGCTCCTTTAAAGTACTGACATCATACCAGCCGTGGGCTGGGATGGACCGGGCCAGGATTTTTCCGCAGTCGCTTATAAGTCCTCGGACCAGATGCACCTGCGCGCCTGCGGCCACGCTTTCGTTCCGGGTGATGCGGGGCGCATCTTCGGGCATAAGGATATGCGCGGATATACCGGCCCGTGCAGCATAGACAGCCCAGGCCGCGCCCGCGTTACCGTTGGTAGGCATGGCCACGTCCCGAACCCCCAGTTCCTTGGCCTTGGACACCCCAACTGCCGCGCCCCGGGCTTTGAAGGTTCCCGTGGGAATAATACCCTCGTCCTTCATATACAATTTCCCAAAGGCGTATTTTTTGGCGATGCCAAGCAGGGGGGTGAGCGGCGTAAATCCCTCTCCCAGGGACAGGATATTCCGGTCATCCAGAACCGGTAACAGTTCCTGGTAGCGCCAAAGCGTTGCCGGACGGTTTTGGATGGCCCTGGGATTCACGATTTGGGCCGCCCGGTTCAGATCATACTCAACCAGCAGGGGGGAGCCGCATTGACAGAGGTGCTGTATCTGCCGGTGATCGTAGGATTGCTTACATTTCGGGCATACAAGCCCGGTAATACAACTGTTCATGGGTTTTCATCATGGGACGGTTTGGAGAAAAAGTCAATTTCCTTTTGACTCTATGAAGCCGCTGCACAAGGTACTCCCCAAACCTGCGTCATAACTCATACTCAAGAAACCCCTAAAACATGACGAAAAGTATATACAATTGAGCATATTTCAAAACCCGCTTGTTTTGAAAAAGACGTTATCACTTCAGCGCTGCTTTTTCATAAGCTGCCCTTTTGAAAAAGCCTCATTTTAAGTTAAAACAAGAAACGAAACGACGGCCTTAGATTACGAGAGGAGCAATGGTATGAAAAAAGTGTCGAGATTAGCATTGGTATGCCTGTGGGGTATATCCCTGGCTCTTGAAGCGCAAACCAAGCCGGCCCTCACGATCCTGCCTTTTACCGGTACGGGCGGGGGAGATGAGGAAATCATTACCTTACTATTTGCGAATCAAGGGGATCTGCGTACTGCTTTTACGGTGGTACCCTGTACCAGCACTTTTAAACGTATTACTGAAGAGACCCTTATTCCTGATTCGGCAAAAAGCCAAGAGGATGTCATTAGGATAGTGCAGAGCCAGCTTAACGCGGACTTTACCGTGATTGTACGCACTGAAAAGATAGGAACCGCTCATCTTGCCCTTATCTCCCTGATAGAGCTGAAAACCCTCCGTCATTTAGACGGGGCCTATCGGTACTATCGGAGCCTTCAGGAGTTTCGTTCTTCTGTACCGGATATTGCTGCCAGGCTGATCCAGGCTGCCCAGGAGATTCCGGCTCCCCTGCCGGAGCTCACGATTTTGCCCTTTTATACCCCGGTACAGGGAGTACAACCTTGGGAAGTGGATATATTAGTACAATTACTCACGATTGAATTAGCAAACAGCCGCACCTATACTCTGCTGCCCTGGGCCTTACATATTGAAACCTTGATCCGGAACTTAACCATACCCTATTTTGGCATCGTTGATCCGGACCGTATCAAAACCATCGGTATCATAACCCATATCCCCTATGTCCTCACCGGAGATGTACTTAACCTGGGAAGCGCCAAGCTGTTCATGGCTTCTATCGTAGCTACCGAAGATGCAAACCTGGTCAGCGGAGGAGACGTAGAATATAAGGAGTTACCTGAGGAGTTACCCCTGACCGAACTCTTAGCATCCCTGACCGGAACCGGGGTTCAACCCCCCCCGCCGGTACAAGCAGCAGCCCCGGTCCCGGTAGCGCAAGAGCAGCCGGTTCCCTCTGAACAATTGGTCCGTATACCTGAAGGAATCGGCTTATTGGGAAGCCCCCTGTCAGAAATTGGGCGGGATATGGATGAAGTACCTCATTGGGTCAAGGTGTCCTCGGGTTTTTATATGGGGAAATACGAGGTAAGCCAGGAAGAATATGAGGCGGTGATGGGGACTAATCCCAGTTATTTCAAAGGGGATAGGTTCCCGGTAGAGCGGGTAACCTGGTTTGACGCGGTACAGTACTGCAACGACCGGAGTATCAAGGAAGGGCTGACTCCTGCGTATACGATTGATGGGGAAAGGGTGATCTGGAACCAAAAGGCAAAGGGGTACCGTTTACCCACGGAAGGGGAATGGGAATATGCCTGTCGAGCCGGCGCTGCCACGGCCTTTAGTATGGGGGATACCATAGACCCGGAGGTGAGTAACTACGATGGAACCTATAGCTATGCTAACCGTTCTTTTGGCATATACCGGCAACGGACAACCGCCATGGGCAGTTTCCCTGCGAATCCCTGGGGACTCTATGATATGCACGGGAATGTGTATGAGTGGTGCTGGGACGAGTATGCAGCCTATGGTTCCACTGATTGGGTTCCCAATCGCCGGATAGTCCGGGGCGGGAGTTGGTACAGCGCCCCCCAATATCTGCGTTCCGCTAACCGGGTCCGCATGAGCCCCTATACCAGAACCAGTTACGTAGGATTCCGGGTAGTACGGACCGCTGAATAAGGGGGCTGGGGTGTATTCCTGTCTCCATACCCATTCTACTTTCTGTGACGGCCGGGATACCATTGAAGATCTGTGCCGGAGAGCCTATGAAAAGGGCTTGGTATCTATCGGGTTCAGTTCCCATGCCCCCATATACCGTAAAACCGGGTTCCGTACTGATTGGCATATACAAGAAGATCGCTTACAGGCGTACCTGGATACGGTGAGAGCGGTTCGCCGGCAGTGGGAAGGGAAGATTCGGGTCTTTCTCGGCCTGGAAATTGATTATATTCCAGGTCTCATGGGACCGGCGGACAAGGACTATCACGATCTGGGGTTGGATTATCGTATCGGGTCAGTGCATTATGTGATTCCCCCTCAAGGCCCCCCCCTTACCGTGGATGATAGTGCAGAAGTATTTGCAAAAGGCATCCGGGAAGGGTTTTCTAATGAGCCGGAAGCCTTGGTGGAAGCCTATTGGGACACGGTGGACCGCATGATCCAGGCCGGGGGTTTTGACATCCTGGGACATACGGATTTGA
>JAISOX010000089.1 GCA_031275325.1 Treponema sp.
TCATGCCTATCTCATAGAGGTCAGGAAAAGCGATGAGGAGCCGCAGATCCCCTTCGGTTTTTGCCAGGCAGCCGTATTCGCCTCCGACGTAGCGGCCTGGTTTTTCCACCTGTAACAGCCCTTTTCCCAGATCCTTCAGCGGATCGATGTACCGTATCTGCTTCATATCGTCAGTATACCGGGTTTAACCGGATGGGTGTAGCCATACCCGGATCATAGAATAGCCGTATAGAAACAGCCGGTTGGTTCAAACCCCTTGAACGCGCCTGTTCAAACCCCTTGAACACTGCGGTTCAAACCCCTGGGGCTGCACGCTCCGGCTCAAGGCGGCTTATCCCCTCGGTTCAGGGAGCAAGAACCCTGAAGCCCCCGGGGGCAACCCTGCCATTTACCAAGGGCATACCCTATGGGGCCAGGAAACCCCCAAACCTCCTGGGGAAGGGTTCTATGGGTTTATCCTGTTCCCTCAAGGGGCTTCTTGCTATTACCCTGCTTCCTATGGCATACTGAGGTCCAGAGGAGCGGAATCCGAGTGTATACCAGTGTTGACCCCAAAGTACATTTCCCCCAGTTGGAAAAAACCGTGCTGGATTTTTGGGAAACCCATCATATTTTCGAACAGTCCATCATCAGGCGGGAAGGGGCGGAAGAATACGTGTTCTACGACGGCCCCCCCTTTGCCACCGGGCTTCCTCACTTCGGCCATTTTGTACCCAGTACAATCAAGGATATTATCCCCCGGTACATGACCATGAAAGGCAAAAAGGTGGAGCGCCGCTTTGGCTGGGACTGCCACGGCTTGCCGGTGGAAAACCTCATTGAAAAAGAGCTGGGTCTCAATTCCAAGACCGATATTGAACAGTACGGGGTCGCGGCCTTTAACGAAGCCTGCCGGGCCGCGGTGCTCCGGTACGTCAAGGAATGGCGGGAGGTCATCACCCGGCTCGGCCGGTGGGTTGATTTTGATCATGACTACAAAACCATGGACCCGGACTACATGGAGACTATCTGGTGGGTTATGCGTTCCCTCTGGGACAAGGGGCTTCTCTATGAAGGGCATTACATTTTGCCCTATTGCCCCCGGTGCGCCACGGTGCTTTCCAACCATGAGCTGAACCTGGGGGGCTACCAGGATGTCCACGATCCGGCTATCACGGTGCGTTTCAAGGTAACCAGCGGACTTCCGGGGAACCCTTCGGGAGCAGGGCAAACCTATCTCTTGGCCTGGACTACTACCCCCTGGACCCTGCCTTCCAATCTAGCCCTCACCCTGGGACCGGATATCGACTATGCCCTGATCCAGGATGGGGACGCCCAGTACATCCTGGCCGAAGCCCGGCTTGCCGCCTATTATAAGAACCCTGCGGACTATGCAGTGAAGTGGACCAAAAAGGGCCGGGAACTGCTGGGGATTGCGTACGAGCCGCTCTTTCCCTATTTCAAGGACGCGCCCCAGGGGTTTAGAACCTATCCGGGGGATTTTGTGAGCACCAGCGACGGTACGGGCATTGTGCATACCGCGCCGGGTTTTGGCGAAGAGGACCAGCGGGTCTTGAAGGGTACGGGGGCGCCGGTGATCTGTCCCGTGGACGCGGAGTGCCGTTTTACCTCAGCAGTGCCGGATTACCAGGGGCTGTTTGTCAAAGCTGCGGATAAACCGATTATGGAGCGACTCAAAGGGGAGGGGAAACTGTTCCGGCGGGAGCAGATTCTCCACGCCTATCCCCACTGCTGGCGCTGCGGGAGCCCCCTGATCTACCGGGCGGTAGGGTCCTGGTTTGTCAAGGTGGAGCGGATTAAACAGGATATGCTGGACGCCAACAATCAGATCTACTGGGTGCCGGAGCATATTAAAACCGGGCGTTTCGGGAAATGGCTTGAAGGCGCCCGGGACTGGGCTATCAGCCGTAACCGGTACTGGGGCAATCCCCTGCCTATCTGGAAGTGTCCGGACTGCGGCGCTGCCCTTTGTGTGGGGAGCCGGAAGGAACTTAAAGCCCTGTCCGGGCAGGAACCGGAAGATCTGCATAAGCACTTTGTGGATGCGATTACCATCCCCTGCGCCTGCGGGGGGGTCATGCGCCGGATCCCCGAGGTACTGGACTGTTGGTTTGAGTCTGGAGCCATGCCCTATGGCCAGAACCATTACCCTTTTGAGCATCAGCGTTTCTTTGACAGCCACTTTCCTGCGGACTTTATCAATGAGGGGCTGGATCAAACCAGGGGCTGGTTCTACACGTTGACGATCCTCGCGGCCGCGCTCTTTAAAAAACCGGCTTTCAAGAACTGCATTGTCAGCGGCCTGGTGCTGGCTCAGGACGGCAAAAAGATGAGCAAGCACCTGCGGAACTACACCGATCCATTGGAGGTGGTGAACACCTTCGGCGCAGACGCGCTGCGGCTCTTCCTCATGCACTCAGGGGTCGTCAAAGCCGACGATCTCCGCTACAGCGATGAAGGAGTGCGAGAGGTGATGAAAAGCATCCTTATCCCCTTATGGAACGCGTACAGTTTCTTTGTAACCTATGCGAATATCGATAAGGTAAGCCCCAAAGGCGCGCCGGAGAATCCTGCCAATCCTCTGGATAGATGGATCCTCTCTGCCGCGGAAAGCCTGGTGGAACAGGTAGGCGGCGCTTTGGATGTATATGACCTATCCCGGGCAGTGGATCCTATCCTGGAGTTTATCGATCTGCTTAACAACTGGTACATCCGCCGTTCCCGGCGGCGTTTCTGGCGGGGTTTCAGTGAAGACGCGGCGGACACCGATAAAGCCGAAGCCTACGCGGTCCTCTACGATGTACTCAAAACCCTGATTACCCTAGCCGCCCCGTTCATGCCTTTTACCACTGAAGCGATTTGGGGGAACCTCCGTTTGGCTGAAGAGCCTGAGTCGGTGCATCTGGCGGATTTTCCCCAGGTGCGGCGGGAGCGGCGGGACCAGCGGCTTGAATACAAGATGGCTGCAGTGCAGCACGCGGTTTCCATGGGCCGTTTCCTCCGCTCCCAGTATAACATCAAAGTCCGCCAGCCCCTGCCGCGGGTGGAACTGGTAACCCGCAAGGAGGAGGAGAAGAAGGTACTCTTGGAAATGGAGGATATTATCCGGGAAGAGCTTAATGTCAAGGAAGTGGTCTTCCGGGACAATGAGGAAGCGCTTGTGCTATACGAGGTCAAAGCAAACTTCCGTATCCTGGGTAAAACCCTGGGCAAGGATATGAAGGCCGCGGCGGCCCGTATTGCGGCCTTAAAGCAGAACGAAATCCAGGGGCTTTTAGAGGGGGCAACCCTTTCCCTGGAAATACCCGAGGCAGTAGACCTCCAGCACCGGATAGTAGAGATCACCGCGGATAAGCTCGATATCCGGCGTATCGAGAAAGCCCACCTCAAGGTGGTAAACGAGGGAACCCTCACCGTGGCCTTGGATACGGCAATTTCCCCAGAGCTTGCCCAGGAGGGGGATGTGCGGGATCTTATCCGGGGGGTGCAGAACCTTCGAAAAGAAGCGGGTTTTGCCGTTACCGACCGTATCCGGTTGCAGCTCTTTGGTTCCCCTCGCTTACATGCGGCGTGGATCAATTTTGCCGGGTATGTGGCAGCGGAAACCCTTGCCCAGGATGTACGCTGGGCTGAGGGAACCGCGATGCATAGGATAGAAGCGGGAGAGGAAACCTGGCAGGTGCGGCTTGAAAAAGTATAGGGGTATGCCATTGGCAAGGACGGCCTGGGGCTTTTGCCGCGGGAAGCGGTTTATTCCCCTGGGCGTCGCCTTGATGCTTGCCGCCTGCGCGACCAGCCCCAAGACGCAGCTTGTCCCGGAAGCAGATCCCTTCGCGGGTTTCCCCCAGGGAGCGCTGGCGTACCTGTACGTTGATACGGTTAAGGCTCGGCCCATCCTGGATGCCCTTTCCCTGGAGCGTATGGAGGGAAATAAACGTACTATCGCCGCTGCTTTAGATAAAACCACCTCCGCGGTAGCGGCTTTATATCCCAAGGATGCTCCCCGGCATTTTCTGGTAGCGGCCCGGGGCCGTTACCCCAGTTTCCAGGCGTCCCTGGCCTTTACCTTCAGCGCTGCATGGAAGAAACGCCGCTCTGAAACCGGCGCTTCCTACTGGCATTCCCCTCAAAGGGGCATTTCGGTCTTGCTGAGTCCTGAACAAGCCTTTATTTCAGACGGCGATCCCACCCCTGTTCCGGGAGGTTCTTTTCCCCAAGCCCCTGAAGCATTCGCCCCCTTCTCTGAAAATGCCGCCTTAGCAGGCTGGCTTACTGAAGCCGCGATGCCTTTCAATCAACTGTTACAGGCCATGGAAATACCCCTCCAGATTCCTGCGGGGCAGGTTTTGTTTAGGCTTCAGCAATCAGAAGCGTATTACCAAGGGATGATCCGGATTGAAACTCCTTCGGTAAGTCAGGCTAAAGCCCTGGTAAGCCTTTTTTCCATAGCCAGACTTTTTATGGCCAATCTGGATCTCAAAGAATGGGCAGAGATATTCTTCGCCTATCCTCCGGTCCAGGATGGAGCCGCGTTGAACCTCCAAACCGGTCCCTTGGACACCCAGGCGGTAGCTTTACTTTTTACTAAGTTCTCATTATATTCTAACTAATGTGAGCGTGATGATACAGCTAATAAGACCCAGGATAAACAGGTACTGTAAAGGAATACGTTATGCCGACCTATGAATATGAATGTAAAAGTTGTGGTCATACCTTTGATGTTTTTCAGCGTATGAGTGATGCGCCCCTGACGAGCTGCCCTCAATGCGGTCAAGCCCTGAGACGGCTCATTAATGGCGGAAGCGGCATCATCTTTAAGGGATCTGGTTTTTATGTAACCGATAAGCAGGGGGGAAGTCCCAGTACTCCAGGTTCGGTTAAACCTGCTTCAGGAGAAGGGCAGGGGTCTCATGGAGATAGCAAGACCGAGGGAGTGTCTGCGGAACAGGGGAAGGAAAAGGCCAAAACAGATACCGAAAATCCACGGAGCGGAAGTAGTCTTGAAAAAAAAATGGCCGGTTAAGCCAGAAGTAAACCGTCTATGAGATCCGCGGATCGAGTCTCCAGATCGGAAGAGGTTTCCCCTGAGAAGCTTCGGTTTTTTTGTGATAACTGTGGGATAGAGGTGGCCCGGGAGGCGAAGAGTTGTCCACGATGCGGCAAGTCTTTTGGTTCGGTACGGTGCCCTGTCTGCGGTTTCAGCGGATCATTGGATTACTTTAAGGAGTGTTGTCCGGCTTGTGGCTATTCCGCGCCTTCTGAAGGAGCTTCAGAAAAAAAGGCCCTTTCTCCTGCGATGCTTTCGTCAATGAAGGAACACGAGCAAGTAACTGAATCGTTGCCGATGTGGGTCTACCTTGTTACTGGATTGGCCCTTATAGTAACGGTGGTGGTGGTATCTTTTACGTTCAAAGGAGCCTTGGGTTTCTGAAAAAGTTGTCTTGTTCCAGGAGGGAGAGCGGTGCAAGGAATAGTTTAACCCTAGAGGGTGTTTCTTTGTACCTGGAAGGGAAGCGCACTTTTAGAAAGGATCCCGTTGAACTCGTATTTCGCAGAGCAAAGAAGGTATACAGGGCTGTTTTTTCGTGAGGCATGGTGGAAGTATGCCTCCTATTGACAGCAGATAAGATATACCGATAGTATATAATTATATTTTCTCTATTTTTCTCTATAAGGAGTTAAGCATGGCAGATGAAGAAAAAGAAAGTAGCGGCGTGTGGTATGGAATTTTGGACGCAGCCCTGAAAATTCCCGGCGCCCGGGTAGATAGGACGAGTTTCTTGGAAAAAGAATTTGCTAAATATACCGGGGATGAACTGGTCAAGATCCTGGATCAAGGGCCTGGAAAGGCAGGGATCCCTATTGATGCCCTGGCTAAAATAGCCGAGGGCGCGATCCGGTCCCATACAACCATTGTAACAGGCGCCTCATTTCTTGCAGGACTCCCTGGGGGAATAGCTATGGCGGGAACCATACCCGCAGATTTGGTTCAGTATTATTATCACGTACTGGTGATCGCCCAAAAACTGGCATACATCTATGGGTGGCCCGATTTACAGGTGGATAGCGAGGGGGAAGATGACAATAACGCCTTCCTCGCGGTCTTAACCATATTCATTGGTATCATGAGCGGCGCGAAAGAAGCAAACAGCGCATTAAAGCCCATGTCGGAAATTCTATGTAAAGAAACCGCGCAAAAGCTTCCGGTGATTGCCTTGGCAAAAGTCGGTTTGCCCCAAATAGCGAAGCAGGTGGCCAAGGTGCTGGGAGCTAATCTGGCCAAACAGGGCCTGGCTAAAGGCATCAGCAAGATCGTGCCTTTAATTGGAGGGGCTATATCCGGAGCCGTAACCATAGCGACCTTCTTGCCCATGGCAAATACCTTAAAGGACGAATTGCAAAATCAAGTCATAAAATAAACGCCTTTGCAATGCTGCCTTGTTTTCTTCATTGATTCTAGCAGGTGGAGTGAGGCTTAGTGTTCTTAACGGATAGGAGCTATGCAGGTATCAGGGAGCATTGATTTCAAGGTGGGGCTTGTCCTGGGCTTACTCGTAGTGGGTATGGGAGGGGTGAGTTTTTTTTATACCCCCTATGAGTATAACCGGATGGCCCCATCCGAGCGGTTTATCCCTCCTGGTTGGCAGCATCTTATGGGAACCGACAATTTTGGCCGGGATGTGTTTTCCCGGATTATGACGGGAGCTCAGTATACCTTGTTGGTGTCTATGGGTACGGTTCTGGGAAGCGTCTTGATAGGCGCTTCCTTGGGGCTTATTTCTGGGTATCAAGGGGGGGCGTGGGATGAAGCGCTTATGAGGCTCATGGACGCGCTGAGTTCCTTTCCAGGGATCCTGGTGGCGCTGATGATGGTTTCCCTCATGGACAATAGACCCCATACCCTGATGATTGCCTTACTTATCTTGTTTATTCCCAGCTATGTACGGATCATGCGAAGCGGGATTTTGGAATACAAAAATCGAGATTTCGTAAAAACCGCGGGGCTTATGGGCGCTTCTCATATTCGCATCATCTTTGTCCATATTCTGCCTAACCTCAAGAATTCTTTGTTTTCCGCTACGGTCTTGGGCCTGTCCAATGCTATTTTGGCTGAAGCGACCATGAGTTACCTGGGTCTTGGCATACAACCGCCGATCCCAAGCTGGGGCCGGATGCTTTCAGAATCCCAGAACTTTCTCTTTAATGCCCCCTGGTGCGCTCTGGCTCCGGGAACCATGATAATGATAACGGTCATTGCCTTTCATGGTATGGGTGAGGGTATTCGGCAGCGGTGAAACCCATCTCAACCAGGAATCCCTTATTGCAGGTACAGCACTTGTCCGTGGGGATCCGGCAGGGCAGAACCTGCCTCCTAGGGGTGGATGATATAGGGTTTCAGGTACAAGCCGGGGAAATTGTGGGGATCCTTGGAGAATCGGGATGCGGCAAAACCCTGACCGCGCTCTCCATCCTCGGCTTGCTTCCTCCCGGTATTCAGGTTGTCAGGGGTACCATCCTCTTTGACGGCCTTGATCTTCGCCGGCTTTCAGAACGAGAACGCTGCGGTATTCGGGGGCAAGCCCTATCCATGGTGTTTCAGGAACCGATGAGTTCCCTTAATCCGGTATTTACCGTTGGACGGCAAATTGCAGAACCCTTGCGTTTACATGGAAGGAAAAACAAACGGCTTATAGAAGCGGAAGTATGGGATATTATGGGCAAACTCGGCCTTCCAGAGCCGGTCAAACTTGCAGCAGCCTATCCTCACCAGCTTTCAGGGGGAATGCGGCAGCGGGTGATGCTTGCCCTCGCTATGGTGTGCAAACCCAAGCTGCTTATAGCTGACGAAGCCACCACCGCCTTAGATCTGAGTACCCAGGCCCAGATCCTCCGCCTGTTGAAACGGATCAATCAGGATTTTGGTACGTCCATCCTGTTTATTTCCCATGATCTGGGGGTCATAAGCCGTCTCTGTGATCGCGTTTTGGTCATGTATGCAGGAAAGCTGCTGGAAGAAGGTCCGGTGGAGGCAGTTTTTGCAGACCCCCGGCATGAGTACACCAAAGGACTCATCAGTTCCATCCCTCAGCAGGAACGGAAAGGGAAGCCGCTGATCAGTATTCCCGGTAAGGTTCCTTCCATTGAAGAAAAGCCTCCAGGTTGTCCCTTTGCCCCTCGTTGCAGCAAGGCGCAGGCCCAGTGTACGGTCTGTTTCCCGGCGCCCCTGAGCCTGAGGGGAGACCGCCAGGTATGCTGCATTAGGGAGACCGGATATGGCTAATGCCTTGGTAGTCATAAAAAACCTCTCTAACGCGTATCGTACCCGGGCGTATGGGGTATTCGGCAGGGAAGTGATTCAGCCTGTGCTCGACCATATCACCCTGGAAATCGGCCAAGGGGAGATCTTCGGCCTGGTGGGGGAATCAGGCTGCGGTAAAACAAGCCTGGGAAATAGCATATTGGGGCTTATCCCCTATGAAGGGGCCATCACCATAGATGGATTGCAGCAGCAGCAACAGGGACAGTTGAAACGGTCCAAAGCGCTGGCACGGAAAGTACAGGCCGTTTTCCAGGATCCTGGGGCAGCGCTTAATCCTGCCAAACCTATCGGCTGGCTCATGGAAGAGCCCCTCAGAATACATGGGATCGGCACAAAACAGGAACGTATCAAAAAGGTGGACGCCATGCTTCACCGGGTAGGGCTGGATCCGGGGTATAAGACCCGCCGGGTACATGAGCTTTCTGGGGGACAGAAACAGCGGGTATGTATCGGCTGCGCGCTGATGCTTGAGCCTAAGCTCATCGTGGCGGATGAAGCGGTAAGCTCCCTAGACGTGTCTGTGGGAGCCCAGATATTGAACCTGTTTCAGGATTTGCACCACAGTTTAGGCTTGGGGATGCTCTTCATCTCCCACAACCTGCAGGTGGTCTATTATATATGCCACCGTATTGGGGTGATGTATAAAGGACAAATCGTGGAACTAGGCGCTGCCCAGGCGGTATATTCCCATCCGGCCCATCCCTATACCCAGGCCCTGTTAGCCGCGGCCTCTGGATCAGACCTTTCCCCTCGCCTTGTTCCAGGCTCCCCAGGGTTTGCAAGCCCTTCCCCAGGGCTGTACCAGAAGCAGGGCTGCGGTTTCGTTGAGCCGTGTCCCTGGAAAAGACCGGACTGCGGGAAGACCGCGCCCAAGCTCATCAACATTGCCCCTCCCGGAGCCCCAGCCCAGGAGGTACGCTGTCTTTTGGTACAGACGGAAGAACCCAGGCGAAACAGATAAAAGAAGCAGTTTCATATTGACTTTTTTCACTCGACTTATTATATTAGCCTCATTATTAATAACTATGCAACGGGGAAGTATCTTTAGTACATTTATGGGTTAAGGAGGAAAAGGAAGAGCCATAATGACCGGTACTCGTCTGTTTTTACTTATACCCCCCCCCCCCCCCCCCCACACACACACACACTTTTAATTCTAAACATAGAAGCTCGTTCAGGCTTTACGGTTTTTCTCTCGCTCTTTTACCCGGTACCGGGAAATGGGATAAATTTGTCCGCAGAAATACCGCCAAGTCCCCAGGCTTCTAAAACACCAAGGAGCGTAACATGGCATCTGAGTTGAACTTATTACAAAAAGAACGTATCGAGTACATTGACCTGTTGAAAGCCTTTACAATGTTTTGTGTTCTATGGTTTCATGCGATTGGCGGTTTAAACGATGCAGGCGGCGATGTAAACAGTGATCGTTATTTTCTGGCGGATCCCCTTCATGTATTCTTCGTTACATTTCATATGCCGCTTTTCTTTATGGTAAGCGGTTTTTTCTTTAGTTCATCTTTAAGTTTTAAGGATGCTTTACGGAAGAGATTTTCCTACCTGATCATACCCCATATTACCTGGAGCCTTCTGATTTCGCTTGCAAATTGGGGAATGACCTTTTTGGGTTGGAAAATGATGTTTTATAAACCTTTTAGTGTCTCCTCTCAATTACAGGCATTGATTATGCCAAATCCATCAACGGATCTTTGGTTCTTTAAAGATTTATTTTTAACCCACATGATAGTTCTCATCTCTTGCAAATGTTTTAAAAAGCGTTATGCTGCGTTTGCTGCGAGTATGCTCTTTGTGCTGTTGGTTGATGCTTTTGGAATAGTTGGCAAGGTTCAACGGTTTATGATGCCCATTTTTTGGACCGGCATACTGTTGAAAACATACTATCCCTTTATTTGCAAGCATTTAAACAAAATACTGATACTTTCCGGTATTAGTTTCTTTATATGTCTCCGCTTTTTCGATTACAGGTATATAATCTATTTAGTTGATTTTCCAACCCTGGTAAATTTTCAGCAATCCTTTGCAGAAGGGAAGATAGTTTTTGATGTTGCCAATATCGGCATACAAGGCTTCCGTTTATTAACAGCTCTTGCGGGAAGCATCTTCTTCTTTACCTTATTTCAAAGATGCTGGAGAAAGAACAGGGTCACTTCATTCCTCAGTCGTTGCGGGCAGCTAACGGTGGGAATCTATGGAATACAAGCCATTCTCCTTCACAGACTTATGGCTAACATACTAGACTTCTCCAATGGTAATAGATGGCTTTATTGGTTGGTTATTACTCCCAGCGCTGCTGTGTTTGCCTTCTTTGCCTGCGTTTTAATAGTACGGTTGATTCAACGGAACAAGCGTCTTGCCTTCATATTATTTGGAAGTTCCTTGGTAGTAAAGCAGGGAATCCTCCCCAAAGAAAATCAGGGTCCCGTTGCTAATAGTCCACAAACTCAGAGGGTGTAAGCAGGCCCTGTGTTGAATAAAAAGGTACAGAAAGAAGCGCTGTCTCCTTCTTTAGTGTACCGTGGTGATTTTGAGAGGAGCGTTTATGAAAATTGGCATAAAGATGGTTGTTATCATCAGTATCTTTAACATCATCGGTATCGGCTTATTAGCTGGTTTTACCCTGAGCAGTTCCCAAAAGGAAATCAGCAGGCTGGCAGAGGATCATGCGCAGAATCTCGCTGAAAAGGGCGCGGAAGAAATACAGCGGTGGTTTGGCTCCTATATAGAGACCGCAAGAGTCCACGCCCACATAATGGAAGGCTATAAGGAGATCCCAGCAGAACAACGGCGGCAGCAATTCAATTTCATGCTGAAACAGACCTTTGTCGCCCACCCCGAAGTGGCCTCGATCTATGCTAACTGGGGTTCAAATATGATTGACGGTATGGACGAGGAATACGTCAATGCCCCTGGCATGAGCGATACAGGCCGGTATGTATCATCATGGACACATGGACCTCAAGGCCCTCAGCTGGAAGCTATCAAAACGTTCCCCTTTGAGGCGGTCATGCAAGTAACCCAAGGAGAAGAGTTTGTCTTTGAACCGACGGTTACTGTCATAGGAGGAAAACCTTTGGTGAATGCTAATATATGTATGCCTATAAAAGATCAGGGTGCATTGGTGGGGGTTACCGGGATAGCTTTTGAAATATCAAGAATACAAGCCATAGCTGATGAGATAAAACCCTTCGGCAATGGTCATGTGTATGTCTTCAGCGGCGGCGGAACCGTTACAGCCCACCACAACCCGGAATATCTGGGGAAAAATATCGCGGAAATCGATACCTTCACCTCCTCCCTGGATACCGCAGTAAACGCCGTTACTTCAGGAACGCCTGCCGTCTTCTCCGCCCCTTCCCCCAGGCAACAGCCAGCAGACAACCAGGTAACAAGCAGCCAGAGAACCAGGCAACAGGCAATCAGGGAATACGCAGCCCGGCAGCAGCCGCCAGGTAAGCAGGGCCTCGTCCAGTACCACGCCATACCCTTTACCATCGGAAAAAACCCTAAACCCTGGACCCTCATGGTCGCAGTCCCCCGGAATACCATCATGGCTCCCGTGTACCGTATGATCACCCTCTCCCTCTTCATTGGCGCTTTTACCATGATCCTCATGTCCTTAGGCGGAGTCTTCCTCGCCCGTTCCGTCAGCCGTCCCATCGCCTACATCATGGATCGGCTCAAACACATTGCTGACGGAGACCTCACCAAACAGATCGAAATTACCTCCAAAGACGAACTCGGGGATCTGGCCCGGTACTTAAACTGGACCGTAGACAAGATCAAAACCCTGGTCTTTGCCATTAAAAAAGAGAGTACGAGGCTTTCCCATACAGGCAATGAACTCGCGTCCCACGCCGCTGAAACCGCGGCGGCTATCAACGAAATCACCGCTCATATCCAGAGTATCAAATCCCAAGTCCTCAACCAGTCCACCACCGTTACCCAAACCAGCGCCATTATGGGCCAGATAGTAGAGCATATCACTGCCTTGGGCCAGCTCATTGAAAAGCAGGTAGCGGCAGAGTCCACCTCTTCTTTCGCTATATCGGAAATGGTGGCCAATATCCAAAAAGTAACCCAAACCTTGATACAAAACGTGAATAACATCGTGGGTCTGGCGGAATCTTCCGAAGTGGGGCGGGAGGGCTTACAAGAAGTGGCTGCGAATATACAGGAAATAGCCCATGAATCAGCAGGGCTTTTGGAGATTAACGGGGTGATAGACAACATTGCAAATCAAACGAATCTGTTATCCATGAATGCGGCTATCGAAGCATCCCATGCAGGGGAAGCGGGGAAGGGGTTTGCGGTGGTGGCCAGTGAAATCATGAAGTTAGCCGAATCATCCTCAGAACAATCGAGAACCATAAGTACGGTGTTACAAAAGATCAAAGATTCGATAGACAAGATCACCCAATCGACGGAGGGGGTACTGCTGAAGTTTGAGGTAATTGGGGAAGGGATACAGACCGTAACGAATCAGGAGAAGGCGGTACGGGAAGCGATGGAAGAACAGGGGACGGGGAGTCAAAGTATCCTGGAAGCGATCAAGCTGTTGAATGAGATGACGAACCTGGTGAAGGAACGGAGCGGGGAGATGCTGCAGGGGAGCCAAGAGGTGATAGGGGAGAGCCGGAGTTTGGGGCAGTTGACGGAAGAGATAGCGGGAGGGATCCAAGAGATAGCCACTGGAGCGGAACAGATAAACAGTTCGATGGATCGGGTGGCAGGGATAAGTGCGGATAACCGGGAACGGATACAAGCGTTGATGAGTGAGGTATCGAAGTTTACGATAGAATGACGCCTGCGGCGGACGCGCCTGCGGTGGGCGTTATGGGGGCGGAGAAGTACGGGGGAGCGGCTTACGTCCCTTCGTTCCTCCATCGGGTGAGCCCCGCCACCTAAGCCGGGTGAGCCCCGCCACCTAAGCTAGGTGAGCCCCGCCACCTAAACTAGGTGAAGCCCGCCACCTAAGCCGGGTGAAGCCTTTCACCTAAGCCGGGGGGCTTGAAGGGGCAAAGACGTGAGGCAAGGGACAACCCGCTTGCTTACCGCCGCGGCCATACAGGGGCAGTAAACCCCCTGGGGGCCCCTGGGGGCTGGGGGCTAATTTCTGAAACTGTGGATGGGAGGGGGTATTCGGCCTCCCCGGGCAATAAACGCATCGCTTGCCGCAGGGTTGACCGCCATAATAGGCGCGCCGCCCAAAAGACCGCCGAAGTGTACCCACTCACCGGCCTGTTTACCCGGTACGGGAATGACCCGTACCGCGGTGGTTTTATGGTTCACCATGCCAATGGCCATTTCGTCGGCGATGATGGCGGCGATGGTGGCAGGGGAGGTATCCCCAGGGAGGGGGATCATGTCAAGGCCCACAGAACAGACGCTGGTCATGGCTTCCAGTTTATCCAGGCATAAAGAACCCGCGCGGACTGCGGCTATCATGCCCTCATCTTCGGACACCGGAATAAATGCGCCGGAAAGACCGCCCACATGGGTGGAGGCCATGACCCCGCCCTTTTTGATCATATCGGTCAGCAGGGCCAGCGCTGCGGTGGTACCGTGAGTACCGGTGGATGCAAGGCCCATGGTTTCCAGGATCCGGGCCACTGAATCTCCCACTGCCGGAGTGGGGGCCAGGGACAGATCCAGGATACCAAAGGGGACGCCGAGCCGCCGGGCGGCTTCCATACCCACTAATTGACCCATGCGGGTGATCTTGAACGCGGCTTTTTTAATGATGTCCGCGAGTTCGTCGAAACTTGCCTGCTGGTGGGCTTCCAAAGCCGCCTTGACCACCCCCGGCCCTGAAACCCCGACGTTAAGGCAGTTTTCCCCTTCCCCGGGACCGTGGAAGGCCCCGGCCATAAAAGGATTATCCTCAGGCGCGTTACAGAACACCACCAGCTTGGCGCAGCCTAACCCATCCTGGGAAGCGGTCATTTCTGCAGTTTCCTTAACCACTTCCCCCATCCGGCGGACCGCGTTCATATTGATGCCGCTCTTGGTGCTGGCCACATTCACCGAGGCGCAGACCCGTTCAGTCTGAGACAGGGCGCGGGGGATGGCATCAATGAGCCGCTGGTCTCCTTGGGAAAAACCCTTCTGCACGA
This sequence comes from Treponema sp., assembly GCA_031275325.1. GTDB lineage: Bacteria > Spirochaetota > Spirochaetia > Treponematales > Breznakiellaceae > JAIRLU01. The sequence continues at coordinate 14,452 of JAISOX010000089.1, forward strand.
GGGCGGAAAAGCCTCCCACAAAATCAATGCCCAATTCCTTCACAACCTCATCCAGCACCTGGGCGTAGGGGGTATAGTCCTGGTCATCCGATGCAGCCGCCACCAAAGCCAAGGGAGTTACGGAAACCCGTTTGTTAATAATGGGGATACCGTATTCGATTTCCAAGGCCCGGGCGGTTTTTACCAGGGGACCGGCGATGCGCAGGAGCTTTTCCCGGATTCTCCGCCGGGTTTCTACCCCGGATGCAGCGGCGCAGTCCAGGAGGGAGACCCCCAGGGTAATAGCCCGGATGTCCAGTTTAAACCGGAGGAACATATCCACGGTTTCCGTGATCTCAAAAGGGGTAAAAAGCATAGGCGCTACCTTAACCGTAAACGTACATGCTTATAGAGGATTGTTCTATAGTCAAGGGTCAGACATAGCCTTGGTCAAGGGTCAGACATAGCCTTGGTCAAAGGTCAGACATAGCCTTAGTCAAAGGTCAGACATAGCCTTAGTCAAAGGTCAGACATAGCCTTAGTCAAAGGTCAGACATAGCCTTAGTCAAGGGTCAGACATAGCCTTAGTCAAAGGTCAGACATAGCCTTAGTCAAGGGTCAGACATAGCCTTGATAAAGAAATCGTTCTATAAGTGGAGGTTGTTTCAAAAGATTACCTTGAAACAACCTCAGTGGTTAGAGTATAGAAGAAAAGGCCCGTTTATTATAGTACCAATCCCATTCGATACGCGGAACCCTCAGACTCCCTTGCGCCTGAGGACCCTCCCCGAGGCGGTACTGGCGTAGGTATCATGGTCATTGGCCACCACGCCGTTTACCAGTACATAGCTAAAGCCCGAGCCCAGCCCGCGAGGAGCCACATAGGTGGCGTGGTTTTCGATCTTTTCCAAATCAAAGATAGCCAGGTCCGCGTCATACCCTTCGGCAATAGATCCCTTATGGGAGATGGAAAATACCGACGCGGGCCCCTGGGTTATTTTATGGATAGCCTCTGGGAGGGTGAGGATCTTTTGATCCCGGACATATTCTGAAAGGAACTTGGGGAATGTGCCGTATTGCCGCGGATGGGGGAGCCCTCCGGCAGGATAAACCGCATCGGAAATCACCGAACTGTAGGGATTTTGTAAAATGGCCGTAATATCCGCTTCGCAGGCGATAAAATTCACCATAGCCACATCCCCGGTTTCCTCGATGAGTAAATCAAAGGCCGCGTCCACAGGATCGCAGCCCCGTTCCTGGGCAATTTCGGTGATCCTTTTGCCCACATAAACCTGGTTCTGCTCAGTATGCACTGCACTTACCATGATGTTTTCCCAGCCGATAAGGTCAATCTGATTCTCAAAACGCTCATTGGGCTTAGAGAGGATCCCCGCGCACTCCCGCCGTAATACCGGGTCTTTAAGCCGGGCCGCGGCTTTTGCCAAGCCTCCCTCCAGGTATGCTGGAGGCAGTACTTGGGCCAGTTGGCTTGCCCCGGCAGTCCACGGGTAGACATCCAGGGTAATCCCCAGACCCCGGTCCCGGGCATGGTCCAACACGCGGGCGGCCTTATGGAGCATATGCCCCCAGTTCTTAGCCCCTACGCATTTGTAATGGCTGATATGCAGGGGAACCTGGAGCGCTTCTGCCAGGGCAACCAGCTCGGTTAAGGATTCCACCAGCAGATTGCCTTCCCCCCGGATATGGGTTACCAGGGGAACCGGTGAACCCCGGATCGGTTCCAAGACTTCAATGAAGCCTGCCTGGTCATAGCAGTTTTCAGGCATATAGGCCAGGCCCAGGGATACGCCGAAAGCGCCGTTTTGCAGGGCGTCCTCAAGATACAACCGGGCCTGCCGTACCCCTTCTTTTGAGAGCCTGCCTTTTTCAAACCCTTGCACGGCCATACGGATCGTACCGTTGCCAATAAGCATCCCCACATTGAGGGGCAGGCGCTGCTTTTCAAGCAGCCCCAGGTAGTCCCCCATAGTCTCAAACTCCTTATCCTCAGGAAGGATCCCGATGATGGGTTTTAAGTAGGCGGCAATCAAGGCCCGCTGCTTAGCGGGAAAGGGCGCAATGCTTAAACCGCAGTTCCCGCTGATTGCGCTGGTGATGCCTTGACGGAGCTGCACTTCTCCATATCCAGGACTAAACACCACCGCGTCCTCATGGCGGTGCATATCAATAAACCCTGGAGTTACATACTCGTTTGCCGCGTCAATGGTTCGGGCTGCTGCAAGGCCGCTGCCCCAGGGCTTGATACAGGCAATCTTCCCCTCATGAATACCGATATCTCCGGGATAGGGCGTTCCCCCGCTGCCGTCCACAATACGGCCGTGGGTAATGATACAATCCAGCATATACATTCCTCCTGATCGGATGTAAAAAAAGTTTATACCGCTAATCAATTCCTGACATCAGGGGTATCTTCTCAATACAAAGTATAGAAAATGACAGAAAAAAAGAAACCGAAAGAAAAGAGGTCTGTTTTTTCGGTTTTATTCATAAAAATTCACGGTTTTCTACCAAAAATGAAGCGGAAAAGAGGATTTCACGATTTTTTACCGTTGCTTGACAAGCGCTTGAAGTCTGATATACTTAAAACCGTACTGTTTTGGGAAACCGGTGAGAGAAAATCAGGTCAATCATGGGTTTGTGATCCAAAGTAAGACCGTATTATAGAGAGAAAAGATGGATATTTATGACGAATTAGGGGTAAGCCCGATTATTAACGCTGCAGGGACCTACACCGTTCTGGGGGGGTCCCGGATGAGCGAAGAAACCCTGGAAGCCATGAACAGCGCGGCCCGGAATTTCGTGGCTCTTAGGGATTTTCAAAAGGCGGCGCACCAGGCAATTGCAAAGCTGACCAAAAACGAAGCGGCCTATGTGAGTAATGGGGCAGCCGCGGGGTTGTACCTCGCCATTGCCGCATGTATTGAACGGAAGCTGGGGAAGCCCTTTTATTATCTTACCAAAGACCAGATCGCATCTTGTAATATTGTGATGTTCAAGGCCCACCGCAACCCCTATGATTTGGTGATTGGCCATCTGGGGGCCGCGTACCGGGAGTTGTCTTTCCCGAACCGGATCTTTCCCCCTACCGAAGCGGATCTGGAGTACGCCATTGACGAGCATACCGCGGCGATTTATTTTGCCTCAAGCGCCTGGGTAGCTCCTGGTTTTCTACCCTTGGAGGTGCTGGTGAAAAAGGCCAAAGCAAAAGATACGCCGGTGATTGTGGATGCTGCAGCCCAGCTTCCGCCGGTAGAGAACCTCTGGCGTTTTTCTGAACAGGGCGCGGCCATAACCTTGTTCAGCGGCGGCAAAGACCTCCGGGGCCCCCAGTCCAGCGGGCTTATGGTAGGCTGTAAAGAGCTGATTGACCGGGTTACGGCCATTGGCTTTCCTCATTACGGCATCGGACGGATGCTGAAGGTGGGACGGGAAGAGCTGGCGGGCCTGTATGCGGCGATCAAACAATACGTGTCTATGGATCACCAGGCCCGGTATGACTGGTGCGAGGCCCAGATTGCGGCCCTGCAAGAAGGTTTGGATGGAAAAGGGGTCTTCACGGTACGGCGCAGTTTCCCCAACGAAGCAGGCCAGCCCATAGCCCGGGCCTTTCTGGAAATCACCAATCCCCGGTTCACCCCGGAATATGTGCAAGATTTTTTACTTCAGGGGAAACCGCCCATCTATGCCTACAGCGAAAACTTGCAGGGTATTTTCATCAACCCCATGTCCCTCAAAGCAGGGGAAACGGAAATCATCATTAAGCGGCTCCAAGCCCTTATGTAGAGGAGTAGATTATGGAAAAAGAAAGAGAACCCCAGGAAAGGGCCAAGCGCCTTCCCGAAGGCGCATCCCAGCACCGTACTGCCGGCCCGTACTCACCGGTGTTGGAAATCACCGCTTCCAAGCTGGTGGTTATTTCCGGCCAAGTCGCGGTTGACCCAGAAGGAACCTTGGTAGGTACGGATATCAAGACCCAAACCCGGTATACCCTGGAAAACTGCCGGCGTCAGCTTGCCAGCGCCCACTGTACCTTGGAAGACGTGTTCAAGGTGAATATCTTTATGGTCAACCTGGACGAATGGGACGCCATGAACGAAGTGTATACCGAGCTTGTCCCAGCGCCCCGGCCCGTACGCACCGCGGTACAGACCAAGCTGCTTCCAGGAGTGCTCGTGGAAATCGAGATGTGGGCGGCAAAAAAATAGCCCTGTGGCTCTAGGGGGGTCTTGTATAAGATCCCCATGTATACGATTCCTAATAGGAGGATGTTTGTATGGTTGCCAATATGAATGCAACGCTTTTTATTGTTGGGTTTATTGTGTATGTCTTCATCATGATACTGGTGGGGTATTTTTCTTCCAAAGGCAAATCTGATGGAAAGAATTATCTCACCGGAGGAGGACAATTACCGGTATTTCTCATTTTTGCCACTATGGGGGCTACCTTTATCGGTACCGGTTCCGCATTGGGGGCCACCTCCAATGGGTTCCGTTTCGGCTGGTACGGTTCGGCCTATGGACTGGGAGCGGCTTTGGGGCTTTTGTCATTGGTCCTCGTGGCCAATCACACCAAACTCCGTTCAAAGAACTTCCTCACCATGGCGGAAGAAGCCCAATTTCACTACCACGGAGACCGGCACATGAAGATTGTGATGAGCTTCATGATGTATCTGGTAGAGATCGTATGGCTGGGTAATCACATTAACGGCGGGGCTACCTATCTGGGCTACATCACCGGCATTGATCCCATTCTTGCCCGGATCATTACCGTATGCGCCTTTGGGGTCTACGTCATCATCGGCGGTTACTTAGCGGTGGTGTGGACCGATTTAGTGCAGCTTATCATCATTATAATCGGCTTTATCGCCATTACCTTCATCGCGATTCCAACAGCCGGGGGCTGGGGTGAAATTACCGCCACCTTACAGGCCGCGGGAAAAGGGGGTAACTTGAGCTTCTATGGGGTGGAATCCATGGGGGCTATGGCGCTTATATCCCTGATCTTTTCTATTATTATTCCCGGCCTGGGCACTCCCACTTACCGGATGCGTATCTATACTGCCAAGAGCGACAAGGCCGCCAGCACCGCCTTTATCCGCTCGGCAGTACTCCTTTTGGTGTTCTCCCTGCTTCCAGCGCTTATCGGTATGGCGGCTTTTACCATTGCAACGAAAAATGGCGCGGCCAGCGTGCTGCAACAGCCTGACTTTGCTTTTGCCTATGTGGCGACTATTGTACTGGGGCCGGTTCTGGGCCTTCTCTTTATGATCGCCGGGCTTTCAGCCACCATGTCCTCAGGGGATTCCGACGCCATTGCCGGGGTAACTATTTTGATCCAAGATATTTATCCGGTATTTGCCAAAAAAGCCATGCCTGAACAAGCCATCAAACACTGGTCCCGTATCGGGGTGGTCCTCACCTTGGGATGCGCTTTTTTTGCCACCCTATTTGCCAAAGACATCATGGGCTATATCAGCAATGTTATCGGTTCGATTATTCCTGGGGTATCGGTGGCCATGTTCTTGGGGGCTTGCTGGAAACGGGTAACCTGGCAGGGAGGGCTTGCCTCTCTGTTCTCCGGGACCATCTTCGGTATCCTCTATTTGGGGTTCCTGCCTTTCCAGAACTATATCAAAGGCATTTTCACCGGGCCTGCTATTCCCGCTACCCTGATAACCCTGGTCTTTGCGGTGGCGGTATCTTTATGCACCAAGAAAGTGGAGCTATCCGAAGCAGAGCGGCTTGCCCTGGTCGAAAAGTCCCGCTACTCCTGAAAGACGGGCTAGGTTAAAAGTTCGACAAAGAGAAAAGCGTCCGCGAAGGAACACGAATTATTCGGATACATGTTCCTTCGCGGACCTTTAGATTGTTATCGAACTCCCGTTTCTTAGTTTTAATTACCGTACAAAAGATCTGCAACAAAATCGTGGTTTTCTTTATCCGGCAGGGGGCCTGAGGTTACGGCTTTGTCAAACAAGAGCACCTCAGCCTTTTTCGTATCGTATTGAGGCCATGGTACATCGGTTGGCGGCGTTATCCCTATGTTAGGATCAGTATGCTTGATAAAGTTAATCCATCGGCTGTGCATTTCTTGGGCCAGCTTTTTATTTGCTTCACCGGTTAATGCGCTGCTGTTGAATACAAATTCTAATTCCGCTGAATGGTATGCCCCAAGGTCTTCAAGGGGATTACCAGGTACAACATAGTTGTAATTGTACATAAAGACTTTGCTGCCATTATCGGCGAGCGCGTCCGCGAATACTTTGGTGTCAGTAGCAAACCAGGTATACGCAAAAACCTGCCGGGTCCTTTGGGCCGCGCTGTTATGTTCATCAACCGGGAACCGCTCCACAAAGGTACGCCATTTTTTACCTATTGCCCGGGCTGCAAGGGTTTTATAGGAACCGGTATCGGCAGTAACCGGAATAAAAAGAGAACCTTCGTCATGATTAAATCCAACAAGCAGGTTTACCTGGTTAAAATTGCCATTTCTCAAAGCCGCTACCGGATCCGTTGGAAGCGCTGTACCGTCAAACAGCGGGGTATAAAAGAATGCCTGCAGCGCTGATGTTTGATCCAGTACAAAAGGACTAAGATAGTTCAGCATATCTGCATCTACCTGCCGAAGCTGTTTAAGCCCCGCTTCATCGTCAGAGGCGCCGAAAATGTTGGCAAATAACCGTGACAGTTCTATAGACTGTTGCAGGTTACCACGGCTAGCCGTAAGGGACTGGATGCCAAGAAGGGAGCCGCTTTCCATAATGGCGCTGCGGAACAGCCCTTTTGCCAAGGGACTCGCGATAAGCGCGGAAACGCTCACGCTGCCGGCTGATTCACCGCCTATGGTTACCTGGTCAGGATCGCCGCCAAAAACCGCGATATTGTCCCGAACCCATTCAAGGGCCTTTATCTGATCCAGTATTCCCCAGTTGCCCGTTGTTCCGTACTGGTTGTACGTCTCTTGAGAAGCAAAAAAACCAAGCGTACTCAACCGATAGTTGATAGTTACCATGACTATGCCGTTTTGCGCAAAACGTGTTCCATCGTACCGGGTTTCATTCCCTGATCCGGCTCCAAAACCGCCGCCGTGAATAAATACATAAACCGGCAGTTTATCCTGTGTCTGCGGCGCGGCAGGAGTCCAGAGGTTCAACGTAAGGCAATCCTCAGATTGTGCGGAATTTTCCACTGCCATGGAAATAGTGTCTTGCTGAACCGCTATGGGGCCATAGTCTGCACAATCAAGAACCTCTGTCCAGGGTTCCGCATCTTGGGGGGGAGCAAAGCGTAAATCCCCAACCGGCGCTTTCGCATAGGGGATCCCTTTGTACGTATAAATACCCGCTGTTTCAACTCCTTGTATTGGTCCTGTGTTTGTGGTAACAACCGCCGGTACAAGCGCCCGCGCTCCCGACGCCAATACCGTTTCCGCCAACAATAGGGATAACCCCCAGGCTGCGCCTATAACCATGCGTATCTTTCGATTAGTCAAATCCATACCCTCCTTAGGTACTGTAATAAAATTATGCTGATTGAATCATACTGATTGACGGAGCAATAGCTCCCCTTAAAAAATGCCTTCATTCTGTTAGCGCTATTGTTCAGGTACACCTCCTTCCTCGTCTGACTAAGGCTATGTCTAACCCTTGACTAAGGCTATGTCTAACCCTTGACTAAGGCTATGTCTAACCCTTGACTAAGGCTATGTCTAACCCTTGACTAAGGCTATGTCTAACCCTTGACTAAGGCTATATCTAACGGCTGACCAAGGCTATATCTAACGGCTGACCAGGCTATATCCATGCATCACCTTGATAAACTTGCGTTTTCCCTTTTCACGGCGTTTGCACTATCATATATACCAGCGCTCGCTCGGTCAATCCCTGTTGCGCGCTCAACACGACAGCCGGGGCAGATTCCGTTTCGTTTAGCCTTAGCAGCCGCTTCTGCACCATCAAAACACGTAAAGATACTCGAAAAGCATCCAAAACCTCCTGAAATAGGCTATCTTTCCAGGAGGCTTTGGGCTGCCAGCCGGGCGTTACGCCGGATCCCCTCTGGCCCAAGCCAGGAAAGCCCCATAGCAGTTCCCTTAAACCGGGCTTTTAATGCCTCGTTGCTTAAAGCTCCTAATTCCACAGGATCCAGATATGCCGGCAGGGGACCTTCATCGCTGGGAACACCCCGGATAGGAACCTGATTATAGACACAGGCGTCTTGGCAATCGGTACAGCCGTAGAGCCGGTTTCCCCAGCGCCGGGCAATCTCCTGGGGAACTGCATCTCCATGTCCTGAGGCATACCACTGGATACACCGGGTCCGTTCCAGGGTTCCATCTCCCCGGGCCGCTCCAGTAGGACAGGCCGCGACGCAGGGAGGATATACCGGGTCGCAGTTTTCACACCAGGGAAAGGGATGGTCTGGGTTTAGCGCTGGTTCGGCCCTATCCTGTGCCAAAGGAAAGGGCAGCGTCATGGCAGCAATGATGACCAGGGAACCTGCTTCCGGGGTAAGGATAAGGCCGTTTCTGCCCAGGACCCCAAGACCTGCGGCACGGGCCAAGGGTTTTTCAGGAACCGGAGAATTACAGAGGATTCTAAAATCGGATTTTGTGCCGCCATAATGGGCGCGAAAGACCGCTCCCAGGCGCTGAAGCTGTTTTACCCCTTCCCGATAATAGTTCCGCTGGGCAAAGCGCGCGATATAGGCTCCCCCTGCAGACGGGGGAGCCGGGTCTTGCAGGTTCCCATAAGGGAGAGCCGCCATAAGCAGGGAGGGCGCCCCAGTCCGGTACGATTCGGGGACGGGAGTATCCATGACCGGATCAAAGGGCGCGAGGATTCGGGCCCGTACAAACCCCGCTGCTAAGACCATCCCGCATATATCCGCTTTCAGGGCCATGCTACGCTCCTCTTTTATGGGTATGCAGGCCGTCAGCGTCTCCGGGGCAATCCGCTGCGGAAGGGAAAAAAGCAACGGCCTTGTTCGATCCCCGCCGGGTTCTCGAACAAGGCTCATGACTCAGACGGTCCTGTACGTGCAGGTTACAGCGGCCTTACCCAGACTGTCTGGCCGCTCGGGGGAAACAGTTCCCGCATATCATGTTGCGCAGCCAGGGGCCTCCAGAACCGCTGCGTCCCGTTGGGCAATCAGGCTCAGTTCTGCTGCCTTGAACGCATGTTCCTGGGTCATGGCGTTTTCAGTACGGTTGAGGCAATCGAGAATCAGCGCGCCGAAGTAGGGGAATCCCACCTTTCCTTCTACATGAAAATAGGTTTCCTCAGTACCATTGGCAAGAAAAACATGCCCCCCTCCGGAATCTTTGAATCCCAGGTTCATGTACTTGCGCTGTTCGATAAAACCTTCGGTCCCCAGGATGAAAAGGCGCCCGTCCCCCCACATTTGCAGCCCATCCGGGGTAAACCAGTCAACCCGGAAATAGCCGGTACTGTTATTGTCCAGAAGGATTTGCGCGTCTCCAAAATCATCCAGTTCAGGATACTGGGGATGATGGTAATTGGCTATCTGGCTCCGTACTACTTTCCCGTCTTTCGCGCCGGTGTAGTACAGGATCTGTTCCACATTGTGACTGCCAATATCGCAAAGAATACCGCCGTAGTGTTTCTTGATGAAAAACCAGTCCGGTCTTCCTGCCGCGCCGAGCCGGTGCGGGCCGAATCCGACAACCTGCAAGACCCGTCCAATCGCGCCCTGTTCAATGAGCTGTCCTGCAAATACCGCAGACTCCACATGGATCCGCTCACTGTAATAAACCGCGTATTTTCCGCCGGTTTTTTGCACCATGTCCCGGGCCGCTGCAAGCTGTTCCAAGGTGGTCAGGGGGGCTTTGTCGGTGAAATAATCTTTACCTGCGGCCATTACCCGCAGCCCCAGCGCGCAGCGTTCACTGGTCATGGTTGCCCCGGCCACGAGACGGACCGCGGGATCAAGCAACACCGCTTCCTCAGAAGCCGCGGGTTTTGCGCCGGGAAAACGGTCAGCAAAATGTTTCATATACTCCGGGTTCGGGTCATAGTAGCTTTTCAAAACCCCTCCCGCCTCGATAAGGCCGTTACACATGCCGTAAATATGCCCATGATAGAGCCCTACTGCGGAGAACACAAAATCCCCCGGGTTCACCACCGGGGCGGGTTTTCCCTGGGGCGCATAGTTCATACCGTCACTCACTTTTGCCATCGAATTACTCCTTGAGGCTGTTTCAAAACTGCACGTTTTGAAACAGCAGCCTTAGATTTATTAGGGGCCCCCCCCAAGGGGTTTAATGCCCCTGAGGGGCAGCGGCAGTAAGAGAGCGGGGCGCCCCTTGCCTCACGTCTCGCCTTAGGAAAGCCTCCTTTCCAGCCTTAGGAAAGCCTCCTTTCCAGCCTTAGGAAAGCCTCCTTTATTTGTAATTGCTGCCGGTGCTTATTGCACCGGTAAAATCCTGTACTGAAGCGGATTTCTCATAAAAATGGGGAACCTCCGCGAGGATCCCCGGTACCCGGTAAAAAGGATCCT
>JAISOX010000099.1 GCA_031275325.1 Treponema sp.
CATACACACCAGGCGGAGACTGTCAGTCCCAGGCCGGTTGTTCAGGCATCGTAGGGTTAGATTTTTATAGTGAGGCAACGGGACGCTAGGGTTAGAATTTATGATGAGGCATTACGGGATTTCCATTGGTTCCATGTATGGAGGTTCAGGCTTTTTATTTCTGGTTATATACCCTATGATAATCGAAGATGGAACAAGCGCCTTATGATGAAACGGCAAGGATGGTTCGGCTTCCCAGATGAATAACCCCCTGATCAAAACCCTGTTGGAATTGCGGGGTAATCCCCGGGCCTGCGTGTATACCGAACCCCTCTGGGGGCTTTCGATGAACCTTTGTTTACCCTATGCTTCGGTATACATGATTGCTTTGGGCCTTTCGGATGTAGAAATTGGGTTTATCGCGACGGTATACATGTTTTCCCAAGTGGTTTTCGCGTTTTTAAGCGGCCCCATTACCGATAAACTGGGAAGGCGAAAAACCACCGCAGCCTTTGATTTTATTGCCTGGTGTATTCCCTGCCTCATCTGGATCAAGGCGGAAAATTTTTGGTTCTTCCTGGTGGCTGCTTTATTCAACGGCGCTATGAAGGTGCCTACCAATTCTTGGGATTGTCTCATGGTGGAGGATGCTGAGAAGAGCCGGATCACCCGGATCTACTCCCTGGTGATCGTCTGCGGACAGCTTTCAGCCCTGTTTGCGCCGATTTCTTCTATCCTGGTATCCCACTTTACCCTGGTGAAGGCCATCCGGATCCTCTATATCAATGCTTTTGTGGTGATGACCGCAAAACTGATCCTCCTCTTCAGGTTTTCCAAAGAAACCCAAACCGGTCTTGTCCGTATAAAGGAAACCCAGGGAAAAAGCATACTTGCCCTATTAAGGGGATATGGCGGCGTCCTGCAGATCATGCGGAAATCCAAAGGAACGATCTTCGCCCTGATCATCAGCGCCTTGGTAGGCGCGGTGGGGATGATCAACACCACCTTTTGGCAGATCCTGGTCAGTAAGAAACTGCTGGTCCCGGATCCGCTGCTCCCCCTCTTCCCTATGTTCCGTTCAATCCTTTCCTTAGCGTTCTTTTTTACGGTTATTCCCCATATTACTAAGGTAAATCTCAAAATTCCCTTGCTCTTGGGCTTCGCCGCGTACCTGTTAGGCCAAACCATCCTGGTTTTGACCCCTACCGCCCGGGTAATCACCTATGGAATGCTCGGTGTTTCCCTGCTGTTTGATGGGTTTGGGGCGGGAATACTCGCCATGCTTGCCGAATCCCTGGTGGCGCTCCAGGTGAATGCGGCAGAGCGCGCCCGAGTCATGGCAATTCAGCACATGCTCATCATGGTCCTTACCGCTCCTTTTGGGTGGATAGGAGGGATCCTCTCTGGAATATCCCGGGACCTCCCCTTTGTGCTTACCGGCGGGCTTTTACTTACCGGGTTCCTGACAACCTTGGGGTATTACCTAAAAAATGATGACACCCAGTCATAAGCGGCTGTTTGAACATGTCCAATGGGGAACCATAACTGAAACATGAACGCCGCTTTGTTCAAGTACCGGCCCTGGGTATTCAAGTACGGAAAGCACAGCATAGACGTGTTCGGAAGCCTCAGTTTCCAAACACGTCCCCTATTTTGCTTCTTAATTGGGTTCGAAGCCGGTGCTTCCTCACAATGCCGAAGGCAGTAAGCCTGCTGTAAGACGGTTTTATAAAGCCTCATGCTATGCTAGGATATGCTTATGATAACGAAAGGTACTATTGGTTCGCATCTTATCAAAACATCCTTGGGGCTGATGCTGGTTCTGGTGCAGTATTTTGGTGTACCCCCACTCTATGCTCAAGTACCGGTCAAGCTGGCGCTTATTCCTGAGAACCCTCGCCCTGGAGAACCGGTAACCGTGGGTATGCGTGTGGAGCTTCTGGGGGAAAAGGAACATCCTGAAGCCCTGTTCCAGGCAGTACTCATCAATACGCAGGGGCAGCGGCTGACTAAAGCATCTTTTTTTAATCTCAGCATAAATAAGGAAGGTACATCCCTGAAAGCCGCGATTCTCGCGGTTCCCTGTACCGCAAGACCAGGATCCGCCTGGATCCATGTGGAACATGAGGGCAGGAGTATCGGAAAAATCGATCTTACCATTGAAAACCGTTCCTTTGTTTCCGAAGAAATCCCCTTGGATCAGGCCAATACCGAGCTGCGAACCGTCCAGGATCCGCAAAAAACCGCCGAGGCATTGGTATTATGGAACATCCTCAGCCGTACCGGGACTGCAGTATATACCTCTGGGCCGTTTACCGCGCCGGTTACCTCCACCCGAAGGACCAGTTTCTTTGGAGATCGCCGGGTTTTTAGGTACGTGGACGGTTCCCGGTCCGCTTCGATCCATGGGGGTATTGATTACGGCGTTCCCCGGGGAACAGAAGTCAGATCCTGCGCAGATGGAAAGGTGGTACTGGCCCGTTCCCGGATTGTTACGGGTAATTCGGTGATCATCGAACATCTCCCTGGGGTCTATTCCCTTTATTACCACTTGGAACACATCACCGTACAAGAGGGGGCTATGGTAAGCCGTGGCGCGCTCCTCGGTCAATCCGGAGCCACCGGCCTGGCAACTGGTCCGCATCTTCATTGGGAAATCCGGGTAGCTGGGGAGAACACCGACCCCGACGCCTTGGTTTCCCGGCCCATCCTTGACAAGGATGCTCTTTTAGGTAAGATTAAGTAAAGAGGTTTTACTCATGCTCATCATAATAATGGAAAGGGGGTGATTTTTTTTGGCGCATATCATCGTGGATGATAGTGAGGTGTTGGAAAAGGCCATCAAACGGTTCAAACGAATGGTGGAAAAGGAAGGCATCATCAGGGAATTTAAAAAGCGGGAATATTATGAAAAGCCCTCGACCATTCTTAACCGGAAAAAAAAGGCAATTCAGCGGAAACTGCTCAAAAAATCCCGAAAAGGCAGAGCCGATTACTAGGATCCTGGTTGTCCGGAAACGTCAGTTTCGGAACAACCGCTTAAAAACAGCAAAAAACGTGGATTTCTTCAAGAAATCCGCGTTTTGGGGGAAACTGTTCGGGAACCGGCCGGGTTCTCAAACAAGTCTATTGAAGTCCGCTATAGGGATCGAGGTAATGGGAGCAATCAATTACCCTACAGTAGCTCGTTACAGCAAGGTATCGTAAACATGGCAAAAATCTATGGCAAAACCCCTCATGGCTTATGGGTAGGGGCTTATCTATTCCTGGTTCTCCTCTTTGTTTCTTGTAGAACCCTTTCTCCCCTTACGACACCGCCTGAAACAAGGCTTACGAAGTTTGGGACGCCTGAAGAGATCCTTCCCCAATGGCAGCCTTTTGCCGCATCCTTGATCCCGGGAATTGACTATATGGAAGGGACTATTCGGCAACCTAAGCTGCGGTTTTGGGCCTTACGGGTGGATGTTACTGAGCCGGGTTTGCGGATTGTGGTGAGCGAAAAAGAAGGCCCCCCAGGAGATGCGGATGGTACCCGGGATGGCATCATTCCCAGTACCAAGATCACCAGTTTTGTCCGGCGCTATGATTGCCTTGCAGGGATAAACGCCAACCCCTTTAGACCTTCATCCGGAAAAGAAGGGGAGGATCGGACCATTGTGGGGATAACCGTCTCTGAAGGAACCCTGGTGGCCCTTCCTCACCCCAAATTTGACGGCTTGGTGTTTTATGATGATGGAAAAGCCGCCATAGTAAACCAAGCCGCCTTATCTGAGGAGCAGCTCCGTACCATCAGGAACGCGGTAGGCGGATTTTATGCGGTCCTACGGGACGGCGCGGTCCTGGAAAGAGCCTTTACCCGGGGAAACATCCGGTATCCCCGAAGCGGGGCCGGCGTGTCTGCTGATGGAGGTATCCTCTATCTTCTGGTCATTGACGGAAAGCAGCTTGGCAGTATAGGAGCCACCGAAGCGGAAATGGGCATTATATTACAAAAATTAGGCGCTGCTAACGGCCTTAACCTTGATGGAGGGGGCTCCACTGCCTTGGCGCTGAAGTTCCCTGACGGTAAGGTCCGGGCGGTTAATACTCCCATCCATAAGTTCATTCCCGGCCAGGAACGGGGGGTGGCCACCTGTCTAGGAATCGCCCTGAACCATGAATAGGGTATGGTTCCATACCCTCAAACCGATCACACAAAAAATCATCCCGGAGGATTCCCCAAAATCATTTGGTGATTTTTAAAAATCACTCCGATCTTTTTTGAAAATTGTCCGGTCTTTTTGGGAAAATACTCCGGTGATTTTTGAAAATTGTCCGGTCTCTTCGGTAATTCTCTGGTGATTTCTAAAAGTCCTCCGGTCTTTTCGGTACATGGATGCATAAGCCTTATCGCAGATCCCGTCCATGGGTTCCCTATGCACTGAATCCTTATCTCTCCTTAAATAGGAATACCTGAAAACGTCCCTGTTCAGGAGAAGCCGCGCCTGCTTACGAGCCTGCTTCTTAGGATAGTACGGGCATACAGCTTATCCTTCCTGCGTCGTCCCGGTGCAGCCGGACTTCCACATGATAGAGCCTGCGGATAAGCGCCGCGGTGAGAACCTGTGAAGGGGGGCCTGCCGCGGCGATGCTACCGTTGTGGAGGGCCAGTACCCGGTCGGCAAACAGAAAGGCCTGTTCCGGGTTGTGGGTGCTCATGATGATGCTGTAGCCTTGACGGCTCAGGGCCTTGACCTGGAGCAGGACCCGGATTTGGTTGCCGTAATCCAAGTTGGCAGTGGGTTCGTCCATGACCAATAACCGTGCCTGCTGGGCCAAGGCCCGGGCAATCAGAACCAACTGCTGTTCACCGCCGCTGAGACGGATAAAGTCCCGTTTCCCGAAGCCTGCGATACCCAGCCGTTCCAGGGCCTCCACAGCGTTTTGCCGCTGCCGGGAATTCGGGCTTGCCCACTCCTTACCCTGGGCGGCAGTGCCCATGAGAACCATATCCATGACCGAGTAATTAAACGAAGGGTAATGGTTTTGCGGCACATAGGCGATAGCCTGGGCCATGAGGCGAGGGCTTTTATGCCGGATGTCCCCGCCCTCCAGCAGTACCAGGCCGGAATATCGCTTTTCTAGGCCCAGGATGCAGCGGAACAGGGTGCTTTTCCCCACCCCATTGGGGCCCAACAAACCTAAGAGTTCCCCCGTATTAAGAGAAAAATCAATGTTCCCCAGTATTGCCCGATCCCCATAAGCAAACCCCAGGTTCCGGACCTCAAGGAGGGCGCCGGCAGAAGCGGAGGCTAGGCCGGCTGTATTCACCAGGCTTCCCCCTTCCGGGTAATGAGCCAGAGGAAGAAAGGCGCCCCGGCCAGGGAGGTCAGAATCCCCAGGGGAATCTCTGTGGCAAAGAGGTTTCGGGAAACGTTGTCGATTATAAGGAGGAAGATGGCTCCAAAAAGCATGGAAACAGGCATGAGTTCCTGGTAGTTGTTGCCCACGAGCCGCCGGGTCAAATGGGGGATCACCAGCCCTGCCCAGCCGATGATGCCGCTGACAGAGACCGCGGCAGCGGTGATGAGCGTTGAACAGAGGATAACCAGGGCCCGGGTCCCCCGGACATTCACCCCCATAGACTGGGCTTCTTCTTCAGTCAATGTGAGAAGATTGATCCGCCACCGGAAGATGAAAAGGGGGACCAGTCCCAGGATCATGGGGATAATCACAAAGGAAAGATCCGAGGGTTTGGTCTTGGCTAGAGAACCCATGAGCCAGTACACGATTTCCGGCAGCACGTTGTTGGGGTCTGCCACGAGTTTCATAAAGGAATTGGCCGCGCTGTGGAGGGAAGAGATCATGAGGCCTGCCAGAATGAGGCCTACAATTTTTTTACCTCGGGCCCGGTCCCCGATGATCATGACCAGGGTAATGGTGATAAGGCTGGCGCAGAAGGCGAAGGCGGTGATCAGGTAACCTGGAAGCCGGAGCAGGATCGCCAGGGTGGCTCCAGTAGCAGCGCCGCTGGAAGCCCCCAGGATATCCGGCGCGGCCAGGGGATTCTGAAACACCCCCTGATAGCTGGCCCCGGCAGCGGCGAGGGAAGTTCCCACAAGGCAGGCCAGGATGATCCGGGGGGCCCGGACATTGAAGAAAACCGCTTCCATCCGGGAGGAGGCGAAGGGGATCCCCAAGAGCCGGGCGATGAGGGCCCTCAAGGGGATGGGATAGCGGCCCAAGGAAAAGGATACCAGAACCGTGGCAGCCAAAAGGACGCTTAGGATCAGGACTGCCCTGGGAAATGTCCGGGAGGCAGGCTGCGGGGTTCTGTCCAGCATACTAGCGAGGGGCAGGACCGCCTGAGAGGCTGTAGCGGGTGAGCTGATTAAACCGCTCACGGGAAAGGTCATAGCTGTAGAAAAGACGGTAGTATTCCGCGGTCTCCGCGTACAGGTCATAGGCGGCGTATTCCGGGTAGAGGATCGTGCCCAGCCAGAGCATACCGAGGTAACGGTTGATCGAAGGCGGCCCCCCCATCCAGTTATACGGCCCCAGGGGAACCTCATAATAGGCCTGGTTTCGGATAGCCCCCAATTGCCGCCAGGTAGGATCCTGGGCAACGGAAGCGTATACACTTCCATGGCCGAAGAGGATCACTTCAGGATCCCAAAGGAGGATCTGTTCGAGGTTTGTCTCATTCCCGCTTCCCCGGGAGGCAGGATTATCCACCACCGCCCGGTTATCAGCCATCCAATCCAGGACTTCGGTATGAAAAGTCCCCTTGGCTAGCACATTGAGCCCGGTCTTCCCCAGGCAGTAAAGTACAGATTTCTTGTGGTTCCCCGCCTGATTGACGATCCCTTCAGCGGCGCTCAAGGTTTTTTCGCAGAACCGGGCCAAGGCCTCCCCCTGGGCTTCCCTGTCCAGAAGTTTCCCCAGGGTACGGAAGGCCTGGGGCGTTGTCCGCAAAGCGGCGGTGATATGAATAGTAGGAATACCGATAGAAGCGGCAATATCATCCATATCCCGGGCAATAGTATCCTTGGGTTCCCCTATGTCAATGACCACATCCGGGCCAATCCGGGCGATCTCTTCAGGGTTGAGGTTCGCCGCGCCGTAAAACTGTCCAACCACCGGAAGATCCGCAAAATACGGAGGAACAAACTCCGCCTCGTCGGGGCCATAGGCGGAAGAAACCGCGCAGATCATATCCGGGGCTAGGGCCAGGAGAAACATCTGGGCTAGGGCGCCTGATGGAACGATCCGGCTGATCTTTCCCGGCAGTTCTACCTGCCGATCCGCCGAATCAGTAAAAAGCCGGGTCTCCGCTCTTGGAGTAGAAGAAGGGGGAATTTCCTTTTTAGGAGCGCCATGTACGCCAATGGAAACAAATAGAAACAGCACAATACTTGCATATACATTATAATACTTCATATAACCTCCCAATAAAACATAATAAAATATAAATGATAGTATTTGGTTTTGTCAACAACTATATGGTGGTCCTTTTAATTCTCAATTTAGGTGCATACCCGCTCTATCACCGGGCCGAGCTGTCCGTTTGTAGCTTTATTTTCTGGCTGAAAGAGGTTGGAAAAAGATACCCCTTTCTATCCTTTGCGGGTTGTACCTTCGGCGGCTTTTGCCCTTTCCTTTTCCACCTTCTTCTGATGGATTAAGCGGTTTTCCTTATTACAATTTGAAGGATATGGAGATGGCTATCCGTCCAGCGCGGGGGAACGGCACGAATGGTCTCGATAGCCACCTTGTTAAGTACCTCAATCCCCTATTTTTCTGTACCCTGCAAACTTGGACCTGGCTCTCTTGTAGATGGTAAAAGCCACCTCCGTCATTTCCCTCGCTGCATCAGGGCCGGATAGACCAAGCGATACTAGATCCGCTACTCCTCATAGAGGGTCTTACTCTGGAAGATTACCCGTCGTCTCCTATGGGATTCTCCGTACTTCCATCAATAGAACCAAGTCGGCTAAAATCATGGTGAGCCATAAACATTTTTTGGTGGTGATCTAGAAAGTATGATAAAGGGGTAAAGACAACAGGGACACAAAGAAATATTATGGAATAATGCTAATAACCATAGACATCAAGTGTCCCCATTGCCATGGTCCTAACATAACCCGGAACGGCAAAAAAGGCAATGGGAA
>JAISOX010000106.1 GCA_031275325.1 Treponema sp.
AAAAACGCCTCTATCCCGGTTCTCCGGGCAGCCCGCAACACCGCTTTCCGAGCCGGACGGGGACAGGAATCAGCATCTACCAGTATTTTCATGTTTTCTTCTATGGACTTGTTCGACAACCCGGTTGGCTCTGAAACGGGTTTTGGAAAAAGCGGCTAAAAGGCCGTTTTTTTCTTAAATCTAAGGCTGTTATTTCAAAACTTGCAGTTTTCAAACAGCTTCATAACCCATTCCTGCCCCATAGAGGGTGTAGGTTCCGCTGAAACGGAGATCTTCCGGCCTGCCTGCAGGGATGAACGCGGATTCCCCTTGTGAGAGGTCCCATTCCGCTTCCCCGCCGGCAAAGGTGATGTGCAGCTTCCCCTGGGTTACGATAAGGATCCCGGGAAGGCTCGGCGGATATTGTACCTGATCCCCCTGGCCTTCCCTTACCCACAGGGAGAATTCTTTGGTTGGAATCTGGTATCCTGAGGGCTGGGCCTTGAGGATCTGAGGGTGAAACACGGAGAAATCCAATATACGTACCAATTCCTGGCTATCCACATGCTTGGAACTTAATCCTCCCCTCAGTACATTGTCCGAGTTTGCCATAAGCTCCACCCCAAAACCGCGTATATATGCGTGGAGGACCCCTGCAGGAAGATAGAGCCCTTCACCGGGTTCGAGAGCAATCCGGTTGAGGTACAGAGGAGCAATCACCCCGGGATCCCCTGGGTATAGTTCCGCAAAATAGGCAATGAGTTGCCATGCTTCCTTATATGCCGGATACTCGTGGATAAGCCTTTCCTTGTGGTCTCTCCCATAAGCGCTCAATGCCTGCCCTAGCGCTGGAGGAAGCGCGAACAGCCCCTGAAGAAATGCCCAGAGGCTTTGGGCTGTATCGCGGGTTTGCAGGGTTTGGGTCAATGTATTCAGGGCCCTCTGCAGCGATTCTGGCGCGGATTGTGCAAACTCAGTCAAGCCCTGGGCAATCTGTTCTGGTTCTTGGAATCCGCAAAGGGCTTTGAAGGGACTCAGGGCACAGATAATTTCCGGTTTATGGTAGGGATCTTTGTAATTCCGGTAAGGCGCCTTAAAGGGTATGCGGAGTTGATTTTCCCGTTCCCAGCCCTTTTGAGCCTGCTCCTTGTTTGGATGGGCTTGGATGGAAAGAGGCTTCTCCACAGCTAAGAGTTTAAACAAAAACGGCAGGGTCCCAAATGCCTGCTCTACTGCGGTTCCGATATACAAAGCAGGATCTTGGGCTATCAACAAGGAGAGGGGCAACGCGGTCCCCTCACATTCAACAAGGGAGGGCCCTTCAGGATGAACCCCCATCCATAATTCCGCCCAGGGAAACCCTTCAGGATTTGCTGCCCCTAATAACTGAGGAATCCACTGAGGAGATCCCCAGTCATAGTGTTTAACAGGGTTTTTGAGTCTAAAAATACGGTTCATATCATGCCATAAAGATCCTTACATTAGGGTTCATAGGATAACGCTTCGTCGATACGGGCGATTAAATTCAAAGTAATCTGTTCGGTTTCACGGGCTTCGGCCTCTTGCTCCGCAGCTTCCCGGTTGAATATGCGTTGTATTTCATCACAAAGTAAAAATCCCGTGAGAATGGCAATTTTAAGCGGATCCCGTAAACCCGTTGAATTTTGCGTGCTTTCCAGGGCTAAACGGTAGTTGTTAAGAATGCTTTCAAGGTACACGGGATTTTCTTCGGCAGCAATAGAAAAAGAGGTCCCTAATAGTTCGATCCGTAAATCACTTTTCATAAATCGAACATTTTTTGAAGCTTGACCGCTTTTTGACATGAACACCTCTTACGACTGATGGGTAGCCTGATCTGGGTGGGGCGTATCATCTTGAGGAGGAGGGGCTTCGTGGTCTCCCGGGCCAAGTGCTGCTGGTTCGGCAGTGGCCTGTCCCTGGGAAAGGCGATCTTCCATGGCATCTTCAACTTGATTGAGCTGATTGAGCGCGGAAAGGATCCGCTCCTCGATCTGAGCATCTTCGTCTTTATACCTTTGAATCAATTGATTCAGTTCTTCAATCTGTTTCTTCTGGGTTTGGGCCAGCTCTTTTAATTGATTGTTTTCCCCGGTTATGCGCTTCACAAAATCCAGGGCGCTGATAACCTTGGTTTCCAGTAATTTGACGTGATCCAGTGTCCCCATCTTATGCCCCCAATGCCGTTTTAGCCTGAGACACCACTGCCTTAAAGGCCGTGGCGTCCTCCACTGCAAGGAAGGCGAGGGCTTTCCGGTTGATGGTTACACCCGCCTTATTGAGGCCCGCAATAAACCGGGAATAGGAGAGTCCCTCTCCCCGGCAGGCCGCGTTAATGCGGATGATCCACAGTTGCCTAAAGTCCCCTTTCCGGTCTCTCCGGTCCCGGTAGGCATAAGCCAACCCTTTAGCCACCGCATCCTTAGCGGTTTTATAGTTTGAATGGCGGCGTCCCCAATAGCCCTTGGCCTGTTTAAGGATCTTCTTCCGATGGTCCTTTCTTCTCGAACCGTCTACTGCTCTTGGCATAACATACCTCTCCTATCCGTAGGGTAATAATTGTTTTTTGATTGCCTGTATATTGTCGCTGGACAAGATACCTGCATGGCGGAGCTTCCGCTTCCGTTTACTTGACTTCTTGGTAAGAATATGACGAAGGTTCTGTTTTTTATATTTTACCTTCCCTGTCCCTGTAAAAGAATAACGCTTGGCAGCGCTTTTCTTGGTTTTCATTTTTGGCATCTTGTTACCCTCAATGTAAAAAATGTAAAAATCAAGGCCTTTCTCAAAACCCGGCGGGTTTGGCGAAAGGCTTGTGAAAAAGCGGTCTAAATCCCCTTTTTTCCTCTCATCCAAGGGACCTTTCCCAAGCACTGAAGTTGGGAAAAGCCTCATCAGTATACCTCAAAACCGTTCGACCACCTAGCTGGCTGGTCCGGACTCCCGTCCGTTTCACGTCATGCAATTACTCGCCAACAAACCTGTGGTTCGCCGAATCCTTGGTTCGACGGCTGCGAAATTGCAGTATTTTCAGCGGAATTTGACAAACCCCTGGTTCGACGGAAACTGAAGTTTCCGAACAACTTTATTCTCCATCACCGTAGCGAAAAAATCAACAACAAGGTATGAATACCCTGGGAATCAGAACAACCTGACCCTTTTGGCATGGTATCATAAATCCCGCAGGATGCTCTCTTAAACCTCAGATAACCGGTTTTAAACCTGCGGTTTATATATGGTATACCTGCATCCTTATTTTTTAGACTTGGGACTCAGCACCATAGACATGAACCGGCCTTCCATAGTCGGCGCCTTATCCATCACATACTCCCCTTCAATACGTTTCAACACGTCTTTGAGGACGTCTAATCCCAGTTCGGTGTGGGCAAGTTCCCGGCCTCTGAAACGGATGGTAACCTTGACCTTATTACCTTCAGCAAGAAATTCCCGTACATGCTTTGACTTGAACTCGATATCATGTTCGTCTATCTTCGGCTGCATACGGATTTCTTTGAGTTTCAGCAATTTCTGCTTCTTCTTTGAATCCCGGACCTTCTTTTCATTCTCGAATTTGAACTTACCATAATCCATGATTTTGACCACCGGCGGAACCGCCTGGGGGGCAACTTCCACGAGATCAAGACCTTGCGCCCTGGCAATCCCCAAGGCTTCCAGGGTAGGAATAATTCCCTGCTGCTCACCCTCATCCCGGATGAGGCGAACCTCCCGCACCCGAATCTGTTCATTAATCCGTAAATCCTTATCCGCCAACTGACCTCCTCGTACAGTTCCTTCAGGAACTGTAGTTCCCGATGCAACGGGGTATGCATCGATCCCTTGAATAGTAGTATAACGAATAAGGGATTCGTATGTCTAGTAGGCGGGTTGCCTCATTGAAAAGGTTACTCAAATTACCGGTTCACCGGGCTGGGATACCCGCTGGACTCCACGGGGCGGATGTCCTTCAAGAAATCATTCACCGGCTCGCTTACCGTTAAGGTCAACCTCATGCCTTTAAGGATGTCCCTGACGTATTCCCCGATTGCCGGGGATGCGGTCAATCCTGGGGACTGGATCACTCCAGTCTAGGTGTGGGATTCATTCCAGCCTAAATGAGGAAGATCCATTATGCCGCTATAGTTGTTCTGTGTGTTTTTTACTATACTATCTCAGTGATTTTCCCGTACCCTTCAGGCAGCGCGTATAGTCTATGGTAATTTGATCCGGTTTCAAAACGTGAGGCCAACTGCCTTATGTAATAAAAAGCACTATATAGGGAGACGAGGATGGGAGAGAACCGAACCTTATGCGTATTTATGGAGGAGTTACATGCAATTCAGACTAGACAAACAATCCGGTAATAAACTGTCGGTGTTGGGATTCGGCTGTATGCGGTTTCCCAGACATCTTGGGGCCATTGATATGCAGAAAACCGGGAGCCTTATCATGGAGGCCGTCGATAAAGGGGTCAATTATTTTGATACCGCGTATCTATACCCCGGAAGCGAAGAGGCTTTAGGGAAAATCCTGGAACAATACCGTGTCCGGGAAAACGTGTACATCGCTACCAAGCTGCCCCTGGTCTTGCTCCGCGGCCCTAAAGATTTTGATAAACTCTTTGCCAAACAGTTGGAGCGGCTGCGGACCGCTTATATCGACTATTATCTTATGCACATGATCACCGATATGGACCTCTGGGACAAATTACGGGGGTGGGGAATCGAAGGGTGGATCCAAGAGCAGAAAAAAAGCGGCCGTATTAAGCGCATCGGCTTCTCCTTTCACGGCTCCCAACAGGAATTTCTCAAACTTATCGACGCCTATCCGTGGGAATTCTGTCAGATTCAGTATAACTATTCGGATGAGAATTTTCAGGCCGGGAAAGGGGGCCTAAAAAAAGCAGCGGAGAAGATGTCTGTTATGGTGATGGAACCCCTCCTGGGAGGGAAACTCGCGACCGGTCTCCCCAGGGAAGCGGTGGAGATCTTCAAAAAAGCGAATCCGGAGCTGAGTCCTGCAGGCTGGGCTCTTAGATGGATCTGGGACCAGCGGGAAGTGTCCCTCCTCTTGTCCGGTATGCAAGAGCTGGGCCAGCTTGAGGAAAATCTAAAACTGGCGAATAAGGCCTTTCCCCAGATGCTTACCGGAGAGGAACATAAAATCTACCAGCAGGTCTTGCAGGTGTTCAATAGAGCCTATAAGATCCGCTGTACTGGCTGTGACTACTGTATGCCCTGTCCCCGGGGCGTGAATATTCCCGGTAGTTTCGCCGCGTACAACACATCCTTTTCCATGGGCTTTATAAGCGGGATGCAGCAGTACACGACGAGTACGGGGATAACTTCAGAGCGCCGGAGCGGTCCCGGGCTTTGCGCCAAATGCGGCAAATGCGAAGCCCACTGTCCCCAGCATCTCCCCATCATGCAGTCCCTCGTCGCGGTACGAAAGCGGATGGAACCCTTCTTGTTCCAGGGAATCATCGTCCTGGTTCGGGTCTTTCTTGGAAAAACAAGAAAGACCTCAAAGCCCGCACGCCCATGAATGGGATGCGCTCCCCATACCGTACCCTATGTCTCCAGGAACCGGCGCCCTATGTCTCCAGGAACCGGCGCCCTATGTCTCCAGGAACCGTACCCCTATGTCTCTAGGAACCGTACCCCTATGTCTCCAGGAACCGTACCCCTATGTCTCTAGGAACCGTACCTCTATGTCTCTAGGAACCGGCGCTTTAGGGGATGCAGAGGGATTCACTTTAAATACCGGCGCAGCGTAGCCAAGAGTTCATCCAGGTTCAGGGGTTTTCCCAAGTGGCTGTTCATACCGGCCTGGAAACACCGGTCCAGGTCTTCACGAAACACATTGGCAGTCATGGCAATGATGGGAATGGTCTTTGCCCGGGGATGATCAAAGGCCCTGATGTGTCTCGTGGCTTCATACCCATCCATTTCCGGCATGTGGATATCCATGAGGATCACATCATATATCTCAGGAGCCGCGATGAACCGCTCATAGGCAATTCTCCCGTTCTCCGCCTCATCTATGGCAAGCTGGGTGGGTTCCAGCACCGCTGAAACGATTTCCCGGTTAAGGTCAATATCTTCTACCAAGAGTATCCGGTACTGGCTAAAACACGGTCCGGGATCTTTCGGGGTTTCTAGGGGTTTCCTGTTTTCCTCGGGCCCCCGTGACCCTGCTGCATCCGGGCTGCCCGGTTTCACCTGGGCGGTAAAAATGAAGGAAGCCCCTTGACCCAGTTTAGATGCAACCCGGATATGCCCGTGCATCATCTCCACAATTCTTTTGCTGATCGCCAGCCCCAGTCCAGTACCGCCGTATTTTCGGGAAATGCTGCTGTCCACCTGTTCAAAGGAATTGAAGACCCGGGCCTGTTGTTCTGGAGAAATCCCAATACCCGTATCAGACACCTGTATTTCCAAGGTACAAATCCCCTGGATTTCACCGCATTGCCGCGCCTCAATGGTAATGACCCCTTCATCAGGGGTAAACTTGGCCGCGTTGCTCAAGAGGTTAGTAATAACCTGGGCAAACCGCTGTTCATCGGACACGAGCCTTTGGGGGATCTGTTCATCCACCTTGACCACCAGGCGCTGTTTCTTTTCATCAAGCCGAAAGGCAAGCACATCAATCACCCGGCGCAGCATCTTCCTAAAGTCAAATTCCGTGCAGGAAAGCTCAAACTTATCCGCTTCGATTTTGGACATGTCCAGAATATCATTGATAAGCCCCAACAGATGGACCGAGGCCCCTTCGATCTTGGCCAGGCAATAATCTTTGCGCGCTATATCCTGGGCAGCCTTGGCCAGGCCGGTCATGCCGATGATGGCGTTGAGGGGGGTCCGGATTTCATGGGACATGGTGGCAAGAAAATTCGATTTCGCGAGATTGGCCTGTTCCGCGTTCCGCTTAGCCTGCAATACCTCGGTGAGATCGTGAAAAAGCGCGAAGGACCCTTCAAGAACCCCATCCCCGTCAAACATGGGGGTGAAGTGAATCTTGTAATGCAGGGGCATCCCATCCCCCATATCAATAATTTGTTCAATCATCGTGGAACAATGCCCGGTAATCCCCTTTTGAAAGGCTGCGGTGATTTCATCAAGCAACTGAGGAGCAATGAACCTCCCAAAGACTTCCCGGTAGTGCCGTCCGCTGATAAAGGCCGCGTTCTTGATACCGGTCCTTTTGAGAAATATATCAGCGCAGTATACAAAACAACCGTTTTTATCGAAGAGCAGAATAATATCCGGGCTGTTTTCGAGGACCAGGTTCATGTAACTGTTCTGCTTTGCCCGCTCAGTACTGAGAACCGCATTCACCTTGGCTTTAGCGTCGATGAGGCTCCGGTTCCGTTCAATGATCCGCTGCAGAGACTCGATCTGGCGGTTGAGTTTCTTGGTTTCTTTGCGCAGGGCGATGAGTTCCGTGTAATCCCCATCCTCTTGTGCATCAGGCATACCTAACTTCTTTACTCATGAACCTGAGTGGATTGCAAAACCCAGGTTAAGGCGGACCCGGGTCCGATGAAAAGAGGTCCCGAAAAAGGGGCCTCCCCTTCGCTTTTTCCCTGACATCTAAGACTGAGGTTTCACCGCCGGATCCTTTGGGTCTGTCCCGGCTATACAAAGCTATAAAACACATGCGATCAGGGTGCAGTTATGGAAACGGTTGACCAAGCGGCCGTTTTCATTATACACCGGGCAAATCTCACCGCCGGAATAGCAGAAATGATATGCCCTATCGTGGATGGAAGAGCGGACCTGTTCCATCTCTGCAGCGGGTTCTGGACCCAGCACCACATACCTGGTGAGGCACGAAAACATCAAGATGCAAGACCGGTCCGGTACTTGCAGGATCTGCTTGACCGTTTCGCCAGTGGTATACACCACGTCAGCGTAATCAATATCTCCCAGCATTAAGGTCGTACCAATGGGCATACGCCCTCCGCAGACCGCATACCCTTCGGGGGTAAAGGTATAAATAGAACGGAGTACTGGTTTTGTTCCATCATTATAGTCGATAAGAAAGGGGAAAGACACAGAGGTAACCCATGCATCCATAAGGCCCAGATGTTCCAGATACGCCTGGACGGGCATGTGGTCAATCTCCATCAAGATGTTGCCCGCCGCTTTGGTGATAATCGCTTTTTGGTGCTGGATTTTTTCTCCTGGGATGGTGGTAACAAAGAACGAGGGATGTATGGGTCCATATACCAGCGCAAAGGCCAAGGTATCGTTATGGCTTTGGCCGTTGAAAATCGTATAACTCCTGATGAAGTCAGTCCGGTGGTTGCTTCCCAGGGTACCGAAAAGGGGGATCCCGCCGCTTATGGCGTCAAGTTTCTCAACCAGTAGTTCTCCTCCCAGTTGATTGATGACAGGCCCGCACAAGAGCATCATCGCTGGTTCTCCGGGCAAGGCCTCTCGAGCCGCTTGGTATGCTGCGAGCAAGGGGGCATCCTGTATTTCGGTCAAAGACTGGGTAACCCCGGCAGAAAACAGCACCTCGTCGCTGGTGAGGACCGTAAGACAGAGCAGCATCTCCCCCAGTTCTCCTGCAGAGGCATTAGCCATAGTACTGCACCCGATAATATTAAAGGGAAGGGCATCACTTATGGCTTTGGTAACCCCTGTTTCGATGAATTCGTCATAACAGGTCATCAGACCCACCGCGTGGGCGCACAACCTATGTTCCACATCAAGTTGAGCGAGTATTTCTGATACTGCCATAGCCGCGTCATCAATTTCAAAGGTGTATGCACTCATCGTTTTTATCATCCAACATACCTCCTCTCCGTATGACCTTATAGTCAGTAATTAGTGTAGACTTCGATTTTTTACTTTATCAATCCTGCGGATACCTACTCCCTTGTTTTATGGTACATAAGGGATGAAAAGAGAAATGATCTGTTTGAAACCCTTCAGAAGTATCATTCATAAGGAATTTCTTTATACCTATCGCTGCTGCTTATCCAGGCCTAAACTTCTTGAATATAGCGGCTTTCCCAAAACTGACATGTGAGAAAAACCGTGGGATAATACTAGAAAGATTTATACTAACCTGTCTAGTAGGCGCCAGAGGCCGGTCCCATCCCAGGACCCTCCCCGGATTTGCTCATTCGTTGTTCTAAACTCACGTATCTGGGGCGTATAAGCAATGAGCATCTCGAAGGGGTTGTTCTTTAGGTGAATCAAGTCCTTATCCTGTATGGAAATAGAAATGCCTCTAGGTTTATCCTGGATCCGCGCTGATCCATATTGCACAAACCCTGAGGAATAAGGTATACCTACATCTAATGAAGGATAGGGATACCAACTATACTGACCAGGCAGCGGTCCTGGTCAACGCGTTACCGTATATTCAGCGCTTCCAGGGCAAGACCATGGTGGTTAAGTACGGCGGGAATGCCATGATCCATACCGGCCTCAAAGCAGCGGTGATGCAGGATGTGATCCTCATGAGCTGTGTAGGCATCAGGACCGTGCTGGTTCATGGAGGAGGTCCGGAAATTGAAGCCATGCTCAAGGCTCTGGGTAAAGAGAGCCGTTTTGTCCGGGGGCTTCGGTATACCGATGAAGAGACCATGGAAATCGTGCAGATGGTCCTCTGCGGTAAGGTGAATAAGGACATTACCTCCCTGATTCAGCAACAAGGGGGACGGGCTATAGGTATTTGCGGTATTGACGGGGGGCTCCTCCAGGCCAAACAGCTTGGTCCTGAGGATCTGGGCTTAGTGGGGGAGATTGAAACCGTGGATACCTCGGTTTTGGAGGAAATTTTACAAGCAGGGGCCATTCCAGTGGTCTCGTCGGTTGCATTGGGTATAGGAGATGCTGCAGGACATGCCCTTAATATCAACGCGGATATGGCCGCAGCCCGGATCGCCGCGGCCTTGGGAGCGGAGAAACTCCTCCTTATGACCGATGTACCGGGCCTGCTGCGGGATGTCCATGACCCGGATTCCCTTATCAAAGTGATCCCGAATACAGAGCTGGCCGCGCTCAAAAAAGAGGGGATTGTGAGCAAGGGTATGATCCCCAAGACGGATTGCTGCAGTCTTGCCCTGGAAGGAGGGGTCAAAAAGACCCATATCATTGACGGACGTTTTCCCCATGCCCTGCTTATCGAACTTTTTACCCATGAGGGGATCGGTACTATGATTGAAGCCGGGTAAGCATTGCAGGATTAATCCGTAGGTTAGAGCGAGTCTAACCAGTAGGTTAGAGCGAGTCTAACCAGTAGGTTAGAGTCAATCTCACGCGTAAGGGGGAGCCACTCTCACGCGTAAGGGGGAGCCACTCTCACGCGTAAGGGGGAGCCACTCTCACGCGTAAGGGTGAGCCACTCTCACGCGTAAGTGGTAGCAAGTGAGTCGCGTTGGGGTGGTGGTGACTGGGGCGTGGG
>JAISOX010000145.1 GCA_031275325.1 Treponema sp.
CGACAACCTGAGCCGCGTTGCCGACAACCTGAGCCGCGTTGTCGACAACCTGAGCCGCGTTGCCGACAACCTGAGCCGCGTTGTCGACAATCTGAGCCGCGTTGCCGGCAGCCTGAGCCGCGTTGCCGGCAGCCTGAGCCGCGTTGTCGCCACCCTGAGCCGCGTTGTCGACACCCTGAGCCGCGTTGTCTACTACCTGGCCTGCGTTGCCGGCAGCCTGAGCCGCGTTGTCGACAACCTGGCCCGCATTGCCGGCAGCCCTAACGAATTGATCAGAAACCCTATCGGACTGATCCTCCCTATAGCCCTGGGCGTTCATATACGGGGTCAAATCCGCCATAGCGCCTGCTTTCGCATAGGCATTCACCGGGCCTCTGTTCCATGAACTGCATATATCCGGCGTCCTGCCCAAACTCAGCATCGCCTCTTAGGGGTAAAGCCAAGACCCAGCGCTGCCCCAGCGGTGAGGGCCGCTGCCTTGATACCCTTCTTGGGCGCAGTTCTTCTCAATAATGGTTCTTTTGGTATGGCCTATTTGAAGAACCGGTACATCCGGCCTCTCATTTTTTTAATTCTATACTCCTTTATATGCATTGTCTACTTTATAGCTCCGGCCCTCAGAGGCAATGCGGCCCCTTGAAGTACCCTTGGAATACCGGTATGATATATCCATAATGGAAAACGGGAGCGCTTCATTTTCGTTATTAACGCTTTTTCAAATGGGGGGCCTCTTCATGTGGCCCCTGCTTTTCTTTTCAATCGCGACGGTCGCAATCGCCTTGGAACGGGCAGCGTATCTGCTGTACCACAACTTACGGCTGGATGATCTCAAAGCCCAGGTGCAGGATTATTTACAAAAGGATAAGCTCCCTGAAGCTCAAGCGTATTTGGCGGGTCTGACTAAACGCCGGATAGGAGCGCGGATCCTCCTTACCCTGGTAAACCGGGCGGAACTGCCGGAACATCAGATAGAAAAAGCCCTTGAAGCCGAAGCCATGACGTGTATCAACTCCTTGGAAAACGGTTTTAATTTTCTTACTGCCCTGGGTTCCCTCTCGCCCCTCACGGGGTTCCTGGGAACCGTTTCCGGGATGATCGGCGCCTTCAAATCCATCGCCGAAGCCACCGACGTGAACGCCCAGATTGTGGCAAACGGTATCTATGAGGCATTGATTACCACCGTGTTTGGCCTTATTATCGCGCTGATCGCCATGGTGGCTCATTCACTCTTTACCCATATTGTAGATAAATTCGCCGCGGAAGTGGAGAAAACCTGTTCTGACCTTATCATGGAACTTACCGTTCCCCAAGGCGCGGCGGCTTTGCATATCCGGCGTTCCTTACCCAAGCCTTCCCAGGGGGATATACTTCCCTTGGAAGAGTACACCTAACCCCCCCCAAGGGGGTTTACTGCCCGTGAAGGGCCGTGGCGGTAAGCGAGCGGGGTCGCCCCTTGCTTCCTGCCTTTGCCGCTTTGGAGCCAAGCCTACACGCCGCAGGAACGTGCGCCCTACCCCCGAACACCTCAGTCCTCATAACGCCCGCCGCAGGCGCTTCCAGGGGGTTACTGCCCGTGAAGGGCCGTGGCGGTAAGAAGACGGGCCGCCCCTTGCTTCGGGTCTTTACTGCTTTGGAGTCAAGCCTACAG
Source organism: Treponema sp. (assembly GCA_031275325.1). Lineage (GTDB taxonomy): Bacteria > Spirochaetota > Spirochaetia > Treponematales > Breznakiellaceae > JAIRLU01. The sequence continues at coordinate 1,649 of JAISOX010000145.1, forward strand.
TATAGGTGAGAACGCGTCGCAGGATGCAGGAACGCAGGGACGTATGCCCTACCCCCGAACACCTCCGCCCCCATAACGCCCGCGGCAGGCGCCCGCCAGCGGGCTTACTGCCCGTGAAGGGCCGTGGTAGTAAGAAGGCGGGCCGCCCCTTGCTTCGGGTCTTTACTGCTTTGGAGTCAAGCCTACAGTATAGGTGAGAACGCGTCGCAGGATGCAGGGACGTATGCCCTACCCCCGAACACCTCCGCCCCCCATAACGCCCGCGGCAGGCGCCCGCATAACGCCCGCCGCAGGCGCAGGCGGGGAGGTTAGGTTTTCCGGGCGGTGGATTCCCGGATGATGAGTTTATACGGAAGGATCATATCTGTACCGGTTTTCCGGCTGCCGTTGATAAGTTTATGCAGGGTGAGGGCGGTCTGTTCCCCGATTTCATCCAAAGGCTGCCGTATGGTGGTGAGCCGGGGTATGAGATAATCCGCGATTTCGATGTCATCGAATCCGACCACGGAAATATCCTCCGGTACCCGCAGGCCCTCGTCTTTTAAAACCCGCAAGGCCCCGATAGCCAGTTCATCGGTGGCGGCAAAGAGCGCGGAAAAATCCCGATCCCGAAGTAAGAATTCCCGCATACCGTACATACCGAATTCGATGGTATAATAAGGAACCTGGATCAGCCGGTTTTCATTCCGCTCAAGCCCTGCGGCTTCGTGGGCTTGGAAGAATCCTTCAGCCCGCTGCCTGCCAAAGGAAAAGCCGCCGCCGCTTATCATGCAGATCTTCCGGTGCCCCAGGCTGATAAGATGGCTCACCGCATCAAAGGCAGCCTGTTCCTCATTGATATGAATCGAGAGAATCCCTGGGGCGCTGAAGGTAGACGCCACCAGGGGAATCTTCATTTCAAGCGCGTACGCGTAAAACTGAGGGTCTTTCATCTCATGGATCATGATGATGCCGTCGAGGGCTTCTGACTTTAAACGGGCAAGACAGGCTTTTTCGCTGGCGCCGTCAAATTGTACAAAGAAAAAGAGGGTATGATAGCCAAAAAATTCAAGCCGCCGTTCAATAAAAGAGAAAAGCTGGCGCTGAAACATATTAAAGGTATCATTGATGATGATCCCTACGGTAAAACTCCGCTGTAATACCATGCTCCGGGCCGCTTTATTCGGTACATATCCGGTTTCTTCTATTATTTTGAGAATCTGGTCCCGCTTTTCAGGATTTACGTTGTTTTTTCCATTGATTACCCGGGAAACTGTAGCAGGGGACATCCCCGCCTGTTTCGCAATATCTTTGATGCTGACCATACGCTTCCCTTTACGTTTCTTGCCCTATGGTACATAACTTACCTATTAAGTACAAGCTGGGATCTCGGACAACCGCAAAGTACTTCCCTAAAACCGGACCAATTCACCTGTCTCAAAGGCCCGCTTACAGGCGTAGGCGATTTCTGAGACCCGGGTCCCGTCGTATACAGAAACCCGGGGCTTTTGCCCGCGCACGATACAATCGACAAATTCCTGGAGCTCGTTACTATAGGCGTCGCCAAAACGTTCCAGGAAATTCTCGCTGCACTCCCGCCGCACCCCATGGCTGTCCAGGATTTCCACCAGGTTTTTCTGAGGCACCGAGGCGATACGGAGAATCCCCTTAGTACCGATGATCTCCGTTTCTACATTATACCCGTGGGGAGCGGTACGACCTGCAAAGAGGAACACCATGCAGCCGTTCTTGAACTGCATGAGGCAGGACACATTGTCCCCGTCTTGATATTGGGCAAATTCAGGATGAGCGTAACAGCCGCCAATGGCATACACCGTTTCCGGCTCGCTTCCGGTAAACCACCGGGCAAGATCGATGTCATGGACCGCCATATCGAGGAACTGGCCGCCCGAGTGCGGGGCAAAGGCAATGGCTCCTGCAATAAACTGCTCCGGGTCCTGGCTGTAGGACCGGAACAACACGGGCTTGCCGATCTCCCCAGCCGCAACTTTTTGCTGGGCATATTGGTAGGAGCCATCGAAACGGCGCATAAACCCCAACATGAACACCAAATCCGGGCGGGCCTCCACCGCTTTTTCCGCGGCTTTACATTCCGCCACCGTAACCCCCAGGGGCTTTTCGGAAAACACATGTTTCCCCGCGGCGAGGGCTGCAGCAATCTGCGCGGTGTGGAGTCCTGAAGGGGAAACCAGAACCACCGCGTCTAAGGCGGGTAAGGAAAGCATATCCTCAAACGCCGTGAACCGATGAGGCACCCCGAGCTTATCTGCGGTCTGGTGTAGTTTAGCCGTATCCACGTCACAGAGGGCGACCAGTTCAGCATGGCGGATTTTACGCGTGATGTTTTCAGCATGGGCCACACCCAAACGGCCAAGCCCTACAGAACCAATACGAATTTTTTGCATGTTTTTCTCCCTAAGATAAACCATGTAGGGAACTGAGGTCCCCTACATGAAATGTCCTGTTAATCCCGTTTGGCATTCTTTCTCATGTCGATGATCACCGCCCCAACGATGATGAGGCCCTCCACGACCTTCTGCCAATAGGCGTTTACCCCCAGGAGGGTAAGGCCGTTCCGCATCACCGAAAGGACCAAGGCCCCTACAAAAGCTCCGCCGATAGTACCAATGCCCCCGGAATGGGAGGTGCCGCCGATGGTAGTCGCGGCAATGGCGGTTAATTCATAGCCGTCTGCAGCTCCGGGATGAACGCTGCCTACCCGGCCTGCAAAGACCACTGCGGCAAGGCCGGCCAAAAGACCGCAATAGGTGTAGATCATGACCAGGTTCTTGGGTACATTCACCCCGGATACTTCTGCCGCGGTGATGTTCCCTCCAATGGCATAGGTGTTTTTACCAAACCGGGTTTTATTTAACAAGATGTAGCTTATCACGATCATGACAAAGTAAATGATAACCGGTATGGGGATGACGTTAAAAACCTTTCCGCTTAAGGCCGTGAGGGAGGGGATCATGTTACTCACCGGCCTGCCCCCGGTGTAGATCAGGGCAAAGCCCCGGGACACGGTCGTCATACCCAAGGTAGCGATGAACGCGGGGATCCTGGTCTTGGCGATTAACAGGCCGCTGATACCCCCGCATACTCCGCCGATAATGAGGGCCGTCAGAATAGGCACGATCACCGGCATCACCGGCAGCGAAGGAAAGTACTTTTCTGTGGCAGTGGCAGTTTGGCCAAGGCTTGCGGCGATCACCCCGGAAAAAGCCAGGACCGAACCCACCGAAAGGTCGATGCCCTTGGATATGATAACAAAGGTCATCCCCAAGGCCATAATGCCGAAGATGGAACTCTGGGTTAACACGTTGAAGATGTTGGTGGGGCTAAGGAATGCGGGCTGGGCAATACTCAGTAAGATGATCATTATCGCCAGAACAATAACAATGCCATACTTCTTGGCAGTTTGCCCGATATTGATATGTTCCATAGTAATCTTAGTTAAGATTGCAGATTTCATTTACCTCATCTCCTTTGCTTTCTTTTCTTTTTTGGCTTGGAAGTATTCATCCATGGTATTGGTGGCATAGGCCATCAATTCTTCCTGGGACAGGTCCGGGGAATTCTCTAGGATTCCCGTTACCTTTCCCTGATGCATCACCATGATCCGGTCGCTCATCCCCATGACCTCCGGGAGTTCCGAAGAAATCATCACAATGGACTTCCCCTCCCCGGCAAGCCTGCTGAGCATGCGGTGGATCTCCGATTTGGTAAGCACGTCGATACCCCGGGTAGGCTCGTCTACGAACAGAATCTCCGGATCCGTCATAAGCCAGCGGGCAACCAGGACCTTCTGTTGATTTCCTCCGCTTAATTCCCCAATATGCTGTTCCAGCCCTGCGGTTTTGACCTGGATCTTCTTGACGTATTCCTCACATTCCGCCCGCATATAGGCTTCCCGAATGAGCTGGGCCTTGTTGAGGAACTTAGGGATGTTGGCGATGACCATGTTGAGCTGCACTCCCAGCATAGGGAATATCCCGGAACTCCGGCGGTCTTCCGTGAGCCAGGCCATCTTGGCGTAGATGGCCTCCTCCGCGTTTTTGATTTCCACCTTTTTTCCGTCAATAAAGATTTCGCCCCCGCTCTTGGGGCGCACGCCGAAGATGGTTTCCACTACCTCGCTGCGACCTGCGCCGACCAGTCCTGCAATCCCCAGTATCTCTCCCCGGTGAACGGTAAAGGAAACATCCTGAAAATACTTCCGGTTAGAGAGGTTGCGGACTTCAAATTTGACCTCCCCTACGGGACACTTCACCTTGGGGAACAGTTCCTCTACATTCCGGCCTACCATCATGGTGATGAGCTTATCCACCTTGAGCTTGGCCGTATCTTCCGCGCCGATGTACTCCCCATCCCGGTACACGGTGATCCTGTCGGTGATCTCATAGACCTCATCAAGTTTATGGGAAATAAAGATGATGCTCTTCCCCTGGGACTTGAGCTTTCTCATGATTGCGAAAAGCTGGCGGATCTCTTTTTCCGCAAGGGCTGAAGTAGGTTCATCCATGATGATGAGCTTTGAATTGTAGGAGATCGCCCGGGCGATTTCGATCATCTGCATTTTCGCCACAGTCAGAGAGGACATAAGGGTCCGGGGATCCTCCTCCAGGTCAATCTCTTGGAGGACCTCCTGGGTCATCTCATACATCTTCCGGTGATCGACGAGCCTAAAGGGGGTAAGGGGTTCCCGGCCAAGCCAGATATTTTCCATGATAGACCGGTGGAGCACGGGACTCAATTCCTGGTGGATCATGGATATGCCCATCTCCAGAGCCTGAGCAGGGCTATAGGTTCCTTGAATCTTCCCGTCGAAGATAATTTCCCCGCTGGTTGGATGCTGCATCCCAATGATGCACTTCATCAAGGTCGATTTACCAGCCCCGTTTTCTCCCATGAGGGCATGGATCTCTCCGGGACGGACCTTGAGTTCAACCCCCCGCAGCGCCTTGACGCCGGGGAAGGTTTTTACAATATTTTTCATTTCAAGCAGATATGCTGCCATGTGTCATCCCCTTATAGCAAAATGGGCTAAGGATGGAAACCTAAAAACCTATTGATACTGAGCCAAATTTTCTTTGGTAATGAGCACAAAAGGCACCCAAGTGATTGAGTCTGGGAATTCTCCCCGCAGAACCTTGTATGCTATTTCCGCAGCTCCTCTGCCTTGGCCCGCCGCATCTTGGAGCACTGTGGCAGCAAGACTGCCGTCTGCCACTGCTGTCTTGGCGTCAGGAATCGCGTCCACTCCTATGACCAGCACATCAGTACGGTTTGCCGCTTTAAGGGCTTCCACTGCGCCCAAGGCCATTTCATCGTTATTGGCCAAAATACCCTTGAGATCCGATCCGTATGCAGTAAGCCAGTTTTCGGTGAGGCTCAGGCCCTGATCCCGCTGCCAATTCCCGGTTTCCTCAGCAAGCACCGTAATACCGGGGTATTTACGCTTAATAATATCTTTGTTCCCTTCAGTGCGCAGGAGGGCCCCTTCGTTGTCCAGTTTACCCACTAAAATAGCCACCCCTCCAGATCCGCCCAAGAGCGTACCCAAGGCGTCCATCTGCATTTGCCCTGCAATCACTTCCTGAGACCCCACATAGTACACCTTAGCCGGAAGGGACTGACTCCCAAAGGGGTTCCGGTTGACGTATACCAAGGGGATACCCGCTTCTTTAGCGGCATTGGTAATCGGTTCAGTAGCATTGGTATTCACCGGTACCACAATCAGGGCTTTAATTCCCTGGGCAATCAACGTGTTGGCCAGATCCTGCTGCTTGATCACATCTTCCTGGGCATCCTGAAAGATAAGCTCGTACTCAGGCTTATCCGCGAAGAACGCCTTGGTTTCGTTCATGATGTACCCTTGGAAGGTATCATTGAAGTTGTTACAGATGTACCCGATCCTGGTTTTACCGCCGCTGCCGGCCGATTTTTGCCGGGAACAACCTAGAAATCCGGACAGCCCAATCAGCGCCGCCATACACACCCATACTGTTTTTTTCATGCCAATCTCCTTAATAAAAAATAGTGTTCGTTTTCTACCGCGCCCGCTGGAAGACGCGCCAGATGAAAACGTTTACAAATAAAGTATCCACCTGCTTTCCGGAATTGTCAACAAAAATTTTAGCATCTAAGGTTGTGCGGAAACTTCAGTTTCCGTCGAACCAATTTATTTCCCAGGGTTCGCCCGCAACCAGGTAAAAACAGCAAAAAACAGGGATTTTGTCAAGAAATCCCCGTTTTTTGGGAGATTTGCGCCGGCCTCAAGTCCGCAAGAACCGGCTGGGTTCTCGAACAAGCCCCATGAGGGGCATATAAAAAATACAAAATCTTTTCAACCATACATGAAAAATCAAAAAATATGCTTTACAAAAAGGGATATTCTATATACTATTATGATAGAATAAGTAAAAACGTTTTCATGTACTAATCATGCGGGGATTGGAAAACGAAGCCTCGTAAAAGGACCGGAGGAACCATGGCGGATGAAGTAAGGATAGGGCTTATCGGCGCTGGCCGGATCGGGAAGATCCATGCTGAAAATAGTGTTCAGCGTGTTCCCCGCGCCAGGCTCGAAGGAATTGCAGATATTGTATTGTCCCAGGAACAGGAAGCCTGGGCCAAAGGCCTGGGAGTGCGCCTCCTTTCCACGGATCCCCAGGATATACTGAGGGATCCCGCCATTGATGGAGTGGTGATTTGCAGCGCTACCGACACCCATGCGGATCTCATCATCGCCGCGGCAGCTGCGGGAAAGCATATCTTCTGTGAAAAGCCCATAGACCTGTCGGTTCCCCGGGTAAAGGCAGCCTTGGCCGCGGTGAAAGAAGCAGGGGTTATCCTCCAGATAGGGTTTAACCGCCGCTTTGATCATAACTTTAAACGGATTCGGGAACTCATCCAGGCAGGGGACCTGGGAGCAGTGCAGCTTATCAAGATCACCTCCCGGGATCCGGCCCCGCCCCCTCCGGCGTATGTAGCCGGTTCTGGGGGGATCTTCATGGACATGATGATCCATGACTTTGATATGGCCCGGTTCCAGGGAGGGAGCGAAATCACCCAGGTTTATGTTGCCGGGGCCGTGCTCATTGATCCGGAAATTGGAAAGGCCGGAGATGTGGATACTGCCGTCGTAACCCTTACCTTTGCCAACGGCGCATTAGGGGTAATTGATAATTCCCGGAAAGCGGTTTATGGATACGATCAGCGGGTAGAGGTCTTTGGTTCCAAAGGCGCTGCCATAGCGGAAAACGATCTTCCCAACCGGGTAAAGGTGTCCACTGCCGCGGGCGTTACCGGTGAAAAGCCCCTGTATTTTTTCCTGGAACGGTACAAGGAGGCGTATATTGCCGAGCTTGACTCCTTTGTGGATGCGGTCCTGCGCCATACCCCTCCGCAAGTAAGCGGAGAAGATGGTTTGGAGAATATGTATGCGGCTTTGGCCGCAGGGAAATCGCTCAAAGAAAAGCGTCCGGTTTTCATTGACGAAGTCCGGGCTGAGTAAGCAACGTTTAAGGAGGAACCATGCAAATTCATCATAAACCGCCCTTTGGCCGGGGATACACCCCTCTGGTGCTGAGGAGCGGACCCACCGCGGATATGCTCATGGATTTCGGGGTCTTGCGTCTTTCCCCGGGTGAAACCTACGAGAGTTATTCCAAAACCGATGAGCGGCTATGGCTTGTCTCCCAGGGTAAAGGGTTCATCGTGAGTAAGGAAAGGCGTTTTGACGTTTCCCGGCCCACTCTTTTTGACCATGCCCCCTGGTGCCTTTCGGTTCCGGCAAGAGAGCGGATAACCATAGGCGCGTTGGACCAGGCCGCGGAGTTTTATTACGCGGCCACGGACAACCCCCGGGAATTCAAGATAACCTGTTATCCTCCTGAAGCATGCCGCAGCGAATTCCGGGGGGAAGGGACCCTGCGGGAAACATCCACCCGGATCGTGCGGACCATTTTTGACGATACCAACCATCCTGAATCCAACCTGGTGATAGGGGAGGTCATTGGCGTACCGGGGAAATGGTCGAGCTATCCTCCCCATCATCATCCTCAGCCGGAGATCTATCACTACCGGTTCCTGCCATCCCAGGGGTTTGGGCTTACCGCGATTGGGGATACTCCCTACATCATCCGGGATCGGGATACCATCCTCATCCGGGACGGAGAGGATCATCCCCAGGTAACTGCTCCGGGGTATGCTATGTGGTACCTCTGGGTGATCCGGCATCTGGACCATAACCGGTATGGACCCCAGTACGTCGCCGAAGCCCACCAGTGGGTAAACGGGCCGGAAGAAAATATCTGGCAGCCGAAACGGTAAGGGGGATCCGGTACGGTATTTTCTACATATCCCTCATTGAAAACAACACAAGTAAAGAAGGAGCGTACATGAAAACAGTACGGCTTACAATGGCCCAGGCATTGCTGCGTTTTTTAGATACTCAATATCTCGAAGTAGACGGGGAAGAACTGAAATTCGTGGCCGGGGTCTTCGGGATATTCGGGCACGGCGTGGTGGTTGGCCTTGGAGAGGCGTTAGCTGCAGGTACTCAGGGCCTGCGTTTTTATCAGGCTAAAAACGAGCAGGGCGGGGCCCATGCGGCTATGGGATTCGCCAAGCAGCGCCAGCGCCGGCAGATCATGGCGGTATGCAGTTCCATAGGCCCCGGAGCCCTCAATATGGTAACGGCCGCGGGAACCGCTTCGGCGAACCATATCCCGGTGCTGTTCCTGCCCGGGGACGTGTTTGCCTGCCGTCAGCCGGATCCGGTGCTGCAGCAGATTGAAAACCCGGTGGATTATACCGTAAGCGCCAGCGATGCATTCCGTCCGGTGAGCCGTTACTGGGATCGGGTGAACCGGCCGGAACAGCTCATGACTGCCCTGATCAACGCCTTCAGAGTCTTGACGGATCCTGCGGAAACCGGAGCGGTTACCCTGTCCCTTCCCCAAGATGTGCAAGGCGAAGCCTGGGATTACCCCGAAGAGTTCTTGGCCAAACGGGTACACCACCTGGAACGCCGGCCTCCGACTCAGGGCCAGATCCAGCGGGCTTTGGGTATGCTCAAAGCTGCCAAAAAGCCCTTGGTGATCTGCGGCGGGGGCGTGGGGTTCTCTGGGGCAGGGCCCGCGTTGGAACAGTTCTGTACCGCGTATCACATCCCCTTTGGAGAAACCCAGGCGGGCAAGGGAAACATCCTATGGGATCATCCCTATAACCTTTCCGGTATTGGTACGACCGGCAGCTTGGCGGCAAACCGCCTGGCCAAAGAAGCGGACCTGATCATAGCAATAGGTACCAGGCTGGGGGATTTTACCACCTGTTCTAAGTGGCTTTTCCAGAATCCTGCGTGCCGGATATTGGGGATCAACATCGCCCCCTTTGACGCCTATAAAATGAACGGCGAACCTATCATTGCAGACGCGAAACTGACCCTGGAAGCCATGAATGGGGGGGCGTCCCCCTACCGGTCAGACTGGGGCGGACGGATCCAGGAGGTCCGGGCGGAATGGAAGGCAGAGGTAGACCGGCTCTATCAGGAAGAAGACCCCCTTGCCCTTTCGCAAGTACGGGTCTTGGGAGAGCTCAATGACCGGCTCCTGCCCCCGGATGTGATCGCCCTGTCCGGTTCAGGTTCCATTCCCTCGGATATGCAGCGGGTATGGCGGGTTAGAACCAAAGGTACGTACCACATGGAATACGCCTTTTCCTGTATGGGCTATGAAATCGCGGCTGCCTTGGGGGTTAAAATCGCCCAGCCGGATAAAGAAGTCGTAGCCTTGGTAGGGGATGGGGCCTATACCATGCTCCACACCGAACTGTTGACCGCGGTCCAGGAGCGGAAGAAGATCATCGTGGTGGTTCTGGATAATGCGGGGTTTCATTGTATTGATAACCTGCAGCATAGCCAGGGGATCGGGCATTTTGGTAATGAATGGAAAACCCGGGATCCCCAAAGCGGACGCTTGGAAGGGGCTTCGCTGCAGGTGGACTACGCTAAAAACGCCGAAAGCTGGGGGGCTTTGGGTATCCCGGTACGGACCCTGGAAGAACTCCGGGCAGGGGTGCAGCAGGCCCTGGCAGCTTCCGGGCCGGTGGTGCTCGATGTTAAGGTGAGTCCTAAATCCATGACCCACGAGTATGAAAGCTGGTGGCGGGTTGGGACGGCTCAAGTGTCCGCGAATCCTGAAGTAGTGGACGCTGCCCAGCAGATGGCAGCGGAACTTGCCAAAGCGAGAGCCTTTTAAGCATGAGGGATG
>JAISOX010000008.1 GCA_031275325.1 Treponema sp.
GAGATGAGTGAAATGATCCAGAACCGGGTGAGTGAAGTGGTACAGGGTACGGAGACGGTATTTGCCGCGTCGCAACAAGCGCATAGGGCGGTAGAGGAGAACGGGAAGGGTTTGGATGCGTTGAAGGGTGCGATACAACGCTTTACCGTGCGGAAGGGATGACCCCATAGGGCTTTTAGGGCAGCGGGGCGTATGCCGCGGCGGTTTCCTTTACCCCTGGGAACAGGGTACAAAAAGCGGGGGCTGCCCAGAGGACAGCCCCAGGCATATTAGGGCTTTCCGGTCAATACAAGAATTCCGTACCCTGAGGTATCCTGAAAGGAATTCCCGCTGAGATCATTCCACAGGGCCACGCTTTGGCGTATACCCTGATCCGAGGCGTCGTTGATCTGGAGATCAAAGCCAATCTCCGCGCCGTTTGCTGGAGTACGATGCTTAAAGGGGATTTTCATTTCCACCGTATAAGAGGCCCCTGAAGTCTTCACCGCGGAAACGAATCCGGTTCCTGCAGACTGAGGATTAAAACTGGTTTCATTCATAAAATTCACCCGGTACTGACCGTCGTCTTCTTGAAAAGAGGCGGCTTTATCGTTGCGCTCATCTAAAAATACTTCCACCGAATCCTGTTCGTACGCGTTAAGGCTTGCCTTGTTCAGTACGGTATCCGTAACCGTAACGAGGACATACAAAGACGCGTCATCCCACAGGACCCGGGCGGTTCCCGAAGCGCCTTGCCATGCCATAAGGTATTGATTGACCGGCAGCGCCGGCGCCTGTTCCCAGATCGGATCAACGATGCCGTCCACTACCGGACTCCCAAAGACGGCGTGAGCCCGCCGGGTCTCCTGGGCCGTAAGGCCTTGGTGTTGCGCCATGAACCTTTCAGGATCAGAAACCGCATAAAACGCCTGTTTTGCCTGTAAGTTCTTATCAAAGAGGGTTGGATTTGCAGAAGCCCGCCAACTGCTTGCATCATCGAGTCCCCAGAAGGTTACCCGGGCTATGGACCCTGCGTACTCCTTAAACAGGGTAAAGAGGGAGCCGTAGAGCAGGGCCTGCTGCAAAGACTGGGATTCGGAAAGCGCCGCGTCCGCGCCTGCCTGAATATCAAGCTCGGTAATGCTTATCTCCACACCCAGAGAAGCAAAGCGTTCAAGGGAAAGGGCTACGGTTTTGGGATTGGTGTTTACCCGGTAATGGCCCTGCATACCAATACCGTCAATAAGGGGGCGTCCTCCTACATCTGGATAGCGTTCATTCAATTCTTTGACCATAGCATACACTGCCTGGGCTTTGTTCTGGTTATCCAGGTTATAATCGTTGTAATAGAGCTTTGCCTCAGGATCCGCTTCCCGGGCCGCCTGAAAGAGGAGGGGGATATAGTCGTCCCCGATGGCCTTGTACCACGGGGTTTCGCGCAAGGCTCCCCGCCAATCCTCAGGGTTCTGAGGGTTATCGGTTATTGCCTCGTTAAGCACGTCCCAGGATATAACTCGTCCCTTAAAATGCGCGGCCACGGTTTTGGCATGGGTTACGAGATTTTCAACAGCCTGGCCGCGGCTTATCCCTTCATGGTTCATCCATTCAGGGGACTGCTGGTGCCAGGCTAAGGTGTGTCCATGAACCTGCATCCCCTGGGCTAAAAAAGCGTCCACCAGCTCATCCGCATCGGCAAAGGTAAACGCTCCTTGATCAGCCTGCAGGGAAGCAGGTTTCATGCCGTTTTCCGCGGTTATCACATTGAAATGCCGGGATAAGAGATCAAAACGAATGCCTTTGAGGTCAGCATTGGAGGCGATATTACCGATCAGGAAATAAGGCTCATACCGGGATTTAAGGGGATCTAGGTCTTCGAGGCTTATCATAGGGGCGGCAAGCTCGGTAAGGCGCAGATCATCCAGGTAAAAAGAAGCGGTGCCATCCGCCGGGCTTTCTACATACAGGGTGATGTACCCGCTTGAGATATTGGTGTACCGGTAGGTTCCCGTATACTGGACCCAGCCGTCCTGCAGGGCGATTCCTTTCTTGGCCACCCCATGATAGGACGCGGCGTCTCCTTGTCCTATTTGGGTAGAAAGCTGTAATTCCGTGCGTTCAGGGCTGATAAGCCGGATCCAGCAGCTTATCTCGTATTCCCTGCCTGCGGTAAGGTAGGGGGCTATGTTTATCGAAGGGCCATGCCATGGTTTGCTGCGGTTTTCGATACGCAGGCTGAAAGCGCCGGTATGAAAAGCCTCATTGGTTAGGGTAAGCTCCTCGCTGCCGCCTCGCGGCTCAAAAGGGTGCGTTTCAGTCTCAAACCCGATTTCAAGGATGGTACGGTTGCCTTCACCAGGCGCCGCAGGTCCCCTGCTTTGACACCCCCCGGCTATAACCAAGCCGAGTATGCCGGTGAATGGCTTCATCAACCCAAAACATTTCTTTCTGAATCCGTTCATAGTTATAAACCTCCATAAGCTGTTCCCGTTGTTCGGAACCTGACATTACCGAACCACTCTAGCATAGCTTCAAGGAAGGGGAATAGCAAGGATACCCGCGTACGCCCCAGCGCGTCGCCGGAGGGTGAGGGCCTTACCTAGGGGGAGGACCAGGCCATTGCCTAGGGGGGGGCAAGGCGCTGGCGTAAAGGAGGCAAGGTTCTGGCGCAAGGGAGGCAAGGCGCTGGCGTAAAGGAGGCAAGGTCCTGGCGTAAAGGAGATACGGTTCTGGCGTCAGGCAGGCGGTATTGATAGTTTTCACTGCAATACGTATGATAAAGGAGCATTTAGTTATGGGAGGGATGATACCGGAACCGGTGGAAGAACTGGTGGAGGGAACGGAAGGGGGCCCTCATTGTCTGTGCGTCGGCGGAGGGGACGGGGCTGGATGGACCACATGCTTTACGGCCCGGAAAGAGTTAATAAAGGAGGAATGAATGATAGAAAAGAAAATCCTGCGTCCGGTTATCCATGTGGTGGAAGAGAAATGCGTTAATTGCCACCGGTGTATCATGGTATGTCCGGTTAAAATGTGCAATAACGGGTCTGGAGCTATAATCGATCACCATCCTGAATTGTGTATCGGCTGCGGCGAGTGTATTAGGGCCTGTACCCACGGCGCGCGTATCGGGGTGGATGATTTTACCGCGTTTGTGGAAGATCTGCAAAAAGGCGCTCCCATCATTGCCATCGTGGCTCCTGCCATTGCCGCAAGTTTTGAAGGGGCCTACCTGAGGGTGAACGGGTTCCTGAAAGCCCTGGGGGTTAAAGCCGTATTTGACGTGAGTTTTGGCGCGGAGCTTACGATAAAATCATACCTTGCCTATATGAAAGCCGAAAATCCACCGCTGATCATAGCCCAGCCCTGTTCTACCCTGGTGTCGTTCATTGAAATGTACCGGCCTGAGCTTATCCCCTACCTGGTGCCGGTGGACAGTCCCATGGTCCACACGATGAAGATGATCAAGCGCTTCTATCCCCAGTATAAGCAGCACCGGATTGCCGCGATAAGCCCCTGTTATTCCAAGCGCCGGGAGTTCGATGCGGTGGGCATGGGGGATTATAACGTGGCTTTCCGGTCAATCCAGAAGTACCTTACTGATTCAGGCAAAACCATAAACGCCTATCCTCCGGCGGCCTATGACAATCCTCCGGCGGAACGGGCGGTGTTGTTTTCAAATCCCGGAGGGCTTTTGCGGACCCTGCAGCGCTACGACAGCGACGCGGCCAGCTATACCCAAAGAATCGAAGGCCCCCATAAAGTCTACCACTACCTGGCCTATCTCAAGAATTTCCTTAAACAGGGCCATACCCCGGCCTATAAGATCGTTGACTGTCTCAGTTGTACGAAGGGCTGCAATGGAGGACCGGGGACCCTGAATCAAGACGAGCATTTTGGTATGCTGGAGAGCTTTACCGAAATCCGGTATAAAGAGGAGCGGAAACACTACCCTGCTGCGGGGAAGCGCCTGTTATTCCGCCAGAATAAACTGGAAAAGACCCTTGACCAGTATTGGGATCCGGGTTTATACCGGCGTTCCTATACGGACCGGTCGGAACTCTTTAGAACCAGGGTGATCGTTCCCAATGAGACGGCAATTAAGGCCACCTTTAGGTCCATGCATAAAACGAAACGGACGGATATCCTCAACTGCGGGTCTTGCGGGTATGAGAGCTGTGAGCAAATGGCAGTGGCTATCATCAACGGACGGAACAAACCTAAGAATTGCCGGCACTATGTGGAGCTTGAACAAGAACTGCAAGCCAATGAAAAGATCAAGCAGATGCTTAACCAGGTCTACGAACATACGCTGAAAGAGATGCAGAAAAATAAAGACGGCCTTGAAACCCTCTCCGGTCAGGTTAGTGAAACCGCGGACTGTGTGTTACGGTCCTCTGAAACCATAAAAGGGATGGTAGAAAACATCCGGTCCATTCATAAGAACCTGAAGCATAACGCGGAAACCGTCCTGCAACTGAACGCCTCCTCAGTAGAGGGGAAGAACCGGCTGTATAAAATCAGGGACATTATAAGCCGTGTGGAAGAGCAATCCAATGTCCTTATTGATACCTGTAAGATAATCACGAATATTGCGGATGAGACCAATATTCTCGGTATGAACGCGGCAATCGAGGCGGCTCACGCGGGGGACCAGATAGGCAAAGGCTTCGCGGTAGTTGCCGGAGAAATCAGAAAGCTGGCGAACAATTCCGGGCAGCAGGCGGTGAACATAACCAACAACCTGAACAGCATCAAAAACCTCATCGCTACGTCCAAAGAATCCGCGGCCTATGCCCGGCAGCAATTTGACTGGATGGCATCCCTTATTGATACGGTAAAAGACGAAGAGATGTCCATACAAGATGCGATGAACATCCAGAATTCCGGGGGAAGCCAGGTATTAGAAGCCTTGAACGAAATAAACGCCCTTATTGGGAGGATCGAAGAAACCTCCCGCTCCCTGCTGACATCGGGAGAGTCGGTTATTCAGCAGATCAGCGCGCTTAAAATGCTCTGAACAGGGCGGTTTAAACCTTTGACACGCTCCAGGGGTTTCAGGCTAAACTGGGACGCTCCCGTCAATGGATCTGACCGCCCCTATGCCCAGGAGATTTTCAATCAAGGTAAGGATAGATTCATCGCTAATCCCCTTATTTCTCAGAAAACCGGCAATCTTTGTAGTATGGTAGCCCAGGCCATCAGGGACAGCCAGGGAAGCCTCCGGGCCGGGCTGGTCCTGGAGATGCTCCTTACCCGGATAGAGGAATCAGTAACCAAGATAAGCATAGGCACAACCAGTTACGCCTCGCTCATTGATAATACGGGCCTGGTCTTTTCCTCGGGAAAGCCGGGTATCAGTATGCAGCTCCATATTAACCAAGGGGATGAGACCGCAGGCTATAAGGGATTATCCGCCTTGGCCCGGCAGATCCTTGCCCGCAAAGAAACCATAGGAACCTTCATGGATGAGGCCCATAATACCTTCCTGGTGTTTTCTTCCCTGGTCTCGGAGGAGTATAACTGGAAACTGACCGTGTGTATTACCGCGGCAGTCCTGCTGGGCCGCTGGATAGGACGGCCTATCAGGATAGCAGCCGCTCATTTTAAGGAACTGTCCGGAGGTGCTGCGGATCTCGGCAAGCGGCTGGCCATACAACGAAACGATGAAATCGGCGCTATGGTACAGGATTTTAATGATTTCCTGGAAAAACTTGCCTTTACCGGGATGAAAGCGGTGCAGCAGGAGATTAGCTCATCCGCGGTTCATTTGGAAACCGGCACCGGGACCGCCAGCAGGGAAGCGGGTAAAGGGTTTTCCGTGGCGGCCGATGAGATCCGCCGTCTTGCGGAAACCGCAGGGGCTCAGTCTAAAACCATACGGGGGAAACTACAGGCGATACAGGAGCGTATCCAAGGGATCGTCCAAACTTCTTTGGATACCGAACACGCCTTTGAAGCGCTCAATCAAAAATCCCCGCGTCCCAGTTTTACGCCCCAAGGGGCGGGGTGTTAAACCCCACGGTAAAGACGCTGTCGCGCTTCATGTGAGCGGGTGGATTGAAACATGGAACGGCTGGAACATGCCGCAGACCAGGTTGCCGCGAACGCCGGCGCAATGGTTAGGTTCAAGGTGTAAAGGCTGGGCCAGCAGGTTCTTTCCCTAAAAAAAACCTTGAGACGCCTTCTATTCAGCGTCCTTATCCGAGGGAATAACGGGCTTATCCGAGAGGATAACGTCCTTATCCGAGGGGATAGCGTCCTTATCCGAGGGGATAACGTCCTTATCCGAGGGAATAGCGTCCTTATCCGAGGGGATAGCGTCCTTATCCGATGGGATAACGGTCTTATCCGAGAG
Source organism: Treponema sp. (assembly GCA_031275325.1). Classification (GTDB taxonomy): domain Bacteria; phylum Spirochaetota; class Spirochaetia; order Treponematales; family Breznakiellaceae; genus JAIRLU01. Next base: position 6,335 of record JAISOX010000008.1, read on the forward strand.
GATAGCGTCCTTATCCGGCAGAGCAGCCGCCTTATCCCGCGGGTTCCAAACAAGGGAGCCTGTCCCAAGGCCCCGCGGGTGAGGGCACAGGTAATTAGTTTTAGGACAAGCTCAAGGCGCATACTTTTCTGAGCAGGGCGCCGCACTAGACATACCGGATACCTATGGGGTACTATACAAAGCCAATGGAGGAAACCATGAAAAATATGAAAAACATGAAAACCATGAAAAAATTCGTTTTGGTCCTGTGGGGCCTGGGCTTGACTGCAAGCCTGGTTTTTGCAGGCGGCGGGGCCGAAGCCAAGGGAAGCGGCGCCATCACTATCGGGGGTATTTTCCCCCTTTCCGGGCCTGTGGCTGTGTATGGGGTGGAAGCCCGAAACGGCATTGAACTGGCCATTGAGGAAGTCAATGCCGCAGGAGGGATCAACGGCCAAAAATTGGTCTTGATCTCTGAAGACGACGAGGGGAACCCGGAAAAAACGGTCAACGCCTACAAAAAGCTCACGACCAAAGATAAGGCCGCCATCATTATTGGGTCCCTTACCTCAGGGTGTACCCAGGCTATTACGTCCCTGGCCCAGGCCCAAAAGGTCCTTTTGGTAGCCCCTGCAGCAACCATGGAATCCATCACCGACGCGGGAGACTTCATCTTCCGGGCCTGTTTCATCGATCCCTTCCAGGGAACCGTAGGCGGACTTTTTGCGGCCGCTGATATCGGGGCGAAAAAGGCCGCGGTCCTCTACGATAACGGCAACGACTATTCCGTGGGACTTACGGATAATTTTGTCGCGGCTTTTGAGCAACAGGGAGGAACCGTGGTAGCCAGGGAATCCTATATTACCGGAGATGTGGACTTCAACGCCCAGCTTACCAAGATAAAAAGCGCGGACCCTGATGTGGTCTATCTGCCGGATTACTATTCCACCGTATCCCTCATCGCCAAGCAGCTGCGCGCGCAAGGCATAGAGGCCCCCATTGTGGGCGCTGACGGCTGGGACGGGCTCACTGAAAATGCCGGAGACGAGGTGCTGAACGGGTTTTATTCCAACCATTACGCTTCGGATTCTACGGATCCCAAGGTGGTGAATTTCGTTAAAGCCTACCAGGGAAAATTTAAGTCGGTGCCGGTTTCTTTCGCGGCCCTGGGGTATGACGCGCTGTACCTCATAAAAGACGCGATACTCCGGGCCGGTTCCACGGACGCCTCCAAGGTCCGGGACGCGCTCGCGCAAACCAAGGGAAGTTACGTAACCGGGAATCTCACCTTTGATTCCAAGCGAAACCCCATCAAGTCCGCGGTGATGGTGGAATTGGTCAAAAATAACGGAAAACTGGCCACGGTGTATAAAACCACGGTAAATCCCTGATTTTACTTTTTTAAGCTATGGGCGGTGTTCTTTTGTCCGGCGTCTTTGTACAGCAGATGATTAACGGTATATCCCTGGGCAGCATTTATGCCCTTATTGCCTTGGGGTATACCATGGTGTATGGCATCGTGATGCTTATCAACTTTGCCCATGGGGATGTGCTTATGGTGGGGGCCTATACCGGGTATTTTGTCCTCACCTGGCTGGGGGTGTCCCCTCTTTCATTAGCCGCGGCCTTTGTGCTTGCCATGGCCCTCTGCGGCGGCCTGGGGGTATTCATTGAACGCTTCGCCTACCGGCCCCTGCGGGCAGCTCCCCGGCTTAATTCGCTGATTACCGCGATTGCGGTTTCTCTTATCCTGCAAAACGGCGCCCGGGTGCTTCGTTTTGTAGGCCCCAACCCCCGGCAGTTTCCCCGGCCTCCGGTATGGAACCTGTCGGCGGGGGCTTTTTCTATTTCCAATATTCAGATCATTGTGATGGTATTATCTGCAGTCTTAATGGTAGCGCTGAATTACATCATCAATTATACCAAGCGGGGTAAGGCCATGCGGGCGGTTTCTTACGACCTTCAGGCCGCGAGCCTCATGGGGATCTCGGTGAACGGCACTATTTCCTTCACCTTTGCCCTGGGTTCCATCTTGGCTGCGGCAGGGGGCATCCTCTTTGCCTGCGCCTATCCTCAGATCTCCCCCACCATGGGAACCATGCCGGGGCTGAAGGCTTTTGTCGCGGCGGTGCTGGGGGGCATCGGTTCGGTCCCGGGGGCTATGCTGGGAGGCTTTATCCTGGGGATTGCGGAAACCCTGACCAAGGGCTTCCTCTCCTCTCAATACGCGGACGCTATTTCTTTTTCCGTGCTTATCATCATCCTCTTGGTGAAGCCCACGGGAATCCTCGGTAAAAAGACCAGGGTGAAGGTGTAGGGGCTTATGCACAAGCGAAACATCCCCATGAAGATCCATATCAGGAATCGCATCATCCCCGGGGCCTTTGCTTTGGCCGGGGTGGGGCTTCCTTCACTGTTGATAAAATACCATATCATTGACGCGTATATAGCCCAGATCATCACCCTGGGCGGGGTCAATGCCATGTTAGCGGTGAGCGTGAACACCATCACCGGGATTACAGGACAGCTCTCCATAGGCCAGGCAGGGTTCATGGCCCTGGGGGCTTACGGGGCTATCTTCTTTACCCTGGATGTGGGACTCCCCTTGCCCATATCGGTGCTCCTTGCCGGTCTCGTAACCGCTCTCATGGGCTTTATCATCGGTTTTCCCACCCTAAAACTCTCCGGGGACTACTTGGCTATTGTTACCTTGGGATTCGGGGAGATCATCCGGGTCATCCTCATCAACCTCAAAGCCATTTCAGGCGGGGCCAATGGCAGACGGTTTACCACCCTTCTGGCCATTTATCCCGCTGTTTCATTCTGTACCGTAACCGCAGCCCTGGCAGCCATACTCATACTCCTGCAGAATGTGCTCCGCTCCAGTTATGGCCGGGCGATCCTGGCGGTCCGGGAAGACGAGATCGCGGCCAATGCCAACGGCATCGGGGTCTTCCGGTACAAGATGCTCGGTTTCGTGATCGCCTCTTTTATCGCGGGGATCGGGGGGAGCTTCTTTGCCATGGTGGTGGGTTTTGTCAAGCCTGATGTGGCTTCCTTCAACAAGAGTATTGATTACCTGATCTTTGTGGTCTTGGGAGGCATGGGTTCCATGACCGGCTCCGTATTAGCCGCCTATGTCTTGACGTATCTCCAGGAATTCCTCCGGTTCCTCCAGGATTACCGGCTGCTCATCTATCCCTTAATCCTCATTTTCGTGATGCTTTTCCGTCCCCAAGGTCTGTTGGGCATGAAAGAACTTTCCTTTGTACGGCTCTGGGGACGACTGATGGGTTTGCTGCGCGGGGAAGGGAAAGGTCCATGAGCAGTACCGGCGAACTGCTCCTACGGGTATCGGATCTTTCCATGGTGTTCGGCGGACTTAGGGCGGTGAGTGATTTTTCCTGCGACCTCTTTCGGGGAGAACTGATAGGCCTCATCGGTCCGAACGGCGCGGGGAAAACCACGGTGTTTAACATGCTCTCTGGACTGTACGTTCCCACAAGCGGGGAAATCGCCTTCTGGGACCGGCAGCGGAAGGTCCATGCAGTAGGGGGTATGAAAAAAAAACATCCCTTCTTACCGTTCTTAAACCGGCCTTTGAGTCCTGCCCAGCTTAACCGGATCGGGGTGGCCCGGACCTTCCAAAATATCCGGCTCTTCAACAACCTCACGGTAGAAGACAACGTGCGCGTCGCCTTGCACGCGGGACGGATGGAAAAACCCTGGGATGTGCTGTTCCGGCTGCCCCGGTTTTATGCGGATGAAACCCGTATGATTGAACGGACCGGGGAACTTTTGGACTTGTTCAAGATTGGCCATAAGAAACATGAGCTTGCCCGGAACCTCCCCTATGGGGAACAGCGGAAGCTGGAAATCGCCCGGGCTTTGGCGGCCAATCCCATCCTGCTTCTCTTGGATGAACCCGCCGCGGGGATGAATCCCCAGGAAACCGGAGATCTGATGAAGCTCATTTCCTTTATCCGGGAGGAGTTTCATCTGACCATCCTGCTGATTGAACACGATATGCACCTGGTGATGGGTATTTGTGAACGGATTCTGGTGCTTGATTACGGACGCGTCATCGCTGCAGGGCTGCCCGAAGCTATCCGCAAGGATCCCGCGGTGGTGAAAGCCTATTTAGGCGAGGAAGCCGCGGCGCAGAATGAGCAGGAGTGAAGATGGGTACAGTACTGTTGCAGGTTTCGGACTTGACCGTGCATTACGGGGCAATCCAAGCCCTTAGGGGGATTTCTTTTGAGGTGGCTCAAGGGGAGATCATCACCCTGATCGGTTCAAACGGCGCGGGGAAAACCACCACCCTCCATGCTATTTCCAACATCATCAAGAAGACCCGGGGAACCGTCTTTTTTGAAGGAGCGGATATTTCGGCTCTGCCACCGGATCGGATTGTGGCGTCCCGGCTCATCCAGGTTCCTGAAGGACGGCGGATCTTCGCCAACCTCACGGTACGGGATAACCTGGAAATGGGGGCTTATACCCGGCGGGACAAAAAAGGCGTGAAGAAAGACCTGGAAATGGTCTATGCCTTATTTCCCCGTTTGAAAGAGCGGATCCATCAAACCGCAGGAACCTTGTCCGGCGGTGAACAGCAGATGCTGGCCATGGGAAGGGCCCTCATGTCGTCTCCCCGGCTGCTCCTGCTGGACGAACCTTCCATGGGGCTTGCGCCGATCCTGGTGGATGAGATCTTTGCCATCATCCGGCGTATCAACGAAGCTGGAACCACCATCCTCTTGGTGGAACAGAACGCGTACAAGGCCCTGGGCCTTGCGGTACGGGCCTATATCCTGGAAACAGGATACGTGCTCAAGAGCGGTCCTGCCAAGGAACTTATGGGGGATCCCGCGGTAAAAGCCGCGTATCTGGGGGCCTGATAGGGAGATGCCTGGAGGATGAGGACAAAAAAAAGACCCGCTGAGACGCGGGTCTTGTAGAGTCTAGGGACGGTGAGGATCAAGCCTCTATTCTGGCTTTCCATAAGGTATAGAGCTTCTCCGTGGGGGTAAAGTCCGAAAGACACACAAAGGATAAGCCGGTCATAATATCATTGTAAAAATCGCCGTACTTCCGCCATACCGCATCATACCCCACGGGCCGTTGCGGTCGCCCTTGTATACCCCGGTACTCCATCTGGACATACTCATTATCCACGAGATACTCAAAGAAACGGGTAATCTCTAATAGCTTGGGTTTCTTACGTTCACATTCTGTACGGAAGACCTCCAGGGAACTCCGCTGTTCAGCAGGCCGGGGATCGTACACATACATGATGGGATGATTTGCCGACAGAAAATAGAAGGTGAAAGGCATATCCGGGGAAAATGCGCCGGTAAAGGCCCGGAAGTACTTGGCAATCTTGCTGCCCCAGGGCCGTTTTTTATGGGCAGCGATGAGGTGATGGACGATTTCTTTTTGAGTAGCGGTTAAGGTACGCATAGAAACCGGGAAAGCAGGGTTTTGTACCTTAGGCAGGGTATTGCAGTCTATGCTTTTCATTCGGTATAAAAG
>JAISOX010000071.1 GCA_031275325.1 Treponema sp.
CCGGGAGAAAACAACCGCGGCGGGGAGTTTTCCGGCTAACCAATGGGGGTTGTACGATATGCACGGGAACGTGTATGAGTGGCGCTGGGACTGGTATGGGAGTTACAGCGGCGGTTCCCCGAGGGATCCTGCCGGCCCCGCTTCAGGGTCGTACCGGGTCCTGCGCGGCGGCAACTGGAGCAGCGGCGCCCAGGACCTGCGTTCAGCCTACCGGCTCGACGGTGGGCCGTCGGATCGGATCATCGGCCAGGGTTTTCGGCTTGTCCGTGCCTTCCTGCCTTAGCCGGGACAGAGCTTCGCGGCGGCCTGGGGGCTTCGTCTCCGCGGGGAGCAGGCCGGCCTATTAAGGGCCGGCAACCTGACCCCCGCGGCCAACACCCCGCCCCGCGTTGTCCACAACCTGAGCCCCGCGGCCAACACCCCGCCCCGCGTTGTCCACAACCTGAGCCGCGTTGTCCACAACCTGACCCGCGTTGTCCACAATCTGAGCCGCGTTGTCCACAACCTGAGCCGCGTTGTCCACAACCTGAGCCGCGTTGTCCACAACCTGACCCGCGTTGTCGACAACCTGACCCGCGTTGTCGACAACCTGAGCCGCGTTGTCGACAACCTGACCCGCGTTGTCGACAACCTGACCCGCGTTGTCGACAACCTGACCCGCGTTGTCGACAACCTGAGCCGCGTTGCCGACTCCCCAACCCGCGTGGTCAACAGCCCGCCTGTTAAGTACGGCGCTTACCGCCGCAGCGCAGCCCCCAAGCGCCGGAGAGGGGCGCAAAAAAAGGAAAACCCAGCCCTGGCCTCAAAAAAAAACGCCCCGGCCTATAAACCTAAGGCCAGAGCCTAAAAAAGGACTTTGTTCTCTTTGCCGGATTGACGGGATCTGCCCCCCCGCGGCCTCTGACGAATCAGCGTGTAAAAAAGTCAGCCATAACCGGATCTTCCCTTAGCGGTTGACCGTAACCATACCGTCCATAATCCTGAGATTTGGCCAGGTAGCCCTGGTATACCACCGGTCAGGGGCGGGAATAGCCGCGTTGAAATCAATTTCCACAAAGTACACATATCCCCCTGCTTCGTCGTTCAAAAGAACCGGGAAATAGGTTCCCCCTTCATTGCTTATCACCTCTTTATGCAAATAACAATCAAAAATCGACCAGGGTTTGTCCAGAACAATCTCCACCGACGGCCGGGTATCTGAGGATGTCCGGTAAAACCTGAGGCTTATGTTCTTGTCCATCGGCGCGCCCTCGGCGAGGCTGATTTTTTCATTCATATAGGTGTTCAAGGGTTTGGATGGTTTCCCGGAGAGGGAAACATCGACGTATCTGAAACGGCTTACCGCAAGCAGGCGGCTGCTCAGGGAAAGTTTCCCCTGCACATCAATGGGGGGCTGGGAGAGGGTCCAGAGCAGCGGTTTTTTGGAGTCCACTGCTGCTGCCGCAAACTGATAGATGGTCTGGGCCCAGGCCTGGGCCTCCGCGCCCTTGAACAGGATGGGGTGCAGTATGGGTTCCAGGGGATCCGGCTCTTCCGCAGCTTGTACCGGTAAATCGCCGGCTCCCATGTCCCGCAACAAGATCGCTATATCTTCCAGCGTACTCATGGATAAGACCTCCTCCCGAACCCCGTCAGCCAGGAGGGGGAATACCCGCAGGCTTTCAAGTTTTTCGGAAAAGGCCTTCACCTTGAGGCTGCAATAGGTATTCGACAGGATATGGATGCCGTTCATGATAAAATCATTCCACCAGCCGATGCTGATATTTCTGGTATCCGAATACACGGTCATATAGGTATCTTTGATTTCATCCAGCGTTAACGCCCGGATCTGTTTAAAGGCCGGCTCCGCTTCTGCGGGCAGTTTACTCCAGGCCGTCAGCATCCGATCCGCGTCAGCGCTGAGGAAAGCGGAAAGGATCTTTATCCGGTCGTTCAGGGACGTGATGTAATCCCCTTTTTCCCGCTTTAATACATCGGACAACACCACGTCATTGACATCGTTTAATATGCCGATACATTCGGTGTAGAGGGACTGAAGTACCGAATTGATCTGGTAGGGTTTCGTTTGATTTACCCGGACCCGGTATTCCCGCCATCCCGGGGACGGAACATAGGCGGTATCCGGGTAATTTCCCCAATAGCTCACATATAACCCCAGGTAGGTGCTGAACGACTCGGTCTGATAGAGGCGCTCCTGGTTTTTGAGAAATTTCGGCTCTTCCTTCAACTGGGTATAACGGGCAAATAAATCGCTGTACACCGCGATGCCGTCGGTTATCTCTTTCACGATCCCCGGATCATAGCTCTTATTAAAATTGATCCCCCCCAAGGCGCTTTGAATCGCCCGGCCAGAGAGGGAAAAGATCTCCCGGTTCTCCGCTTCGGAACGATCCGCTATCATCGCGCCTATGGTTTCCGGAGAGCTTGAGAGAAAGTCATATTCCACGCTGAGTACGATGTACCGGTTAAGGTAGGCCTGGGCCGCCAGCATGATTCTTCCGTTGCTGATAAGGGTGGAAACCTTTTCATTTTCCACAAAGGGTTTAACATAGGTTTCGTAATTATCAAAAGCGGCAATAATATCGTACTGTCCGCTCATCCAATTTACATTCGGAGTGTTTCTCAGTTTTTTCTCATCCGGTATATCCACGGCCCCGGCAAGGTTCAAAATTTTCTCCACCACCATAAAAAGGGAATCCCCATTCGCTTCTTTGGTCATTTTCCCGGATAAGAGCTCATTGGTTTTCAGGCTCAGCGCGCTGGAGCGCAGACTTTCAAGTTCCCGGGTCAGATTACTGGAGAATTCCCGCTCCAGCGCGCTCACCGCCCCCAGGACGCCGCTTCGCATTCCATGACTCTTTATTCTGATAAACTCCATATCTTTCTGAAAAAGATCCGTATACTCTTTTACCGCATAATCGATCACCAGGTCGTTAAAAAGATAGTCATTTATCAGGTTGCTTCCAAAAGCATCCCCCCCCGGCTCATTGAGCAGGGGGATCGTAACCTTTACCAGGTCATTTTTTACTTCTTCAAAAAGCCCTCGGCCCTGGAAAATGAAGCTGTTTTGGGCGGCGGTTAAACTTTTCCATTCCGTAACCAGGTTCTGCACATCCCGCAGGGAAGCGGCGTCCCCAGCCTGGTGCAGGAGGAAGGTAATCCGGGCATAATTGGCAACAATATTCTGAGAGATGGACACCAGGGTTTTTATTTTCCCGTACAGCGAATCAGGATACACCGCAAGGCGCTGCCACGAGGAGAGGATGATCTGCAATGCCGCGCCCTTGGCCCGGAGATAATCATCCGAGTAGATATAGGCCGCTTCTTCCGCAAAGGTATACCGCGGATCTTTTCGGGAAAGAAAACTGTTGAGAAGCGCCCTGGAATCGTTAGAGAGTTCCGGCAGCAGATAGCTTATCATCGCTTCAGAAATATACTGATTGGACAGGAACAAATGCTGGAAATCTTCCGGCTTCAGTTCATCCAGCAGGGTAAAGGAGTGAATCACCGAGCGTAATTCCCGGTCAAGCACCGGGGACGCAAGGGACTGATCTATCAATTTGGACCCCACGTTTTTCAGCAACGGGGTTCTGATGAGGCTCCCATAGAGCTGATTGGTAATAAAAATGCGGTCCCGGCGGCCCATGTTGAATTCCTGAAACACCAGGAGATCTGAAAGCAGAAACCCAAAAGAAGGGGTCAGGTTGACGTTCCGGTAAGCCAAGGCATTGTAGTAGAACTGAACCGGGGAGGATACGTTTTTTTGGAGATTGGGATCATTGTTAAATGCAAAGGTAGCGTCCCTCTTTTTTACAATGACCGGAACTCCCGCGCCGTTTTCTGTCTGTAAGGCGGCGGTAAGGGAGCGATAATAATTGGTAACTTGGACGAGAGACTCGGTAAGGTCGTCAGCCCTGAAAAGGGCAGTGTAGAGGGAGATGAGGCCCAGGATAATCAAAACCCCGCAGAGGGCAAACAGGGGTATGGCCCGGTTTAGCGCTTCTTTCCTGACAAAGACCGCGTGGGGGGTAGGGTTGAAGATAAACTTCTGTAACATATCCCGGACAAAATAGGATTGGGAAACCTGGGGAGGCTCCTCGGTGAGGAGGAAATCTTCGGTCTTTTTCCCGGCCAGGGAGGCAATAGCGGGACTAAAAGAAATCCCCATATCCGTGGAAGAGGTAAAGAAAAGACCTTCAAAAACCGTATCCTTGGTTCCATGAAAGGTATCTTCGCTGAATAGGGTCTCAAGATAAATGTGGAGGTTGCGGTAAAGACTGTCGAAATTTTCAGGAAACAAAAAGAGCTTTCCTGTTACATCCATCCGGTTTAACCCCCCAGAGATGCGCAGGTGCAGATCCCGGGAATTCATGCTTTTTTTATAGCCTGAACGCAGCCGCTGCATCAGGTTGTTCCAAAACTGCTTAAAATCATCGCTCTGGTAAGTGCTGGTTTTATTTTCATACCCTAAGATCTGATGCCGTAATTCTCCTGAAAGCTCCAGGGCGTACTCCCGGAACCCGTTTACCATATCGAGTTTGGTAACCACCATATAACAGGGCAGGCGCATCCCGCTTGCGTTCAGAAGGTGGGCCAGTTCATTGGCCATGAGGGTGGCTTTTTTGCGGGTGAGGTCGCTGTCGTCCGCCAAAAGCGCGTCCGCAGGAACAGTCAGGATGACGCCGTCCAGGGGTTTACGGTAATGCCTGCGGCAGATCTGTTTGATGATATGGGTCCATTCCGCGCTGCTGCCCTCAAGCCACCGGTCAAAAAAAACACTCCCGCTTACATCGCAGACCACTGCCTTGCCCCCAAGCCAGATCCTCACGGGGAGGCTCTTCCCTTCCCCTTCTGCTCCGGCCTTCATTTCCGCTACCGAAGGGACCAGTTCCAGTTCACTCTTTTCAAGCAGGGATGATTTTCCCGAATGGGGTTCCCCCAGGAGCATGAACCAAGGCACCCCGTAAAGCCCTCTGCCATGGAGGTCCGCTAGATGAAACCCCTCTTTCAGCAATTCATTTATTTTTATGATATTATCGGAGAGCGCCTTTTTGGCCTTGTTATGTTCATCCCCCCCCTGGGTAAGCTGGGCTACATGGCGCCAAATCATCAGATCTTTGAGAATATCCCGGGTTTCCTTTTCCTTGAGCCGTTTCCGCCGGGCTTTTCTAATCAAAGGCAGGACCACCACAAGGATCAGCAACAACAGCAGGATCGCCACAATGACCTTAGCCAAGGTGCTCGTTTTTATGAGATCCACAAGCTTAGGAATAAAGGAGAAAAAATTAGCAACCATTAGGGGGCCTCATAGGGGATAGTTTTGATTTCCCGGGCCTGCACTGCGGCGCCGGATAAATTCTCCCGGAACGAATAGGTAACCTTAAAGAAAGTGGCAAAATTAAAAACAAAAGAAAACACCAAAAAGAGGATTGAAAAGATCAGGGTTATGCGCAGGGGCCGTAGAATCTGTACTTTTTTTGATCGAGCAATCCGCTTTTCCGTGGGGACCTCGACAATGGGCTCTTCCCGGATATTCAACTCCCTCGGAAAGAGGGCCATACAGTGGTTCATGGCCTTGTCGATATACCCAGGATCCTGCATATAGGCCCCTTCAAACCCCAATCCCAGCATGGTATAAAAGAGGGGTATTGTATGGCGGGCCTCTATATCCTGAAGGGCTTCAGAGAGGAGGTTAAAAAACTTTTCATCTCCGGAAAGTTCGTTGTAGTTCCTGCCTAGTTCCCGCCAGTTCTTATTGAAGGGGAAACTGCTTTCCTGGACCATGAAGTCAATGAAAAAAACCAAAGGCCGTTCTATCTGGTTATATTCCCGGCCCAGAACCGGGTCTGTTGCGGCCCTTTGTTTCGCCTCTTCCAGGGAGGATTCTATGTCCGCTCTGAACTTTTCCAGAGAGAGGGGAATCCCCGCCTGATTCAACTGCCAGTAATTACAGAAACAGGTAAAAATCGGGCGGCAAAGATCTTCAAGCGTTACCGGGGTGCTCACTGCCATCTCCTATTCCACGACCGTTATGAAGAGGGATAGTTCCAGATCAGGAAGGCGTTCCCGGACATAGTCAATCACCATACCTTTTTCTTCACACATATCCCGCCACACCTTGGATGATTCGGCCAGATCCAGGCGGAACCAAAGGGTCCCATCTAGAGCCGGCAAAAACCGGGGGGGATACCGCATCCAGGAAAGTTTCATCCCCCGGATCCGCAGGGATTTTGCCCTGGGGTTGATAAGCTTAAAGGTATCCCCTTGCTCCAGGACCCGGATCACTTCTTTTGTTTCCGCGCTGGTGCGGACCGCCAGGTATATTTCGTTCACATTGGCGATATCTTCGGTTTTGATGGCAACGAAAAAATAATCTCCCCCTTCGACGGCTACAAAATTGAGCTTAATATACCCCGCTCCTCCTTCGCTTTGAATAAAAGAACGGATATCCTTAAAAAGTTCGGTAAACACCGGCAGGCGGTCATCATGATCGTAGCGTTTAATCTCCCGGATTTCATTTTTGGGATTAATCCCCAAGAGTTCCGACAAGAACGAGGCGAGTTCCAGGTACAGGGTAAAGGGGGAGATAAAACCGTCCACTAAGAGGGACGTAAGCCGGATGTTATAGAAATTCAGGGTCCGCAGCAAAAGGAGGGACCGGGCGTCATCCAATACGTCGGTCCGGGAGAAGCTTTCATCTCCCCCTCGGGATGCAGTTAAGGTATTTTGCAGTTTATCCTTGCAGCGCCGGATATCCAACATAAGGCTCGTGGCCATATTGAAAAGCGGATCCGCCACCGTAAGCATCATAAAGGGGGGAAGGTATTTTTCATCTACATTGATCAGGGGCTGGTTTATTTCCTGGATAAGGACACTCAATTTAAGCACTGGCAGGAGTTGCATATCCTTGGTATCCTCCCGATCCGTTACCAACCGGACATTGATCCTCCGGGTAATAAGGGTTATTTCATTATCCCCGGAATTTTCGTCCCGGACCCGCTTTCTTTGGGTAAGGTAGAGTTTTTTCTCCTTAGGGGTTTCTTCACCCGCGAGATTTGCCTCAAATTCAGACCAATAGGGAGAAGCCACATACACCGTAAGGCTCGTGGGATTTTCCTTTAAGGCGTCGCTCAAATCCAGAGGCTTGAGGATACAGTTCCCCGGCATGGAGAGTTCCAGACCATCGGCCATGACCGCGGAAAAGCGCTTAACCGCCACCCTTCCCCCTTTCAGAGCATCCAAGTCAAGCTCAAAATCCAGAAGCCCGTAAGCGAAAGGCAAGGAAAAAGAGCGGTTAAGCCTGATATACCCTGAGACAATCCGCTGTTGATACTGAAAATGATGGGGCTGTAAAAACTGGCCATCGTTCCAATGCAATAATTCTTCAAAACGCATAGACTATCCTTTTATAATTTCGCTTATTTTTCTCTTTCTGCATCCCCATGGATTCGGGTATCCGTTCCCTGGGTATCCGGCTTCTGGTTTTCTGCAGGAAGATGGGTCCGGGGATCCTTGGGTTTATCAAAAATCCTCGTAATTTTTTGTGGTTCAATTTCTACGTACACCGGCTTAACAAATAAACCGTCCTTTTTTAAATCAATATACAAAACCCGGGGGTCATCATCGGGCATATCCGGGGAATGGGGCAGATCCGCGATGAGCACCAAGGTTACGGGCTTTTTCTTGAGCCACCGGTCCCAATAATTCGACCGGTAAGGCAGGGTTTCCGGCTGCGTACGCTCCTGGGAAAAATAGACGGTAAAAGGATCAAGCCGTTTCCTTAACGCGCTGGCAGGGGCAAAATACTTGTCTACCCCTTGGCTTTTGATCTGATCCGCTTCTTCGCTGGTAACCGCGACCGCGTCAAATTCTATTGAAGGATACATGGCGTAGTAGTCCTCCAACTCCGGGGAAAGTCCCACCACCACCTGGCGCTGGCTGGCGCAGCCTGAAAAACAACAACATATAAGCGCCCCTATCCCAAAATTCCAAAAAAAACGTAAACTGCTTACCATCTTTATACCCTGGCCTTGTCTCCTCGTAAATGATTCAGATTCCTGGATTCTCCGGCTTCCACCGTTTGTAGCCACTGGCAGGCGGCCTCTCCACCGGCTTTTCCGCTGCCGGAGGTGGAGGGGATGCTGCGTGGGACAGGGTCTCGTGGAGCGGCTGTCCCTCGGCAAGGCTCTTTTCCCAGTTATCCTTGCCGCTTAATATCTCTACCCCTAGGTTAAAGTAGTGTTCGTACCGCTCCTTGAGCTTCCTGGTGCCTCCCTTGTGAAGAGCACACATCAAGAGTACTTGACAGAGACCGTTAGGGGCTAGTCCCGGCGGCGTGGGGACGATTTGGTCGCCCTCGGGCATAAGGTCGCCGAAGGCCCAGAAACTGCTCAAGGCTAAAAGCCCCGCAGGGGTGTCGGGACATTCGTTGCCAATGTCCAGGCATTTTTTGCTGTTCACCTCGTCCGGCGCGACTATCCACCGGTACACTGCGGAGAGGGCGTTGTCCCGGATCTTCTTTTCGTGTTCCGGCACTTTGGGGGGGATCACCGACTTGATCGTATCAACCGTTTCTTTCCGCAATGTTTGCAGTTGCGCCCGAAGCTCATCCCGCGCCTTAAAGATAGGAGAATTAGGGTCAATCTGGGTTCCTAAAGACGCCCGTTCCTGTACTTTTTTAACCAGCTCTATCGGATCCATGCCGTGGACTTTTTTGAACTCCCGAAAGGCGACCGCCACCGCATCATCGACCATTTTCATCACCACCGGATCGGCATGTTCCCGCATATCCTTTGTTAGCGCCTTTATCTGGTCAAGCGAGGCGTTCAACTGGGACATATCAGGGGGATCAGGCAGTTTTACTTTGGCAAAATCAGGCACTTCTACCTTAAAATCCTTGGCGATGTCGGCAATATCCCGGTCCTCCGGCGGATTTGCGCCTAATTCTTCAAGCAGCGAAACCAGGCATTGGTATCCCCACCAAACCCCCACCTGCCTATGGGCTATATACGCCAAAAGTTCGCAGGCTTCTTTGTACTTTTCAGCCTTTGCCAGATTAAAAGTCATTTCTTCTACGCTGTTCACACCCGCGAATAACTCCGCCAGATCAGGACGAATCTTGTAATTTTCCTTTTCCACCACATCGCTTACGGTAAGATAACGTAGCAATATCAGATGTTTATCAAGCCAGTCTAATTTATCCGCCACACGACGCTCCTTAGGTCATTTTTAACGCTTTGGTTTCGATGTCCGAAGCGCCTGTCTTGGTACGCAGCGCCGATACGCCGGACTCTGAGGCGGTGGCTTCACCGGTCAGCGCGCTGGCGTCGGTTTCGTCGGCCTTCACCGCGCCGTTCCTGCCTGCCACCCCATCCTGATTCAGGGATCCATCGACTTCGTTAGCCGTGGTGTCAACATTATTGATGGCGGTTTCGTCTTTGGTAGGATGAATTCCCTCATCACCCGTCAAAGAACTGGTTTTAATGTTGGTTCCAATCAGTTCGAGGACAGCGCCTGTTACGAAGGCCACGGCCATAGTAATACCCGCGCTGACTATCAGCGGGCCGACATCATTCATGATAGCTTTTTCCAAGCCGGGATCCAAGGATGTATCGTCTGCCATTACAACGCTGCCTCCTTCTTTTCCGTTTCAGCATAAATTGCCATATCCACGATAAAGTTCCCAAGCACCAGCCCCATTTCACCGGTACCTACAACCATCTGAGCCACGTACGCCGCCTGTTGTATGGGCCCGCTTGGGGTATTTACAGCAACATTTTTAATGCTTTTTTGAGTTAATTGTTCACCGGACATGACTATCTCTCCATTTGACTTCAGACTTATGTTTGCGGATTGTAAGGTCTGGGTCGCGACAAGAATTCCTGCGAATACTTCCCCCAAGCCGTAATCGACAATCATCGCGGAATAATTCAATTTATCATAATATTCCGGGCCCTTTTTGGCATTCTTCGCCGCTAGAGCGATAGTCTTGTAAATCTGCTGGGTTAAATCAAAGATATCGCCGATAAGTGCCGACATTATAGATGCGATATTAGAGTTATTTTTTATTAGCATATTTTTCTTCCCTTCGGTTTTTTAACGCTATCATCCATTGAATGGCATTATATTTTTTTACGTTTACCAGAGTAGCCGTGCCTTCCTGCTTGTTTATCATTTTACCCTCCTGTGCTGTCCTATAACTACTGGCCGTCATGATCGGAAGTATCCGCATTACCGACAGGGCGCATCTTCGCCGGTAGGAGGATGGGCATACTTACCAAGTGTAACACTCCATTTTCTGCCTTTTTTTATCATTGTTTCCATAAATTCCTCAGTCTTTTTAATGTATTGGATCACATCAATAGAATTTTTTTCCGGATTCAGAGCCATACCGCCTGAAGTGGCGTTAAGCGCAAATTTAAGTCCTTGAATTATGGTAAAAAAAAGATATTCAAAGCTATCTTTGGAGTCTATGCCTATTTCCCTGCCGGATATGTTAAGATTCCCCAAAGTTGACATAATAGTGCCGCCCAACCCATCCCCCATCAAAAGCCGGTACAAGCCGAATATGCTCACTGTTTTGCCGGACATGGTTACGCCATCACGGGGGGTCATGTTGAGCGAGGTGTCGTGGCTGTTGGGAAAGTTTCCGGTTACCTGTCTGGTGGTTATGTTAAAACCGTTATCGTCTATAGTGAGCGTTGTCCTGCCCACTTGCAGCAGTATCTGAGATCCCGCCTTAATCACTATGCGATTCTTAGCGCGGACATGGAGATCCCCCCCATAAAGGTTTGAATCGTCTCCATTATTATCCCCAAACGCCATGGTCTTACCCTTGGCATCCTTGCCGGTAAGGGGGTCAAGTCTCTCAACGTCCACTAATATTTCCATACGTCTGGCGCTTTGTAAATGATGGTTTGCCGCGGATTCCTTTATGTCTCCGGCGGATTCGATGTTGATCGTATCAATAGAGGGGTATGTCTTGTTTTTGACTTTTGGGTCTACCGGCCAGTCGGCTTTTTCTTTTTTGTAAAAACCGATTTCCGAATGAGCCGAGGCCGTGCTCTTAAATGCATCGGCTGTATTTTTATACCGGAATATCATCCCTTCCTGGTCAAAAAATTTGTCTTTTAAGTCATTTTTTTCGCCATAGTTGTCGGTAGCTGCATTATAAACCTCGTTACCATCCGATGGTATATACCCCAGCATATAGTAACTACTGCCGGAATCAGGGCAGGAGACCAGAACCCTTTCTCCGATTTTGGGATACCGATAAAGTCCCGAGTCGAGTCCTCCTACCGGTAATACCATTTGAATCTTATTGGGATCTGTATCCTTAGCACCACTCGTCTGAGGTCCCGGATTAGGCTTTTCCATCGCATAAAACCGGTAATGATTTCTGACGCTATTTTCCACACAATAACCATACGTCCCTTCTATTGAGTTGCCCGCACTATCTTGTGTTTTTCCTGCCGAATCGGTAACGATCATTTCTTGCACTTGCATGTAATCCTCATTTTGTTTTCACTATTCCCCTCATTATCACTGACCATATACTTAATAACCGTCATTGCATCGTTTTCCTTTTATCGCCGCCGGGACAGAACCGTTTTTCCGTATCTTTGCCCCAATCCAGGCACTCCCCCTGAACCTCGGTTATTTCCCCCTCGGAACCTTCCATGCGCACCGCCAGATCCGGCGGCCATCGCGCCCGGTGATGCAGGGTAATCCCCGTAACCAAGGCGGTAATAAGGTCCTGGTCCTTCATGCCGTAGAAATGCCGCAGTTCCAGGATGATCCCCGGACGAAGGGCAAGATTAGCCGCGCCCGCGGTCCATCGGGTTTTAGCCTGCTCCGCTGTCCTCTGCCGGGCTTTCAGGATCAATGTAACATCAGCATCCACCTCTGCGGTTCCGGCCTGCCGGTCATAGCTGTGGAAAAGACGGTTATAACTGGCGTACCGTTTCCCCTTTTCCGTCTTACCCCATTTCCACTGATCCGATCCATAAATAGCGTTAGGATACGTCGCGTTCAGTTTAAACCCGTCAAAACCAATGGTTTTACTCATAGCCCAGCTATCCATCTTCCAGATATGCTGCCCCTCGTTAAAACCTAAAAAATCAAAACTTACCAAGCGGGGCTCTTCCCGTTTATCGGAATACACCACATCGGAAAGGGGGAATTTTTCACCGTCGGAAAAATAAAGATCCGCCACACCCAAGGTCTCTTCTTGCGTTTTGGGATGCACCAAGGTAAAGGAAATCCCATACAGTTCCGCGATGCCCCTTAAAAAATCCAAGTCCGATGTTTCCGATTGATCAAAGAGCAAATTTTTGCCGTATTTGGTATAAGAAATATAGTTCTGCTCTATCCTTGCCTTAAGATCGTACTTGGACAGGATGGCCTCGAAGATACCCACTGGATTCATCCGGTAATACGGTGCGGTCAACTGGGTAAACCTAAGCCGGGCAAGCTCCGGTTCAATGATAAGGACATAACTGTAACAATCCTTTACCTTCCCATTGCTGAACACCCCGGCGCTTCTCACTTCCGTAACAATCCCATGGAGATAACGAGTCCGCCCAGTTTTTGCATCCCCCAATTTTTGGGTAATGATCAGGGAAATTCCCTTATCCAGGAGGGCAGAAAGCTCCTCCATAGCGTGCTTCTTTTCAGAAAGGACCGTCAGTTCCCCCCGGTAAAGCTGGGAAAAGCCCTCTTTCAGAACCAAATCCCAGGGATACAGGTCTTTACAGGTTCCTCCCGCAAGGTGCAGTGTCAGGGAGCTTTTGCTTTCTGCCATACTCATCTCCTATACGATTTCGTTTACATTGGGACACACCAATACCGCAGTGGACACCGGAACGCCTATAGGGCTGACCCCTGTGACCAGACTGCCCAGATTCGCGATGGGCCGGCCCTTAGCCAGATTGGTTAACTCAGTAGTCATGGTAATGGCTCCGGTTATGCACATGGGACCCGCCACCGCGTCCCCCAGACAGGCTATAGGAAGGCCCTTGACCATGGTGGTAAGGGCCCCCGGGCCGATGATCACGTCCCCGGTGGCGGTTAAATTGGTGATAGTCGCTACAGGCGTCGGCATTTAGTCCTCCTTGTTTTCAAAAGTATAGGTGAATTGTTCATCCTTCACGTCAATAAGGGCCTGTTTCAGGGTATGCCCCTCCATGATGTTCCGTAAAAATTCCGCGCTGATCTCAGGCAGGATGCTGTTGTTGATCACCGCGTCAATGAGCCGGGCTCCGCTGGCCGCGTTATCGCAACGGCGGATGATCTCATCCTTCACCGCGTCAGAGGCGATGAGTTCCGCCCGGTAGTTTTCGGTTACCCGCTTCTTGATCTTCCCTAGTTTGAGGTCGATGATGGAATAGAGGGCCCGTTTCCCCAGGGGATAATAAGGCACAATCTGGATGCGCCCCAAAAGGGCCGCGGGGAAGACCCGCATCATCTCAGGCCGGATGGCTCCTTCCAAAATCGAAGGATCAGGCAGATTGTCCTCGTCAACGCAGAGGTCCGCGATAACCCCGTCCCCCACGTTGGTGGTCAGGATGATGATGGTATTGCGGAAATTCACCAGCCGCCCTGCGCCGTCTTCCATCTGACCCTTGTCAAAGACCTGGAAGAATATCTCGTGTACGTCCGGATGGGCCTTTTCCACCTCGTCCAGGAGGACTACACTGTAGGGCTTCCGTCGCACCGCTTCGGTCAAGACCCCTCCTTCGCCGTAACCCACATAACCCGGAGGCGCCCCCTTGAGGGTGGACACTGTATGGGCTTCCTGAAATTCGCTCATGTTGATGGTGATGATATTTTCCTCGCTGCCGTAGATCTGCTCCGCCAGGGACAGGGCGGTTTCGGTCTTCCCCGTGCCCGAGGGGCCTGCCAGCATGATCACCGCGATGGGCTTGTTGGGATCCGCCAAGGAGGCCCGGGCAGTGGTTACTCGTTTGGAAATTATCGAAAGGCCGTGATCCTGGCCGATAACCCGGCTTTGCAGTTCCTTGTCCAGGGTAAGGATGGACTGGATCTCGTCTTTCACCATCCGGCCCAAGGGTATGCCGGTCCATTCGGAAATAACCGAAGACACTGCCTGACTGTCCACCAAGGGGAACACCAAGGGTTCTTCCCCTTGGACCTCCGCCAGTTCCTTCCGTTTCGCATCCAGTTCCGCCTTGAGTTCTTCCTTTCCTGAACCATCCTTCGCTTTTTCCCGGATCTGGATAATATCCGCCACCAAGGCTTTCTCCGTTTCCAGCCGTTTTTCTAATATCCCCTTTTTTTCCTGTTCCCCGGCGATCTCCTCATTGATGAGAACGAGCTTTTCCTGGTGATCAAAGCCCCCGGCTTCTTCCCGGGTGAGGATATCCTTTTCCAGTTCCAGGGCCTCTATCCTGCGGCGGCAGTATTCCAGTTCCGCGGGCTCCGCGTTCTGGCTCAAGGCCACTTTTGCGCAGGCAGTGTCCAGGATGCTCACCGACTTGTCCGGTAACTGCCGGGCAGGGATGTAGCGCCGGGACAGTTTGACCGCTGCCCCCAGGGCCTCGTCCAGAATAGACACCTGGTGGTGGGACTCCAGGGCCGCGGCAATGCCCCGCATCATCTCCGTACCTTTTTCATCGTCAGGTTCGTCCACGATGATGTTCTGGAAGCGGCGGGTCAGGGCAGGGTCCTTTTCAAAGTATTTGATGTATTCCTGGTAGGTGGTAGCCGCGATACAGCGGAGCTGCCCCCGGGCTAGGGCGGGCTTTAAGAGGTTGGCAGCGTCGTTCTGTCCCGCCTGCCCCCCTGCGCCGATCATAGTATGGGCTTCGTCAATAAAGAGGATGATCGGAGTTTCAGAGCTTTGCACCGCCTCGATCACCTGCTTCAGGCGGTTTTCAAATTCCCCCTTCATACTGGCCCCGGCTTGGAGAAGGCCGATGTCTAAGGAGAGGAGGCGGGTCCCTTTGAGACTGCCCGGAACATCCCCCTTGGCGAGGCGCTGGGCAAAACCCTCCACCACCGCGGTCTTGCCCACCCCCGCGTCTCCAGTGATGATGGGGTTATTCTGCCGGCGGCGCATGAGGATGTCGATGACCTTCCGAATCTCACTGTCCCGCCCCACGATGGGGTCGCTTTTGCCGGAAGCCGCGGCAGCGGTCATGTCCGCTGTGTAGAGCCGCAATGCCTCGGTACTGCCCATAGCCGCGCTTCCCATAAGGGTACCGGCTTGGCCGGTAGCGCCGCTTTCTCCCGCGGGGGCCGCAACAGAGGTCTCTCCAGAATTCTTGACGATATCCAGGAATTTCTCCGCCAGCATATCCCCGTTAATTTTCATAAACTCGCCGCTCATATCGTGGAGCTGCCGGGCAAATTCCGGGGTCTGCTTGATGGCGATGAGGAGGTGCCCGGTCCTGATGGCCCCCTCCTTAAACACTAGGGACGCGATCATCCAGGCTTCCTTGATCACCAGTTCTATGGTGTTGGAAAAATCCGAGATAGAGGAGGCCCCCCGGGGCAGACCGTTCATAGCCGCGATCATGTCCTTGGACAATTTCCCTTCATCCAGGGCAAAAAAACGCAGAGCCTCATGCCAATCGGTGTTTTCCGAAAGGAGGATCTGGTTTACCCAGTGGGTCAATTCGATATAGGGATTGCCCCGGGTTTTGCAGAGAATCGTGGCGCCTTCAATTGATTTGTAGGCCCGTTCATCGAGTTTTGAAAAAAGCTGAATCCGTTTCAGTTTACTCATGTCTTTTCCTTATATATTTATTTATATTGGTTTTTCGTTTTTCATCCGGTTAAACCGGGAAGCGCTGATTCTCAGTTCCAATTCCCTGTCTGGATTGCCAAGCCAGCAGGTATACCCCAACTGGGCTGCATCGGCATTGGTTTGGGTCCAGTCAAAGCCTAATCGTGCCGGAGGAACTCCCCTGGCAAGCTGAATAATCACCACATAATCCAAAGGCCGGTCCAGATAAAGGCTAACCGTCTGCCATAATATCTCAAATCCGCTGGAGGGGGTCATCAATATCTGGTAGGTATTAAAGCCTATAGGCCCAATCTCTATTTCAAATTGACGGGTAGCACTCAGGCAGGTCCGTCCGATTTGTATATTTACCCCTAGAACCGCAGTTTTGGGGTTGCCTAAGACCGCGTAATCTTCTGCTTCGAGGTCATAGGACGCGACGATAAAATCCCTCACCGTTACCCTAGTCTTGAGCATACGCCGCAGGATATCCTCCAGGCCGTTCCGGTTCCTCACCATAAAAGAAAAATTTGGCGCATAAGAAAGGACGATGGTTTCCAAAACCGGATTGAAGCCCATCTCCACGGGCAACCCTGTAAGGCTTTTAATAATATCCCGCACCGGATCATCCCCGGGGCGGTCAAAACTGATACTCTGTTCATTCTGGGCAAAAGCCCGGTAATAAAAAACATGCATCCGGTGATGGATGATATCTAAAAAACGCCGCCACGTTTGGTCATAATGGTTATGGGCCCGTTGATACACATAATTCGTAAACTCCAGGGGCATAGGTCCATTCACTCCCAGGAGGCCGAAAAAATACGTAATGAGCACTGCCTCAACACCCGCCTTTTTTCCTTCGATAATTTCAGCAATATCGCTTGCCGGAAAGTGCAGATGAGGTATCTGACCAAAACGGATGTTTTCCTCTGAGGGGTGTTTGGCGTAACCCAAACGGGGCTTTGAAGGATCGTTTTTTTCCAGTTTCCGTACCAAGCCCCAAAAATCAGGAACCGCCACGCTCTGGCGGAGATTCTGTTCCCAGGTACGGATCAGTCTTCTAAGGTTTTCCATACGGCTATACATCCTGACTGTTTGGTAAAAAAATGAATTTCCAAAAGGGAATTGATCGGCGTAAAGGACTTTAAGACTTCCACTAAGATCTTCCCGAAGATATAGTACCCCATGCCCACATAAGCGGTTTCATCCAGAGTGAACGTAAGCTTCCAGCCCAATTCAAAAAAAACCGCCCCCTTTTTAATAAAACGAAAGACCCTAGGCTCCCTTTCTAATGCGATGATCCCTTCTACAAGGCGTTCTGTTTCCTCTTCGGCTCGAATCCGATAGGACCCCAAGAGGGTCCGCAGAACCTCCAGGGGGAAGTTTCCGTTCTGCCACAACAGCGCGGAAAGATTAAAAACAATATGGCTCAGTTTTGAGAAATCCGAAGTAGTCCTCCGATGAAAAAGAGAATATTCAGGTCTGGTGGGCCGGGTGATAAAAGCGGCCCCACCGAGAAAAGGATTGTGGGTACTCAAGGGGGTTTCTGGCGCGAGAAGCAGGCACAGATCCCGGTTGGTACAGAGCGTTTCCGCAGCAAATTGATAGGCTTTTTCCTGTTTTTTATCCTGGAGTGAAAAGGAAACAAAGGCCTCCGCCCCATCGTAGGAACTACGCCGGATATTACGGGGATTCACCAAACTTTTGCGGCGGTGCTGACTGAAAAAATTCTTTTTGGTCTTTTCCGCCAGAGGATTATCCTCATAAAAATTATCCGCAAAAAAAAGCGTTTCGTTTTGCTCATTAAAAAATTCAAGCCGCTGCACCTGTACCACTTCATAATTTTGCGGATCAGACTTGTCAGGAATAACATGAAATTCATACGCCTCCTTCTCAATCAGGACCCGGTCGGATCGTTTGGTAAAGAGATTTAATGAAGGAACGCAGTTCAGCTTGAGAGAGGATCCCTTGAGAGAAACCAGGGAAGGCTCCCGTCGATTAAATACCACCAGCAGTTCCACGGTTCTTGCAGGAGAAGAAAAGGCCTCCTCAAGATTCCCCAGGGTAAAAAACTTAAAGAAAGCAGGGTATGCAAAAAAATTTTGCAACATCCTCAGCCCCAATACATGACCCTTGATCTGTTCAGGAAGGAGCTTTACCCCTGCCGCCAGGGGCATATCACAAGAAACCCCGGAAAGAGGGACAAATCGATCTTTCTCCCCGCTACGGACGTAGATGTTCACCGTTTCATGCAGGATCTGGCGCAGGAGCAGAGAAGCATCCGCTTCCGCCATATTAATATAAAAGGTTAATTGCCCGATGGAACGGGGTATGGTATCTCCCACAGCGGATGAGAGTTTTATACGAAGCCCTGCCAGGCCCTGGGGATTATGGATGCCGAAATCCGAAAGGTTCCGGGTTATGTATTCCCCCTCCTCTACGGTGAAAGGGGAAAGGGTACTATCTTCTAGCGTTGAAAACCGGCAGGGGGTATTGATGGTAGGAACAAAAGCATCCACTATCGCTCCCGCCGGAAGGGTGGTCCCAGAGCGAACATTTTCATTACTGTAATTCAAAGCCAGTTCCAAGACCGCGCCCGAGGGAATAGGGTAGAGTACACTAGGGGACACCGAATTTAAAATCGATTCTAATAAATTAGCATATCCCTCGTCCAGTTTTTTCTCCACCCGGGCGGATAAAAATGCGGTCCCCTCCAAGAGGCGTTCAATATAGGGGTCCTCACATTCAAATTCCCCTAGGCCTAAACGGCCCGCGATCTTGGGAAACTCTGCGGAAAACTCCGCGGCTAAATTCCTTAAGTAAGTAAGATTATCCCGATAATAGTCTAAAAGTTCCATTAACAATCCTTAACTCATATAACTCAGGCTTGCATTTCCTGTTTCCATATCCAGCCGGGAAATAAAGAGCATCTCCTCGTTCATCTGCCCCACGGTGATAAGGCCGCTGATACGCAGTTCCAGGAGGGAACGCATGGCAGCATCCGCATTGGCAAATTCCACTTTGATGGAATCCGGGGCCAGCCGGGGTTCAAAATCCCGAACTTTCTTTTTAATATGTTCCAGAAGGATTTCCCGCTCAGTATCACTGCAGATCTTGCCGCAATAATCATCGATTCCATAACCTAATACGGAATTTTCCACCTCCTCATACCCTTTAAACTCCTCCAGGGACGGATGAGACCGGGAATAAAAAAGCATTTCCAAATTTCTAAAAATAGCTTCTTTTATTTGCTTTTCAGCTATGATATTCTGAGAAACTTCCTTTTTCTCATAAGGCTCATCATCAGTTAAGGCCTTGAGTACATAGGGTTTATACCACCTGTCTTCTTTTCTGATACCTCGAGAATTGTTAGTATCCCTTTCCATTTGCTTCCTGCTTGTGACAAAACCGCACTCCCCCGAAGAGAAACGCTTTTCATGAGACTTGTTCGACAACCCGCTTACGCCTCACAAGTCTTCCCCTTTTTCGCCTTTAGACTGCAAAATTGCGGCGTTTTCAAAGAATTTGTTCGGAAACTTCAGTCCCCGAACAATGCTCTTATTCCCCTTCCCTACTTATTAGCAATCTGGTCGTATGACCCCTCAATCGCCCCGTCTTTAGAACCATCAGGTTTAATGGGAGTAACTTTCCAGGTGATCTTCCCTGCCACCAACTCCACCTCTTCTATAGGCTGCTGAGAAAGAGGATCCGCCGTAGAATCAGTCCCAATCGTCTTAACCGTGGTTTTCGCAACCCGCAGGTTCTCCATGGTAACCTCATACACCGGCGTCTGGGTCCCTGCAATAACCCGGCAGTAGGCAAATACGGCCTTTCCGATCTTGTTA
>JAISOX010000086.1 GCA_031275325.1 Treponema sp.
GGTTCAGACATAGGCCGTGTCAGGGTTCAGACATAGGCTATGTCAGGACTCAGACATAGGCCGTGGTGGAACCTTGCGGTAAAAATGAGTATCATGTTCCCATGAATGGAGTGTTGCAGAGTGAGGCGTCCCAAGCCGGCACAGCGGATTGGGAACGGGCGGAATTGGAATTGCTCTTTGATATTGCCCGGACCTTTGATAAGTATGTGGAACTGCGGAGCGCCTTAGGCCCCCTCTTGAGCCTCCTGGAAATCCGGGCGGGCCTCACCTGGGGTATGGTAACCCTCTTGGACCGGTCCACCGGGCTCTTAAAAATAGAAGAAGCCTATGGGCTTTCCCCGGAAGAAAAGGAACGGGGCCGTTACCGGTTAGGAGAAGGTTTGGTGGGCCGGGTGTTTGAATCAGGACAGGCGGTTATGGTGCAGGATCTTTCCCAGGAACCCCGTTTCCTCAACCGGGCAAAGAACCGGACCAAGGCGGATATGGCAGGGCTCACCTATTACTGTGTCCCCATCAGGTCCAGGGGCGGGGTTATCGGCACCCTCAGTGCAGAACGCCGCATTCAGCATGATCCCTGCCATGAGGATTTAGAGATACAGATGCTTCGGGATCGGGCGTTACTGGAAAAAGTCTCGGCTATCATTGCGGATTCAGCGAAGCTCCGGGAGCGGATCCTGGAAGAGCAGTTTCGCTTGCGGCAAGCCGGGGACGCTCAGGGGGATCATCTTCGAGACCGGAATCTCTTCAGCGCCGCGGCCGGCCCTCAAGGGGGACGGATCGCGGAAGGGAGCGCTATCATGGGGACCGGTAAGGCCATGCGGGGGGTTTACGAGATGCTCAAACAGGTGGCTCCCAGCGACGCCACGGTCCTCATCACCGGAGAAAGCGGTACTGGCAAGGAACTGGTAGCGGTGGAGTTACACCGGCTTTCAAAGCGGGCGGGAGCGGCGCTCATCAAGATAAACTGCGCGGCCCTGCCGGAATCGATCATTGAAAGCGAGCTCTTTGGGCATGAAAAAGGGGCCTTTACCGGAGCCACCAGCCAGCGTAAAGGCCGGTTTGAGCTGGCCCATCAGGGGACGATTTTTCTGGATGAAATCGGGGAGCTGTCCCCGCAGATCCAGGTAAAACTCCTGCGGGTCCTGCAAGAGCGGGAACTGGAACGGGTCGGCGGCGCGGTTACCATCAAGGTCAATGTCCGGCTCATTGCCGCGACCAATAGGAATTTGGAGAAAGCCGTTAAGGAGGGCCGGTTTCGGGAGGATCTGTACTATCGGCTCAACGTATTCCCCTTACACATCCCCCCTTTACGGGAACGGAAGAGCGACATCGTGCTTTTAGCGGATTATTTTACGGAAAAGTATGGGGAAAAGAACGGCAAACTCATCAAGCGGATATCCAGCCCCGCGCTGGATTTACTCACCAG
Organism: Treponema sp.; assembly: GCA_031275325.1. Lineage (GTDB taxonomy): Bacteria > Spirochaetota > Spirochaetia > Treponematales > Breznakiellaceae > JAIRLU01. The sequence goes on from JAISOX010000086.1 coordinate 1,427, forward strand.
TTATTCCTGGCCCGGTAATGTCCGGGAATTGGAGAACTGTATCGAACGGGCGGTGATCCTTTCTAACGATAGGGTGATCCATTCCTATAACCTGCCGCCCAGTCTGCAATCCGCAGTATCCACCAAAACTGAACCTATCACTACCCTGGAAGCGGCCCTTTCCCGGCTGGAAAAAGAACTCATCATCGAAGCCCTGAAGATCAGCGAAGGTAATATGGCGGCTGCAGCCCGCCGTCTGGGGATCACGGAACGGCAGATGGGGCTGCGGGTCCGCCATTACGGCATTAACTGGCGGCTCTATAGGCCCACCAAAGTATAGCGCCTTAATCACCCAGACCAAAGCGCCTGCGGTGGGTGCGCCTGCGGCGGGCGTTATGGGGAGCGGATAAGTTCGGGGGTGCGGCGTACGTCCCTTCGTTCCTACATCCTGTAGGGAGGAGGGGCAGCCAGGACGCGTCCGGCAGGTCAAACCTCAGGCTCTATGAAAAAGGCCCCCTCTTTGCGAGGGGGCCTGTGGAACTGAATCCAGGGGTTCCGGTTAAGGTCTAGCCCATCCTGCGGCTACGGTCAAGGCTCACCCTTCCTAATACGCTTCCGACGCCATAGCCACTATTTCCGCAGTGGTTACGTCCAGGGCTTTCAAGCGCAAGCGCCGCGTTGACCCTACCCCCGTGATGCTTCCGGTGATGACGATATTGGCCCCCAACAATTTCCCGATGGACACCGCAGAATCGTCATCCACATCCCCGGATAACTGAAAATTCTGTTCACTCCGGATAGCGTCAAGACTCTTCCGGTCAACCACCTTGAAATTGCTCGAACTTACAATCACATACGCCAGTTCCTCAAGCACGAATTCCGCGGATTCTACATCCCGGGACGCAATGCTTACCACCGCTATGGTTGTTCTCGGCTGGAGGCGGGCGATGATCACATCCGCAGCCGCATAGAGCGCGGCTTCTAACGTGGATTGCCCTATCGGTCTTTGCGGAGCCGGAGCAGGAGCCGCGGGCTGCGGTATAACCGGAATGGCCGGTCTGGTAACAGCCGGAGCAGCCGGTCTTGCCGAAGCTGATCCCCCCTCCACGGTGATAACAAAGTCGTTTACCGAATTAGCCATCACGCTGATCATAACGATTCCCCCCGCGGCGTTGAAGGTTACTTCATCGGTCTTCATCGTATACAGTTCCGCATATATCCGGTGAACCCCGTCAGGAACCCGGACCACCCCGGATTTCCCATTGGTCAGGGTCAGCCGGTTTTTGCCGTCAATATACACCCATTCTTTGAATCCCGAATTGACCTTGCTCTCGACTCTCTGAATATGTACCTCCGTATCCCCAAATATGAAGCCGGCGTTCAATAGGGATACGGCGATAACCATCAGCGCAATATATGTTCGCTTCATACTACACCTCCATTTATGCCTTTCTATGCTCAGGAACCTGCGTCTCAACCCGCGCAGGCCCGGTCAAACTAGAATTTCGTGCTTATTCCAAAGGTGAGGAACCGAGTAAAAGGAAGTTCGACTTCAATCTTCTCACTTGCCCAACCATAACCTTCAGCATATTCACCAGTTGTTTCTGCATTAAGCGAATACCGGTCAAAACCGGCTTCTATGAACACGCCTATGGTAGGCGTGAAATAATAGGCCGCGCCTACGTCAAAGCCAAAGGCAAACCCTGAAGGACCGGTTGTTTTGTAGCCCCTATAATTCACACCGTCGTTTTCATTGATCCAATCGTATGTATCGCCGCTCCAGCTTCCAAAGGCGTACCCTATCTTGCCCACCGCATAGAGATCGAGCCGGGGCATGAGATCAAAGTGATACGCCACCCGAACAAGCAGGGGAACCGCAAGAATATCATCCTTAAACCCATCGCTGGCTTCAGTTGACGCGCTGTCAACGCCTATCTCAAAGCCCAGGGAAAGGGGAATGCTTATCGGCAAGAGGTAATCCAGATACACATTGCCGCCTATACCGATTGCATCCGTTTGCTCTACTGCACCTGTGTCAGTGTATTTCAATGTCGCACTAGACAGCGCAAACCCGCCGCTGATGGTGATCTGCCCGAATGCGGCAGCCGTCAGCCCCGCGAAAACCAGCAGGAACGCCGCGGTTTTCATCAACATCTTATTCTTCATACCAATTCCTCCTAAGAAATGGTTTTCCTTTAAGTTATGAGCCCCGGTCTTACACGGTTTTTCCCATAACTTTTTATACGCAGTTTCTGGGCGTACTCCAGCCGAAATATCTCACCGCCCATACGGGCAGGTTTCCCGTTGTTATGTGGCCTATTCCTTTAGGCCGCCATGCTTCCTGGATTAGGCCCTACGAGGCTTCCCATCCAGTTGTGGTGAAGCCTCCC
>JAISOX010000134.1 GCA_031275325.1 Treponema sp.
CGCACGGGGGACAGGCTTTCACCCGCACGGGGGACGGACTTTCCCCCGCATGAGGGACAGAGTTTCACACGCACGGGGGACAAGGTTTCCGACGCATGAGGGACAAGGTTTCTCCCGCATGGAGGACAGGCTTTCACACGCACGAGGGACGGACTTTCCCCTGTACGGGGGACAAGGTTTCCCCCGCACGAGGGATAGGGTTTCACACGCACGGGGGATAGGGTTTCACACGCACGAGGGAGAGGCTTTCACACGCACGGGGGACGGACCTTCACCCGCACGAGGGACAAGGTTTCCCTGCCCAGGATCCGCGTATAAACAAAAGGCTTATACTTTTTTCTTGATAATATCGCTCTTGAGACAGCGGGCGCAGATTTTGAGGGTCAGGGTTGTACCCTGTACTTCGGTTTTTACCTTCACCAGATTGGGCCGCCAGGTACGGCGGGTATGGTTCTTGGCATGACTTACCTTGTTCCCGGTAATGGTGTGTTTTCCGCAAATATCGCATACACGTGACATAGTGATCCTTCCTTATATATATGGAGGTTTATATACTAGTGAAAAGCCAAAGTTCTGTAAAGGGGCGCAATGCCTCAAAACGCATGGGACAGGGTTCACCGGTTAAAACAGGGCGAAAGGCCCGGAAATACCGCCGCGGCTTTGTCTCCCTGCTCAGGCATGAGGTACAGGGTAATTCCCGGCCTGTGTATAGCCCTTCTTACCGGTTTATGCTAGGATGCTGCTATGGAAACTCTTGGATATTATAATGGAGAAATCGGTCTCCTGGATGAGTTACGGATACCTATGAACGACCGGGCCTGTTGGTTTGGGGACGGGGTCTATGAGGCCGCAGTCAGCGCAAATTACCGCATATTCGCCTTGGAAGAACACATGAATCGCTTTTTTAATAGCGCGGCCTTGCTGTATATTGCCCCGGGGATTACCAAAATCCAATTAGCCGAGCTTTTGAATACCTTGGCGCATAAGGTGGATAGCCCCACGCAATTCGTGTATTGGCAGATGACCCGAGGCACGGCTCCCCGGACCCATGCGTTCCCGGAATATACGACGCCTAATCTCTGGGTGATGATTAAACCCCTCATCTTGCAGGATATTTATCAAAAGATACGGCTTATCACCGTGGAAGACACCCGGTTCCTCCACTGCAACATCAAAACCCTGAACCTCTTGCCCAATGTGCTGGCCAGTGAAAAGGCGAAACAAGCGGGCTGTACTGAAGCGGTGTTCCATCGAGGGAACCGGGTAACCGAAGGTTCCCACACCAACGTGCATATCCTCAAAGAAGGGATCCTCCACACAGCTCCCCGGGATAATCTGATTCTCCCCGGTATTGCCCGGGCCCACATCATCACCCACTGCGGGAAACTGGGTATACCGGTCGATGAAACGCCCTTTACCCTGGAGGAAATGTTCGGCGCCGATGAGATTATGATTTCCAGTTCCTCCACCTTTTGCATGTCCGCCAGCCACATCGACGGCCATCAGGTAGGCGGGAAGGCCCCTGAGCTGTTACGGCGGCTTCAAGACGCCTTATTGGAGGAATTCCATTGCTTTACCCACACCGGCGCAGGGCATATCGGGGAGCAGTGCGCGTAGCAGATACCCCGGGGATCCTTTGGTTCCTCCTTCGAGCCTGGTGTGGAGTAGACAGGGTGAGACCCGCCCCGCTTCTGGGGAGGCGGTTCCTTCGACCGAGCCTTGCGCTGCGTCTCGACATGCTTATGAATAAAGAGGAGATACGCCCATGATAACGGTACATGCTCATCCGGTATGCCTCATGGACCGGGTTCCTAAGACGGAGGCCTCTGCTTCAATGCAGCCCCCGGGAACCGGGACCATGGCCTATAGGGTCCTGGATGCTCATAATCAGTCCACCCAACCGGGAACCTATAAGATACGCTTTGACCAGCTTATTTCCCACGACATTACCTATGTCGGGATCATTCAGAGCGCCAGGGCAAGCGGTATGCAGCGGTTTCCCCTGCCTTACGGTTTAACCAATTGCCACAACAGCCTCTGCGCGGTAGGAGGTACTATCAACGAAGATGATCACCTGTTCGGCCTTTCAGCGGCCAAGAAGTACGGCGGCATCTATGTGCCGGCTAACCAGGCAGTACTGCACCAATACGCCCGGGAAATGATGGGCGCTGCCGGGGGGATGATCCTGGGTTCTGATAGCCATACCCGGTATGGCCCTTTGGGAGTCATGGGCATCGGTGAAGGAGGGCCAGAACTGGTCAAACAGCTCTTATCCCATACCTATGATCTCAAGGCCCCTGAAGTGGTCTTGGTCTACCTCTTTAACGCGCCCAAACCCGGGGTAGGACCTCATGATATTGCCCTTGCCCTCTGCAAAGCCCTGTACGATCCGGGGTTTGTCAAGAATCGGATCCTTGAGTTTGTAGGCCCAGGAATTTCCTCGCTCCCTATGGATTTTCGCTTCAGCCTGGATGTGATGACCACCGAAACCGGATGCCTTTCTTCGATCTGGGAGACCGATGCCGCGGTCAAGGAGTATTACCGTGGACATGGCCGGGAGCAGGACTATAACCCTTTGGCCCCTGCCCCAGGAGCAGCGTATCACCGGATGATTACCCTGGATCTTGCCCAGGCGGAACCGATGATCGCGCTCCCCTTTCATCCCTCCAAGGCCTATACCATCCGGGAAATGAATGAACATGCCGGGGATATCCTGCGGTCTATTGAGCAAGACGGAGCGGAACAGTGCGGCATCAAGCTCCAGCTTACCGGTAAGGTACGCCAAGGCCGCCTCTTAACGGATCAGGGCGTCATTGCAGGCTGTGCCGGAGGGCTCTATGACCATATTCGGGAAGCCGCAGCGGTTCTGGCAGGCGCGTCCATAGGGAACGGAGCGTTTTCTCTGTCCATATACCCTGCCAGTATGCCCGTGGCCTTACAACTGATGGACGCGGGTATGCAGCAGCTGCTTATAGAAGCAGGGGCCTTGTTGAAGCCCTGTTTTTGCGGGCCTTGTTTCGGCGCAGGGGATGTACCGGCCCATAACAGCTTCTCGATCCGTCATACTACCCGCAATTTCCCGAACCGGGAGGGTTCCCGCCCAGGAGATGGGCAGCTTGCGGTAGTGGCCCTCATGGACGCCCGTTCCATTGCCGCCACTGCCCGGAACCAGGGGCTGCTCACTGCCGCCACTGAGCTTGATTATATAAGGCCGGATGTACCGGTTCCGCCTTTTAATGGGGGCATATACGCGCATCGGGTGTATCAGGGATTTGGCAAGGCCGAACCAGATAGGGCATTGCGATTCGGCCCAAACATCGGGGATTGGCCGAAGATCGATCCCCTGGGTGAACATCTGCTCCTGCGCCTTGCCAGCGTGATTCACGATCCGGTTACCACCACCGATGAATTGATCCCCTCTGGGGAGACCGCGAGTTACCGGTCTAATCCCCTTAAACTGGCGGGTTTCACCCTTTCCCGGCGGGATCCTCAGTATGTGGAACGAGCTCAGGGGATCCGCGCGCTGGAAGTCCAGCGGCAGCAGGGGACCATTCCTGCTGAACTCGAAAGCCTCCTCGCCCAACTGGACCATAGGGTCCCCCTGGAAAGCCTGCATATTGGTTCTCTCATCTTCGCCCGGAAACCCGGGGACGGGTCCGCCCGGGAACAGGCCGCCTCCTGTCAGCGGGTCTTAGGCGGGCTTGCCAACCTTGCCTATGAATACGCCACCAAGCGGTACCGTTCAAACCTGATTAATTGGGGGATGCTTCCTTTTACCCTGGATCATACCGTGGATTTTCAGGGCCAGATCGGGGATTGGCTCTATGTGCCCCAGGTGCGATCCCGGCTTCAAGCTAAGGAACCGCACTTTCCCGCGAAACTGTGGAGGCCTGCCCCAGGATCATGGACCGATATGACGGTGCGTACCGGGGACCTTACCCCGGAGGAACGGGACATCATCTGCTGCGGCTGCTTGATAAACTACTATGCCGCCAAAACCCAGGAGCCCTGTTATGGCTAAGATCGCCATGGTAAACCCCATCGTGGAAATGGACGGGGATGAGATGACCCGGATCCTCTGGAGATGGATCAAAGAAACCTTGATCCGCCCCTTTGTAGACCTCAAGACCGAGTACTACGATCTCAGCCTCCCCCATCGGGAAGAAACCGGGGATCAGGTTACGGTTGACGCGGGGAAGGGTATCCTGCGGTACCAGGTGGGGGTTAAGTGCGCGACCATTACCCCGAATGCCGCGCGGATGGAAGAATACCGCCTCACCCATCTGTGGAAAAGCCCTAACGCCACCATCAGGGCGATCCTGGACGGTACGGTGTTCCGGGAACCGATCCTGGCGGCTTGTATTAAACCGGTGATTCCCGCCTGGGTAAAGCCCATCACCATTGCCCGGCATGCCTATGGGGATATATACAAAGGGGTGGAATACCGGGCGCCTGCCGGGGGAACCGCGACCCTGGTCTTCACCGATACTCAGGGCCAGACCTGGCAGGAGCGGATCTGCGACCTTGAAGGCCCTGGGGTCCTGCAGGGTATCCACAACAAGGATAGTTCCATCAGGGCCTTTGCCCACGCCTGTTTCCGCTATGCCTTAGACAAACAGCAGGACCTGTGGTTCGCGGCTAAAGATACGATCTCCACACAATACGACCACACCTTTAAAGAGATCTTTCAGCAGACCTTTGAGACGGGGTATCGAGATTCCTTCACCGCTTCGGGTATCGCCTACCGCTATACCTTGATCGATGATGCGATTGCCCGGGCCGTCCGCTCTGCCGGGGGCTTTGTCTGGGCCTGCAAGAACTACGACGGAGACGTACTGAGCGATATGGTGTCAAGTGTTTTTGGTTCCCTAGGGATGATGACCAGCGTGCTGGTCAGTCCTGCAGGTAATTACGAATACGAGGCGGCCCACGGGACCGTTACCCGGCACTATTACCGGCATCTGCAGGGTGAAGAGACTTCGACTAACCCAATAGCCACCATTTTTGCCTGGACCGGGGCCTTACGGAAACGGGGAAACCTGGACCGGACCGAGCCGCTCATGGCCTTTGCCCATGCCCTGGAACAGGCGTCCCTTAAAGTGATTGAATCCGGGCAGATGACCCAGGATATAGCAGGGCTTTGTGAGGGGATTCGCCCGGTAATCCTGAGCAGCCAGGGGTTTATCCAGGCGGTCCGAGTGCAGCTTGAGGGCCTTCTTGAATCCGGTTCTGCATAAAGCAACCCTTACGAGAGGGAACGGAGAAATTGCAAGAGCGGTTCTTCCCAGGAGGAAGCTCCTGCAGCCTCGGCAAGGAAACCAGCATACCGTTCCCTGATATAGTTCCTGATGAGGGCGCTATCCTGTGGCGTCGGCCTTTGGGTATGTATGAAAAGGCGGGCAATAAAGTCATGGGCCTCTTCCGGGGAAAAGAGGATAGGATCAAAACAGGTCATCGCATACAGGGCTGCGGCAACGCAGTTGATACTGTGCTGCTTCACATAGAGCAGGGCCTGGGTAATCCTTACCGCCCCTTGTTTGACGTCTTCAAGCTCCGGGGCAAACCGTTCAGTATCTCCTAAGGAACGGGTAATTGCCTGAAAAGCAGTGTACGTCCTGATGACCACCATCACATGGAGGCTGGGGATACACATCAGATGGGGATCCGTTGCGTGGATGAGCATAAACCGGGGATGGCTAAGATACCGGGGCCGGTGTGTGGTAGACAGGTTTTTAGTATACACCTGAGCGGCGTAGGCATAGAGCCTCCCCATAGAATCAATAAAATCAAGAACCGGACCAATCCCCTTTCGATGGTAGGTCCGCAGCAGAAACCCGATGAACCGTATCCAGAATGCGATAAAGTCAAGATAGGGAGTTACCCACCGGGGGCTGAAGGGTATCGCGGCGTCCAAAGGATGATCCACTGAGGTAACGGGAACCAGTCTGGGAAAGAGGACGGCCTTGTACTGGAGAAAGAAGAAATGGTAAAAAATGGATTTAAGGCACCGGATGCCCCCACGCCTCAGGGCTGGATGGGCTGCTATTTTCAGAAGGGTAAGACCCAAAGATTCCTTGGCAAGGCTTTTCGTCATAATGCTCCTGAAAAAAAGGATGCCTAAGCCTAGCATACTCCGCGGGTATTGTCATCTGCCCCGGGCAGACACCAGGCCGCCTCCAATGGCGGCTGCACATGCCGGATCAAGGCTGCTGCGGAGGGGTGCGCTTCTCAAAAGAGCGGAGAGCCTATATACTGAGAGCCTAAGGTTCCAGGGAATCCCAGCTTCCCCGGAGCGGGAAACTAAAGGAGGGTGTATGCGTAAATTGGTACTGTTTGCCCTGCTTATGGCGGCAGGCGGGGCTTTTGCGAAAGACAATCTGGCGATCCTGCCCTTTACCGGCGGCGCGGAGAATGAGGGGGAGACCATAGCGGAACTCTTTTCCTTTGAGCCTGAGTTGACCGGGATGTTCAATCCGGTTCCCCGGACGAGCATCAACCGGGCCATACGGAACGAACAGCGGTTCCAGTTGTCCAGCGGCATGACCGACCCGGACACTGCCGCGGCCCTGGGCAAGCAGCTCGGCGCGCAGTACGTGGTTTCCGGCAGCATTACTGCCTTGGGCACGCAGAAGCTCCTGGTTATTGCGATTCTCCAGGTAGATGAGCTTAGGCAGATAGCCGGGGATGTGCAGACCTACGGGAATATCGAGGAGATCGAGGACAAGCTCCCTGCTATGGCCCGGAACATTGGGGAAGCGGCGAGGCGGGACGCCTCCAGGCTCCCCAGGCTGGCCCTGCCGCCGGTGGAGCTTTCCGGGGACGCGGACAAGAAGGACGCGGACGCCCTGGCCCAGATCCTGGCGGTGCATCTCATCCGGGGGGGCAAATATGCGGTGTATCCCCGGACAGAAAGCCTGGAGCGGATTCAGGAGGAGTACGCCCACCAGTTGAGCGGGGACACCGCAGACGAACACCTGCCGGAAATAGGGAAGGGGGCCAACCCGGAACTGGTGCTTTCGGTAAGCGCCCGGAAGCTGGGAACCCGGAATATGTTCAACGCCGCAGTGATAAACCTGCTTACCGGCGTTCAGGAGGCGGGGGAGCGGGTGAACTACCAGAACCTGGAAGACGGCATCCAGGCTATGGAGGAGTTGGGCGTCCTCCTGGGCGGAGGGACGGTCTCCTCAAGGGCGGTTCCCGGGGGAAGGGAATGGAAGGCTGCTGATGAGGGGGCCTTTAAGCAGGCTATTGGGGAGATTGACCGGGCGGACCAGGAGGGAGCGTATACCATCACCCTGACCAGCAGTTTCCCCGCGGATCCTGTGAGCTTCAGCCCCAATGCGGCCAAGACCATTACCCTGAGAGGGGAGGCTTCCCCGCGGATCCTGTCCAATAAGAGGGATAAGCCCCTCTTCACTCTGCCCGGATCTATCACCCTGATCCTGGATGCTCACATCACCCTGGACGGCAATAACAAGCAGGCGCCGCTTGTGCAGCTGGAGGGCGGGGCCTTGGTTATGAGGGACGGCTCGACCCTGCGGGCTTCTGCCGGCCGCGGGGTGTATGTGGGGAATGGGGGCTTTACCATGAGCGGGGGGACCATCAGCGGCAACTCGGCAAGCGGCGGCGGCGGCGGCGTGTTGGTCAGGAGCGGCAGCTTTACCATGAGCGGGGGGACCATCAGCGGCAACTCGACAAGCGGCAATGGCGGCGGCGTGGCTGTCTGGGGCGGCAGCTTTACCATGAGCGGAGGGACCGTCAGCGGCAACTCGGCAGGCGGCCACGGCGGCGGCGTGTTAGCTGGGGGCAGCGGCTTTATCATGAGCGGGGGGACCATCAGCAACAACTCGGCAAGCAACTACGGCGGCGGCGTGTTTGTGTCAGGCGGCAGGTTCGTCAAGAACCGCGGAACCATCGACAGTACCAATAAGGCGAATAGGGGAAGGGTCGTCTATGTTGATAGAGGGGGACTGCGCAACTCCGCAGCCGAGCCGGAAGTTACGCTGGACAGCAGCATATCCGGCAGAGCCGGGGGCTGGGAGTGATCCAAGCCGTCCAGGACCGGGGATTGGCCCGCTGCGGTTTTGCCCCGCCAATCGCTGCGGATCCTAAGGGACCGGCAGTAAACAGGGCGGGAGATAGGTTAATCCCTATACAGGGTTCCCGATATACGCTACCCTGGTAATTATAGTAAAGGAGAAAACCAATGGCGGTATTACACACGATTAAAGCATGGCTCTACGAGAACCTGCTTACGGAAGACAAGAACGACTATATGGCCCGGGTCAGCGCGGAACGCTCCCTTTCTGTGGGGGACATCTGCCGGTCCGCAGTGGAGTGGGGCGGAGCGGACATCAACGCCGCGGCTATGGAACATGCAGTGGACCTGTTCCACAAGGAGATGGCCTACCGGCTCTGCGACGGCTTCTCGGTGAACACCGGCTGGTACAACGCCTCGACCCACATCAAGGGGGTGTTCTCAAGCCCCACGGAAGCCTTCGACCCCGCCAAGCACACTGTGGCTGTGGAGTTCCATCAAGGAGCGGACTTGCGTAAAGAACTGGCCATGGTGGGCGTGAACATCCTGGGCAAGGCGGAGTCGGGCTTCTTCATCGCGGAGGTGCTGGACCTGCGGACGGGCAGCGTCAACGACCTCTTGACCCCTGGCCGGAACGCGAAGATTTCAGGGGGCAAGCTCAAGGTGGAAGGGGATGACCCTGCCTGCGGGGTGTACTTCGTGAACGCCGCCACCGGGGATCGGGTGAAGGTAGAAGGCGCGGACATCGTAGAGAACCAGCACCGCCACATCCTCATCATCACCCCCGCGCTCCCTCCGGGAACCTACCATATCGAAGTAAGCACCCAGTTTTCCAAAAACCAGCCCTTGAAAGAACCCCGCACAACCGTTTTTGACCGCCTCCTGACCGTAGCCTAACCGCGAATAGGTACGAGGGAACGCCTGTCCCTCGTGCGGGGGAAACCTTGGCCCCCGCGCCCATAATTCCCGGACTCCCTTGGTATTCCATGTACCCTCTGTTAAGCATAGATGAAAATAGAGGTAATCTGGGGATCGGGCTTTGCCTTCTGCAGCCTTTTGGGGAACGCTACAGGACCATGAGACCAGGTATAACCCCCTAGAGATGCTCTATGTCCGCAAGGGAAAGTCCGGTAGTATGGGCGATTTGCTCCCCCGGTACCCCCATGCCCTTGAGATTCCGGGCAATTTCCAAGGCTTTTTTCTCCATGCCTTTTGCCATGCCTTCCTGTATCCCTTCCTCACGGGCATGTTTAAGCCCGCTGTTCCAATCAGACAGGGCCAGTTCCCTCATCTGGTATGCCCGTAGGGCCTCCTTGTCCTGGGAAATAAACCCCATCTTTTCCTCAGC
>JAISOX010000151.1 GCA_031275325.1 Treponema sp.
GCGGGTATCCTCCTTTATCTGGACGAGGCCCTGCGCCTGCGGCTGCTCAAGTACGACTGGCTTGAGGTAAATTCCGATGCAACCCTCCGCAAAATTCCCTGGGACGCTCTTTTGATTGATGAACGGGAAAAAACCGGAACCCGCTCGCTCAAAAATTTTATATTCCCCTGGAAAGATTAACCCGCCAGCGGGTTTAATGCCCGTGAAGGGCCGGGGTAATAAGAACACGGGTCGCCCCTTGCTTCGGACTTTTGCCGCTTTGGAGCCAAACCCACGGTATAAGTGAGAACACTCGGCAGGATGTAGGAACGAAGGGACGTACACCGAACTCCCGAACTCCCCCGCCCCCCTAACGCCCGCCGCAGGCGCTGGCCTGGGGGATCATTCCTGCACGGATCGGGGTTAGCTCCGCATGATTCAGGGTTAGTTCTGTATGGCTTGGGAACATTCCCGCATGGCTCGGGACTTGTCCCGCACGGCTCGGGACTTGTCCCGCATGGCTCGGGACTTGTCCCGCATGGGCCGCTTTGGAGCCGCACCCTCGAACTTCTCCGCCCACCATAACGCCCGCCGCAGACGCGAAGGGACGTAAGCCGTTCCCCCGTACTCCTCCGCTCTCCATAACGCCCGCCGCAGACGCGAAGGGACGTAAGCCGTTCCCCCGTACTCCTCCGCACCCCATAACGCCCGCCGCAGGCGCGCCCACCGCAGGTGTCCGCGGCAGGCGTGGGCTTGTTGCACAGTACAAGGCAATTAGGTATTATCTGTAATATAAAATGCAGCAGCATCATGGGAACCATACCGGATGCTCGCATTACCATGAGGGCAATTACATGAAAGAGCTTAAACTGCATAAGATTGAACTGGAAAAATCCTTTAATCCCCGGTCTTTTGAAGCCCGGATCTATAGACAGTGGCAGGAACAGGGGGCCTTTAAACCCCAGGAAGGAAGCGGAAAGCCCCCTTATGTAATGGTTATTCCTCCTCCTAATGTTACGGGGATGCTGCATCTGGGGCATGGGCTCAATATAAGCCTCCAGGATATCCTTATCCGGTTTCATCGAATGCAGGGGGGCCCTGTATTGTGGGTCCCTGGTACGGATCATGCGGGGATTGCCACCCAAAGCGTCGTGGAAAAGCAGCTCAAGGCTCAGGGACAGAACCGGCATGATTTGGGCAGGGAAGCATTGGTACAGAAAACCTGGGAAGTCAAGGAAACGTACCACCAGATTATTTCCCAACAGATCGCCCGGATGGGGGCCAGCGTAGACTGGTCCCGGGAGCGGTTTACCCTGGATGAGGGCCTTTCTCAAGCAGTGCGGGAGGTCTTTGTATCCCTTTATGAACGAAACCTCTTGTATAAGGGAAATTACCTGGTTAATTGGTGTACTTCCTGCGGTACAGCCCTCTCGGATGATGAGGTAGAGCATGAGGAGATGGAAGGAAAGATGTACCATATCCGATACCCCTATGGAGACGCTGACCCAGGGTTTATAGTAGTGGCTACCACCCGGCCTGAAACCATGCTGGGAGATACCGCGGTGGCGGTTCACCCGGAAGACCCCCGGTACCAGGGGCTCATCGGAAAATTCCTCCTCCTCCCCCTCACGGATCGCCGTATCCCGGTGGTGGCCGATACCTATGTGGACAGGGCTTTTGGTACCGGCGCGCTGAAGATTACCCCAGCCCATAGTCCCCATGACTGGGAAGTGGCGAAGCGCCACCAGCTTCCTGCCATCTCCGTCATTGACGCGGATGGCCGGCTTAACGATCAGGTTCCTGAGCCATACCGGGGCCTGACTGTGAACGCTGCCCGGGAAGCGATCTTGCTTGACCTCAAGGCAGGGGGATTTTTGGTAAAAGAGCAGGCCATCACCCATGCGCTGGGCCACTGTTACCGCTGCCATACGGTGATTGAACCCTTCCTTTCGGAGCAGTGGTTTGTACGGATGCAGCCTTTGGCGGAAAAGGCCCTGGCTGCCTGGCGGCGGGGTGAACTCACCTTTCACCCTCGAAAATGGGAAAACACCTACCGGCACTGGCTGGAAAATATCCGGGACTGGTGTATCAGCCGGCAGCTCTGGTGGGGGCATCGGATTCCCGCGTGGTACTGCCCTTCCTGTGGTAAAACCATCGTGGCCCGGCAGGATCCCTCTGCCTGTCCATCCTGTGGGGATGCACATCTCAAGCAGGATCCAGACGTGCTGGATACCTGGTTCTCAAGCTGGATCTGGCCTTTCAGTACCCTGGGCTGGCCTGGGGCAGCGCTGGATGAAGCTGATAAAACCAATGATTTTCACCGGTTTTACCCAACCTCCGCCCTGGTTACCGCCTATGACATCATTTTCTTCTGGGTCTCCCGGATGATCATGGCAGGGCTTGAGTTTACCGGAAAGGTTCCCTTCCGGGACATCTATATCCACGGCTTATTGCGGGATAAACAGGGCAGGAAGATGAGCAAGACCCTTGGAAACGGCCTTAACCCCTTGGAATTGGTAGACCAGTTCGGCGCAGACGCCCTGAAATTCACCTTGGCCTTCTTATGCGCCCAGGGGCAAGACCTTTTGGTGGACAAAGAATCCTTTAAACTCGGTTCAAAATTTGCCAATAAGATCTGGAATGCCAGCCGGTACATCCTGATGAACCTGGAGAACCGGAGCCTGGTTGAGCGTCCCCAGTTCAAGCCTGTGGACCGCTGGATTTATGCCCGGCTTAACCAGGCGGCCAAGACCATGACCGAAGCCTTCCTCTCATACCGTTTCAATGACGCGGCCACTGCAGCGTATGATTATTTCTGGAATGACTTCTGCGATTGGTATGTAGAAGCAACAAAATTATCCTTCCGTACCGGGGATGATGCTGAAAAGGATCGGGCCACCACAGTACTCCTGGAGGCGCTCGCCGAATCCCTGAAGCTCCTCCATCCCCTGCTTCCTTTTATAACCGAAGCCATTTACCAGCAGGTCCCTCATACCCAAGGGATGCTCATGACGAGCTCCTATCCGGTATATGCGGAAGAACGGAATGCCCCTGAGATAGAACAACACTTTGCCCTGCTGCAGGAACTGGTCCGTATGGTCCGTACCTTACGGAGCGAATGTACGATTCCCCCGGAAAAGAAAATCCCGGTTTTGATTCGGCTCAGTTCCAGTGGCGCTTCCGGGCTTTTTCTTAAAGAACATAAGGAATTGATGCAGCTATTGGCAGGGATGGGAGACATCGCCATTGAAGCGCCTGGACCTGTCCTTATCAGGCCCGCCGGCTCTATTGGCCTCGTGGGTTCCGGGTTTGAAGCCTTTGTGTATATTGCCGCGGCAGCGGACATGGAGGTTTTGAAGCGTAAATTTACCAAAGACATAGCAAAAGACCGTACCTTTATCGCGGGCCTTCAAGCGAAACTTGGCAATGAACATTTCTTGAAAAACGCCCCCCCGGATCTGGTGCAAGGGGAACAGGTGAAACTCGCGGATGCCTTGCAGCGGACTGAAAAACTGGCCGCGTATATGCGGGATATTTTTAAGGATCTACCCCAACCGAGGCCGGATCAGGAGCCCTTACCATGACCACCGAGGAGATGCTGCGGCTTAATGGAACCCATCTTGCCCCGTATATGCAGCTTGCCACCGCGCTGATCGGTAAAGTACGGGAAGGAGGGGGCAATATGTTCAGGCACCAACTGGATACCATGGCTACCCTCATTGACTATGGATATGTGGATTCAGTACTCCTCAAGGCGTCGATTGTCCATGATCTTATTGAGGATGTACCGGATTTCAATCATAATCTCCTTTTAAATGTGGATTATGAAAGCCCCGCGGTATATGATCTGGTGCTGGAAGTTACCCGTTTCCCGGGCGAAACAAAGCCGGAATTTCTCACCCGGATCCTGGAAACCGGCTCCCGGTACGCCAAGACCCTGAAAGTAGCGGATCGGATCTCCAATATGATAGCCCTGGGGTTTGTGGTGAATACCGCATTTATCGACCGGTACACCGAAGAAACGGTCAAGTACATTTTCCCCATCGCGGAAGAAGTGGACAAGTCCATGTTAGCAGAACTCCAATCTCTGGTGGTATCCCGCAGGAAGTACGTATTGGCCCTATCAAAAGAGCCCTAAATCACCGGACTCATTGCCGCTGCCCCCTGCATTACCCGTTAAAATACGCCTGGGCCACAGGATCCTGGGGGTCCAGTTCCAGGACGGTGCGGAAAAATCCCGCGGCCTCCTGGAGGTTTCCGGTTTTAAGGGCGAGGAGCCCCAGATTGGAGATGATTTTGACGTTTTCAGGGTCTTCCCAAAGCGCGGTTTCCAGCTCTTTCCGGGCTCCTGCCCAATCTCCCCTTTCCATCAAGCAGAGGGCCAGTTCGTTCCTGGTATCGCTCGTATCTCCCCCCAGTTCTAGGGCTTTTCTAAAGGCCCCAATCCCGTCATCCCAACGGCCCAGCTTCCTCAGCCCCCAGCCCAGGAGAAACCAGCCGTTCCAGACATGAGGATGACGTTCAAGAAAATTCCCAATCTTAGAAATCCCCTGGGCTGCCTTATCTTCCCGAATACAATCATAGGCCTCCCGGAACATGGCGTCATCCAAGCTATGGTTTTGAATTTCTTCCAACATGAGGGCTGCCTGCTCCTGTTTTTCAGGCTCATCTCCCAACTGGAGATAGGTCTGAAAACATTCCCGAGCCTCTTCAAAGTTCCGGCGCTTCATAAAGAAGAACCCTGCATTAAAGATCCCCTGGGGAAAAGGCGGGTGGAGATCCAGCAGCGCTTGGTAGGCTTTATAGGCCAAATCCTGCGCGTCTGTATGCGCTGCCCGGGCATGGGCCTGTTCTTCCAGAATCAGCGCCCGGTTGAGGAGCAGCCCGGGTAAGCCAGGAAAAAGCCCTTCCAGCAAGCCTATAATCTCCAGGGCCAGCGCATAATCGCCATTGCGAGCCTTGAGAAGCGCTGCGGTGGTAAATTCGGTCAAAATATCCGGCTTAACCGCCAGGACAAAACTGCGGTAGTACCGGGCGTTCGTTCCTTCAGGATCCTCTGCAACCACCCGTATCATCCCTGCGAGGATCATCTCCCAGGAAAGTTCCTCCAAATTCAAGACGTCTGCCCCAGACGCCAATTCAACGGGAATCGGAATGGCAGGATCGATGGTAAACCCTTCTTCAGCAAGGCCTGGGGTTTCAACCGGTCCTCTTAATGACTCAGGGACCGATAAGAACACAATCTTTTCTTTACGGTTTAGAATGGGTTGGACATGGAGCGGGTTTTCTCTGTTCATATAATCAGGCATCCTCATGATCTTCCCTCAATGCCCGTATCTGGCAGGACTGTAACCTTCAGATAACCCTATGGGCAAGGGAAATAGAACCTGTTTCAAAACTACAGTCTTGAAACAGGTTCAATAGCATAACACTATACGGTAAGTTTAGCGTATAGGAACCTCTGAATCAATGCGGGCCTTTTCACAGCCTTTTTCATCGAACCCACGGTCCCCTCATCTCGTTTGAAGAAAACTTTTTTGCTCGTTACGATGTACTAGGTATCAGGCTGAGGAATTCCGTCCTCAGCCTGAACAGTTTGAGATGCACAGGGAGACCCTTCTTGAGAAGCCTCCACCAGGGCGCTTGTATCTATTCGATTGACTGCCCGGACCTGGGTAATATACGCATTGATTCGTATTTTGTATTTCATGGGGATCAGATCGTCATAAAAAGACATTCCCATGGCTATCAGGTCCTTTCGGCCTTCAACGGTTTCAGAATGGCAAAATTTCCCTTTTAAGAAATAACTTTCCCGGGGTTCCTCAAAGTCTATACGGAGAACCGCCTCCCGATCATTCAAGAAATTGGCAAGCCCCATGATGATGATTTTAGCGCCATAGAACGAAATATCCCGTAATATACACTGCCGCGGCACCCCCTGAACAGAAACCGAGGTCTCCTTGGACACGATGCCGAGCATACGCTGGGTTTCACTGGTAATAATGACCCGCTCTCCACGGCGCTTGGACGTACCCTCACTGTTTGCGGTCGTATCCAGAATCCGTCCCAGGACTCCGATTAAATAATCCGGGGCTTGCTGGACAAATTGCAGGGTAATCATCGCCATGTCTTTTGAACCCCGGTAAGGCATATACCCTATGGATCGAACCGCCACAAAGAAGATGACCGGATCTTCCCCTTCATTTCCTTTAAAACAAAACCGAACATTCGCCCCATTGTTGGCCTCTTGAAGGCTTTGCATTAACCCGGATTTGGTATTCACCAAGACCTTCACCATCTGAAGAGAAGCGGCATAAATAATACAAGGCCATAACTTCCCCATACATTTCAAACAGACTTGTTTGGTCAAAAGTCCCGTAACCTCACGTATTTCTTTATTAAAGATTACTTCACTGGTTTTATACCGTTCATAATAGGTTGTCAGCTGTTGCCTACTCAAAACATTCATTATAAAGTACTATAAGACGCTTTCCAAGGTACTGTCAATTATAACAACCTACAAATTGCCGCTATTAGGGTATTTTTTTAAGAATTATAGGATTAAATTTGGGAGGATTATACATCCCTGCCATAAGCCCTACGCTACTAGATCAAAAATCATACCCCTGGGAACCGCGGGAACCTGCCGGTAGGGTGTTGGAGCCATACCTGCCTTGACGCTCTGATAAATCTGCTGTTCGTATTTCTCGATCAACCCATCTATATGCGCATCGGAAAGGGGACCTGGCAGGGGTTCTTGCGTGCGCTTCATTTTACTCAACTGCTCTATGAGGCAATCGAGAATTTTCAGTTTAGTGATGGGAACCCCCTGAATACCTTCCGGCGCGTGTATCCCGGAAACATGTTCAAATTGAGCATAGATATACTCTAAGGGAGCTACGGGTAGGGACATTTTTTTATCTCTAGCCGTACCAGTTACATAGCCCATACTGGCAATAGCATGTGTATATACAATGGCATGGATCATCATAGTACCCCCTGTTAATACTGATACACTCCAGGGCATACTTCAAGAGTATAATTAAAAAAACAAGCCGCAGGTTAGCGTGAGTCTAACCCATAGGCAAGCGCCGCTACGCTACAGGCCGCCGCGGCCAGGTGTTTTCGCCGGATTAGGTTTCGCCTATGGAACAAAATCCCGCCTACTCGGTATGGGAAAAATTATTGATCCGGTACCACTCGTTGACCCGTCTTTCCAGGGGACGGGGCGCTGTTTCCCCGCTTTGCCGGATCCGGTCCCGGAGATACGGAAGGATGACCTGTTCCTTGAGGCTATTCCAATGCTGGGGAAGGATATTAGGGGGCGCAATGAAATCATCAGGAGGGGTGTGTCCCAAGAGGCTGGGATAAAACTGGGGAAAAATCTGTTCTGTTACGGTTCGCAGGGCAGAAAAACCGCTGCTGATACCAAAAAGGGTCTCATGGATTCCCTGATCCCTGCTGATTTCCAAAAGCAGCCGCTGGGTCTCAGCCTGAAAAAACCATTGCGTAAAGGCAGCCGCGGCCTTCTTTGCCTGGCCCTTCTTATAAATTCCGTAATACACGGTCTCTTCAAAAAGGGGAATGGTATCCTGTTCTGCAAGCCAGCGGAAGTCAAGATTGGTCCGGCTTTCCTGGGTCAGGGTGAAAAAGTCCATACTGTTCATGTAAGTAAACAGTATCCGCCCTGAAGCCGCGAGTTTGGCAGGAGGGTCAGAGCAGTATTTAAAGACAAACTCATCCTCTGCCTGGATACTGCTATTGGACTCCCGGGTCCAGTCTCGCAGGTACGCGATGGCTTGCTCCAAGGCTTCCGGATCCCAGGTGAGCGGATCCGCTTCCTGGAAAGAGGCGTTAAAAAGGGTGGTAGCCACAAACAGGAATTCATCGTTCCATGCAGGAGAAAAGCCCATCCGGGAATATATCCCGTTCTGCGCTATATTGTACCCGGTCCCCAGGGCTTTTAGTTCCTCAAAGGTAACGGTAAAAGGGCTTGCCAGTACGGATCCGTTAGCCCGGGCAAATACAATAGCAGGGATATTGAAGGCTACCGGAAGCAGGTACTGTTTATTTTCAATGTTACCCAGGGCCAGAAGCCGGGGATAAAAAGCGGTTTTTGATACCTGATTCTGGGTAAAAAAACTATTGAGCGGTTTGAACAAGTTACGGGTAGAAACGCTTTTCAGCCAGTTTCCCACCACAATATCCGGGGATTCAGTGGTTTCGGTTAATCGCTGCGCGGGGAATTCATAGTACCGGGTTTCAATCTTATAGCCCTCTTGGCTGGAATTAAAATATTCCGCATAGAGGGCGAACTCAGGCCTATCAGTCCACAGTACCGCGGTAGCAGGTTCAAAGAACCCGCAGGACAGGATACTTACCGCTATCCAAGGCAGTACCAGCTTACCGGGCATGAAGCACTTCCAGAACATACCCCCTTTTGAAACAGGACTAAGTATGGAGAAAGGGCCCATGACCTGTGGTTGCTGAGGGCGAAAACCCATTAGGAATGCCACAGTGAGGCAGGGTATACGCCCTGGGCAGTCAATTCGATGATACGGTTCACCGCTACGCCCCGGTCTTCCTGGTAGGTAACCCCGAACCAGTCCGAATCAGCAGGGAGGACCTGGATTTTAAGCAGCTTGTTTTTGATGAGCCAATCCGCGGCCATGGGAAGGTAGCACTCCTGCTTTGGCGCTTCTGCGGAGGTCTTGAGAAACGCATCGAAATAACGGCGCAGATCCGGGAATATACTCGTGGGGAAGCCCCAGAAGTTCATGGATACCGGCGTATCCGGGGCAAGTTCCTGCTTTACCCCCGCTGCGGTGGTATTGACAATCCGGCTGCCCTCTTGGGCAATCGCGGTCAACTCTTGTACTGATTCCAGGTATCCATCCTGTATCACACAGACCCCCCGGGTAACCGTACCCTGGGGGCTCAGGGTTTTTTGCAACTGGTAGGGTACAATGGCTCCTTGGGTTACCTGGGGGGAAGCAAGGTACGTTCCCATTACCTTAAAAGCAGCGCTGCCGTAGAAATCATCTGCATTGATCACCGCAAAAGGCGCGTCAATGACAGCGGCCGCACAGAGCAGGGCGTGGCTTGTACCCCAGGGCTTGGTTCTCCCCGCCTGCTTTGCCCGGCTAAAGACCTCCGCCGGAATGAGGCTGTCCAGTTCCTGATAACACAGCTCGTAAGGGATTGAGCTCAGGCGACTGAGCACCAGGTTTTGAAAATCTTTTTCAATATCATGGCGGATGATGAATACTATTTTTTTAAATCCCGATCTGAGGGCGTCAAAGACCGAATAGTCCAGAAGCGTCTCTCCTCCCTGGCCGATCCGGTCCACCTGCTTGAGGCCGCCGTAGCGGCTCCCCATACCTGCGGCTAAAACAACTAATACCGGTCCTTTCATTGATTTACCTCTATAAGAATATGGCGTTTCATGTGAGCCTGTTCAAAACCCGGTTAGTTTTGAAACAGCCTCATGTAATAGGCTTGTTCCACGGAAACTGAAGTCTCCGAACAACTCTACTATACGCTCAATACCTGCCCCGGTAAAGGCCTCCCCTGGTATTAACGTCTAAAGGTAAACCCGCGGGAGAAACGGTCCCGTTACAAGCACGTCCCTGGAAAAAAACTTCTTGCTAGGGGGCTTCAGCCGGGGGATTCTCGTAACTTTTATACAGGAAACGCCGAATTTTTTGTTGGGCATTCTTTTCAAAGACTTCATGCCGCAAGGTAAAGTCAGCTATTTTTTTATACCCCGCCAAACCGCGGTTCACCCGTTCAATCTCTTTTTTCACCGCTTCCTTGAGGAATGCCTCATGCAGTTCTTGTCCTGGATAGTCGAGCTCCAGAGTTTCCTTGTTGGGGACCGCCACCGCAAAGATCTGCTCTCCCCCGAATTGGGGTTTCTTCCTTCCCAGAATGAGAATCTCCCTAATAACCCGTGAACCATCAAAAAGCGCCTCGATCTCTTCGGGATAGATGTTCTTCCCGCCAGAACTAACAATGAGGTTTTTCTTCCTGCCGTTGATATAGATGAAACCCTGTTCATCCCGGTACCCCAGGTCACCGGTTTTAAGATACCCCTCTGAGGTGAATATTTCCGCAGTAGCCTCAGGGTTTTTATAGTACCCCAGCATGATAGAGGGGGATTTTACCGCAATTTCACCGATGCCTTCCTCATCTGTATCAATAATCTTCACATCCGTGTATTTAACCGGCAGCCCCACCGATACGTTGTTTTTATGCCAGGGGGTATTGACGCTGATCAAGGGACTGTTTTCACTCATCCCATATCCATGAACCATATTAAAACCCAGGGAATCAAAGAAATCCGCGGTTTTGGGACTCAAGGGACCGCCTCCGGCAACCATGATCCGGATCGAGGCGAGGCCTGCTTTCTTACGGATAAATCGAAAGACCCTTTGGCCGAACTG
Source organism: Treponema sp. (assembly GCA_031275325.1). Classification (GTDB taxonomy): domain Bacteria; phylum Spirochaetota; class Spirochaetia; order Treponematales; family Breznakiellaceae; genus JAIRLU01. The sequence continues at coordinate 10,425 of JAISOX010000151.1, forward strand.
GTAATTGCCCTTCTTGGCCTGGTCCAGGGCGATTTTCCGTAACCCATTGAGGGGTATCCGGAGGATACCGGGGAGTTTTTGGTAGCCCTGATCAATCGCGGCCATCACCTTGTCGTAGAGGAGCGGTACGGCAATGAGGAAGGTTCCGCCTCCATCCCGGATATCATCTACTACCACCTTGCCTACCAGTTTCTCTACAATGATGACGGATGCTCCCACTGACAGGGGGGCAATAAAGGAGCAGGCAGTAGGATAGGTGTGATGCAGGGGTAACACATTGATGAACACATCCGTATCATAAGCCCGGAGGGACTGAATCGCCGCGCTGACATTGGCAATGATCCCCTTGTGGTGCAGAGTTACCCCCTTGGCAAAGCCGGTGGTCCCAGAGGTAAAGACAATGGATACGGGATCCTGTTCCGCGATATCTTCCACCTGGGGAAGGGCCTGGCTGTTTGCATGGGCTCCGAAGGTCTCATAGGAATTAAGCCCCTCGCTGCTGAAACAGGCCTGGGCATTGAGGGAAATCCCCTGAGAAACCAGGGAATCGACAAATTTCCGTTTTCTAACAGAATAAAAAAAGGCCTTTGCCTTGGTTATGTTTAGGATGTTATGACATTCTGATTCGGATATAAAGAAATCAATCGGGACCACCGTAAGGCCGGCAATAGCCGCCCCCAGCCAGACCGCCATCCATTCAGGCCGGTTTTCCGCCCAGAGGGCCACCCGGTCCCCCTTACTTAAGCCCGCTGCTAAGAGGCCCCGGCCTATTCTCCGGCACTCCGCCCCTAGTTTCTTGAAGGACCAGGCGGTAAATTCCTGCTGCTTCCCGGAACGGTATAAAATAGCAGTTTTATCTTGCCAGCGAGCCTCTAGCGCATGTAGCCATTCAATAAAATTCGGATAGGGCAGGTCAGGCCAATCCGCGATATAGGTACTGTAATCCAGCATGATAGGTATAGTTTAAACACATTCCGGTTTTTTGTCGAGCATGGTTCCCTACTACTCATGGGGTTTAGTTTTTACCACGACTAAGTAAGTCCTTGTTTTGTAAGAAAATAGGGATCTCTGTGTTTATCCTGCTACTATGCTGACCTTGCTTTACACCCGCCTTATTATGGTGTAGACTAGTAACCGGTATCATTATGAGGAAGCGGATTTGTCTTTTTTTGCTTTTCTCCCTGGGCTGTAGTACCGTTATGGCAGATAAAATTGGCCTCAACGTCGGCCTCTATGGGGATGGTTTTTATCTGTGGGACACGGATAGGCAGGATTATTTTCTTACCCCCCTGGTTGAATATGATCATTCCTTTGGAAAGGTAGATTTGTATTTGAAGGGGGAATATACCTTCCGCCTTACCAACCCCTTTCCCCAGTTCTTTTTTTCCAAAGAAAAAATTGCGGCCCATCTGCCTCTGGGTTCTTTCTCAGAGTTTCAATTCAGGCTCCAAAATGAGATGGATATGCGCTTTAACCCGGAAGATAACCAGGGCCGAGGCAGCGGCACGGTAAAACCTGAACTAAGTTATGGCTTGTTTCTCCCTCCTGGTGATGTTTCCTTTGCCGTGGGTTTTCCCTGGACCTATAAGATGTGGGGCAAGGGGGATTTCTTTTTCGGCCTGGATCTAACCGCGGCCTATACTACCCCTTTCTGGTTAGGCTTCAAGGGGGCTGCCAATTTCATGCTTACCCCGGATGCGGTGTTTGATGGCATGGAGGTGGCCGTCAGCTTGCTGCAGGATCAATTTTACGCGGAACTAGCCTTCACGGCAAAAGAGTCCTTTAGTTATTTCAGCCTGATCCCGGAATTTGATTACCTCTTCAATTTCTTCACCTTCTGGGCCCGTGTGGAATTCGAGGATATAGGCTATGGCAATACCTTGTCCATTGCTCCTGCTCTAGGGGTAAAATATCGTTTCTGACGCTGACTTGACACCTGCCGGGGAATTCCGCACAATCAAAAACCATGATCATCTTTATTACCGGGGGAGTCAAAGCAGGGAAATCCCGCCGCGCCCTGGAATTGGTCAAACAACTCTGGCAATTCCCCGTTTCTTTTATCGCCACAGCTGAAGCCTTGGACGATGAAATGAAGCTCCGAATCCAGCGGCACCAGGAAGAGCGCTCTGCCCTGGGGGCCTTTCTTACCATTGAAGAACCGCTTGCCCTGGACCAAGCCCTTGCCAGGGCGCGTTCCCCGGTGATTGTGGACTGTATTCCCATGTGGATCAATAACCTCATGTATTACCATCGGGAAGCGGATTTTCACCCTCTGCTGGATCGGTTTATCCAAGGGTTGCAGAACGGGATTGTGGTGAGTAATGAAACAGGGCTGGGAAACATCCCCTTTGATGAAGCCGTCCGCGGCTATAATCTGCTCTTGGCGGAAGCGAACCGGCGCATTGCCGCTGCCGCAGATAGGGTGGAATTCATGGTTTCAGGGATTCCCCTCAGGGTTAAGTAATGCGTTTAGCGGTTCCTTCCTGGGTGATTCCTGGAACCTACCTGGAAAACCTCGCTTTTCTCCAGGGGCGGCCTGTAATTAAGGGGGTGGAGTTGCTTTTCTTCTTTTATGATAGAGAGACCCAAGCCCTGCTCCAAAAGGAATGGGAGGGCATCCGGGAACTGCAAAACCGCTTTAGCTTTACCGTACACCTCCCCGAACCCTTGTTGTCCGTCCATGAGGAACTGGTGGAGCGGCTCCTCCCCGTGGCAAGGCATTACATCTTCCATCCAGGACCTCCTGAAGACGCCCAGACCCTGGCTGGGCTCATCGCTTCCTGGGGGAACCGGTTTGATTGGGGAAAGAACCCTTTCCTGGTGGAGAACACCCTTCTGAGGAAATTTGAGGCGCTTTTGGAGTACCTTCCCGATGACGCGGGGATTTGCATGGATACAGGGCATCTGCTCTTGGAAGGGAAGGAGCCGGGGGCTTTTTATAGGCGCTTTAAGGAACGGATCCAGGAGATCCATCTTCATGGGCTTGATCATGAGAAAGCCCGGATAGATGGAAGGCTTCCGGATCACCGGCCCCTGCGCCTGGAAGAACCGTGGTTTCAGGAAATGGTTCCTTTGCTCGCTGCCTTTACCGGGACGGTTAATCTGGAGGTTTTTTCTTGGGAAGAGGCGCTGGCGAGTATCAGGGTTTTGCAAGCAGCAGGCTTGATATAAAGCCCGGCAAATGTTTTTAAAGGACTGAGGATAAACGCCTTGCCTCCCCCTAGCCAAGGCGCTGACCTACCTGACCCCAGAACCTTATCTCCTTTACGCCAGGGGCTTACCTCCTTTACAGCAGGCTCCAACCTACTTTACACCAGCCCCTGATCCCCCCCTAGGCCAAGCGCCTTGCCTCCCCCTAGCCAAGGCCCTTGCCTTACCTGGGAACCGATAAAAACGGCTAAGGTTTAGCCAACCACCGCCAAGGAAGGCTTGAGTGTATTTGGGGCTGTAACTATTACAAAAAAAAGATATTATTAAATTATAAAGGAGCGAATCGACGATTCCTCCAGCACAATCACAGGAGTAATCTTTTCTATCAATAAGGAGACTATGTGTATGAATCTAGTACAAAAATTATCATCTAAAAATTTTTTCATCTTTAATTTAGTACTCATTGGGGTTATTTTCGGGTTCTCTATGGCGTTTCTTTCATTTTCATGTTCCACTCCCGGGGCTAAAAAAATCGCCCAGGCCCAGGAAGGCCCAGGAAACATCCCCCGGGATGCCCTGCAGGTGGCTGAAGGACTGCAAAACGCTTTCAGATCCGTGGCAAATAAGGTGCTGCCTTCGGTGGTAGAGCTTAAAACCGTTTCTATCCGGCGGCAGCAGATGCCCAATTTCAACGGCATCCCCTGGGAATTTTTCTTCGGGCCTCGGGACGGCAATCCTGACGGGCAAGGCCAGGAACGGGAATACCGGTCCCAGGGGCTTGGTTCAGGGATCATCGTCCGCCAGAACCAGGATACCTATTATGTGTTGACTAATAACCATGTGGTAGGGGATGTCAACGAAATCATGGTGGTTACTAATGACGGCACAGAATATCCCGCGACCTTGGTGGGAAAAGATGAGCGCAAGGACCTGGCCATGGTGTCCTTCAAGACCAGCGATACCCATCCCCTGGCGGAATTGGGAGATTCCGATGCGGTCAAGGTGGGGGATTGGGCCATTGCCGTGGGAAACCCCTTGGGGTTCATGTCATCGGTAACCATGGGTATTGTGAGCGCGGTAGGCCGTACCGGCGGACCAGGGAATAATATTAATGATTTCCTCCAGACCGATGCGTCCATCAATCAGGGTAATTCTGGAGGGGCCTTGGTGAATATCCGGGGACAGGTCATCGGCATCAATACCTGGATAGCCAGTAATAGTTCTGGAGGCGGTTCTGTAGGTCTTGGGTTTGCCATTCCCATCAATAACGCCAAGCGTTCCATTGATGAGTTTATCAGTTCCGGGCAGATCAGTTACGGCTGGCTGGGGGTTTCTCTCACCGACCCTGACCGTGATATGGTTCAGGCCCTGAAGCTTGAGGGGAAACGGGGGGCCTTGGCCACCCAGGTGTTCTTGGGGTCTCCTGCGGATAAAGGGGGTATACGGCCTGGGGATTTCATCACCCATGTTAATGGTAAGGAAGCCCGGGGGATGAACCCTCTCACCATGATGGTAGGGGACATTAAACCTGGAGAACAGGCGCAACTCACCGTTATCCGGGACGGGGTATCCCGGGATTTCCAAGTCCGTATAGAAGTACGGACTGATACGGTGGCTGCGGATAATAAAAAGCTCTGGCCTGGGGTATTTATCGTCCCCCTCTCGGATGCTATCCGGGATAGCCTAAAACTCGACAAGAATGCCCAGGGCTTGTATGTAGCCCAGGTTATCCAGGAGACTCCTGCAGCGATTATCGGGTTACAGCGAGGGGACCGGATCACCGGTATTAACGGGGAGCCGGTGAAGGATCTCCCTTCTTTCTACAAGAGCTTACGAGAAAAGACCGATAGAGAACTGTGGTTTAATTTCATCCGGGGAGATACTACCCTGGAGACCTTAAAGTTTAAGCGTTAAGGGGGGAGGTATGGCTGTTTTGGAACTTATGCAGGGGGATATTACCCGCTTAAAGGTGGATGCTATCGTGAATGCGGCTAACTCAAAACTTCTGGGAGGAGGCGGTGTGGACGGGGCTATTCACCAGGCTGCAGGGCCTGAGCTTTTAGCAGAATGCCGGAGGATCGCGGAGAGCCGGAAGGACCACCCTGCCGGAGCTTGTCCTACAGGGAAAGCGGTGATCACCGGACCAGGGCGGCTTCCCTGTAAAAAGGTGATCCATACCGTGGGTCCTGTCTGGTACGGAGGCGCGCAGGGTGAACCGGGTCTTCTAGCGGATTGTTACCGGAACAGCCTCCTCTTGGCCCAGGAACGAGGACTGGAAAGCATTGCCTTTCCCAATATCAGTACCGGCGTCTATGGGTACCCTAAGGCTGCGGCAGCGGAGATTGCTGTTAAAACCGTAAACGCCAGCCTTGCTGAAACCCCGGGGATTAAGCAGGTTATTTTTGTCTGCTATGACCAGGAAAACTATGAAATATATAAGCATTTTGCCGACTTTGGATAAACTCCAGGCCCTGCCTTGAGGATTCCATAAAAAATTGGGGAAGAGAAGGAGAAGGGGGTTCTCCTTCTCTTTTTTTTTGCTTTTTGCTTGGGGGCAATTACTCGCTCCCCTCTGTGGGATGATGTATCAGGGCTTCCAGTTTTTCCTTTACAGAAAGGGGAAGCATGAGGGTTTTGAGCCGTGATTTCTCCCCGGAACAAAGGCTCACGGCTTTTCGAGGACAGCCCAGGACTTTTGCCAAGAAAGTACAAAGCTCCACGTTGGCTTTGCCATCCTCTGGGGCCGCGGCAATTTTAACCCTTAGCCGGCCTGCACTGAGGTTCAGTATTTGGGATTGGGAGGATCCGGGCAGGGCCTTAATATCCAGGTACAGGAGGTTCCCGGAAACACGGATACAGGATTCCCCAGGGCAGACCATTAGTAAGCCCCGAAAGGGATGATCTCTTTGATTTCCACCCTAAACCGGGCGCTTGCAGTCCAGCGCCCCGCGTCCATCCAATAGGCCGGAAAACCAGCCAACCCAATATAACCCCGGGCTTCCTTGGGGCGGTTGCGTTCACTGCCCCGGAGCATAGCCCGTACTGCGGCCCGGGCCGCATCTTCCAGCGCGGTCTTTTTAATCGAGAGCCAGTCCCCTGCTGCTGCCGGATCTCCCAGGGGCCCATGCCCTATAGCCTGGGCGGTCTGGATTTTACCGGATTTCCAGAATCCCATGCGCCGCTTCTGGGCTTCATTGAGCTGGTAATCGGTCCACAGGTACAGCCGCATATCCCTAACCTGAGCGTCAGTAACAAAAAGCCCTGGATCTCCAAAGGGGATGGTTCCCAAGGGGGAAAGGTCAAAGGCTTCTGCGATACCCCTGGCCCGTTCACCAATAGCATACTCAAAGGACCAGCCGTAAATCATGGCGGAATAGACCAACGCCGACTCTTCCAGGGCCCTTCGGTACGCGGATTCGGCGTCCAGAGGATAGACCACATCCACATATTCGCCATACACCGGTTCCAGATCAACCCGGACTTCTCCCCGCAATACTTCTTGGGCGCACAGGGTCAAAACACTGAAGGGCAGCATAATAAGCGCCGCCTTTATGCTATTCAGCCTAAGCAATGGGTATACTCCTCAAACTTAGCGCCGGATCAGGGAATTCCAGGGATTTTCACCAAAACGGACAAGAAAATAGATCCAGCCCCAGGCAAATCCCGCCAGGTGCGTGAGATGAGCCACCCCGCTCCCAATACCCGTAACCGATGAAAAGATCTCGATCACGGTGAAACCCAGCACCATGAGAGGCGCCCGCAGGGGTAGTATTCCCCAGATGAAGATCACCGCATCAGGAAACAAGGTGGCGTAGGCCAACTGGACCGCGAATATGGCCCCAGATGCGCCCAGAAGAAAAACCCCGTAAGCGCCGGTAAGCCAATATACCAAAAAAGAGAATACCCCTGCTAAAACGCCGGTAACCATATAATACAAGAGGAATTCTTTGCTCCCCATACGGCGTTCTACCTGGGTACCGAAAAGAAACAGGGCAAGCATATTGAAAAGGAGATGGCTGAAGTTTCCGTGGGCAAACATATAGGACACAAACTGCCAGATCCACCCATGCAGCACTGCCCCAGGGTTAAGGGCCCCATAGTATTTCACCGGAGGGTATACCATCTGCAGCAGAAACATCCCTATATTAAGTCCGATGAGGACCAGCGCCATATTATCATTCCGATACCGGAAGGGGCGGCGAAATAGATTCATACTATAAATGATACCATACTGAGGGGATGGGGGTCAATTATGGTCTCCAGGGGAATCCCCGCTCATTACCCCAAGCCCCTAATGCGCTACGATCTGCTGGGAATATTCCAAATACTCGGCTATGTTTTTACGTGCCTGTAAGACATGGGAAACACGGTCCCCTACTTCCCCTGATACTTTCCTCAAATGCTCGATCCCTTCGTACATATCACTGCGCTCTTTCTTTATCCCCATCGAGTCTTCCTGTATCACATTCGTCTTCTCTTGGATGACCTTCAAGGATTCCAATATCTGTCCGCTCCCCGCCACCTGCTCTTCCACTGCCTGCATGATCGTCAGAAATAAGGTCTCCATA
>JAISOX010000021.1 GCA_031275325.1 Treponema sp.
GTGAAATTTTTTGTTGACAGTCGAAAATTTCTATTATACACTGACTCTGCAAACATAAGGTGAACGAACACGCAACATAAACGTTCACCTACTATTTTAAGCGGAGGAAGAAAATGAAGTACATGCAAAGGGTTCTCATGGCGGCTTTGGTTTTGCTTGCCGGGGCGGGAACGGTTTTCGCAAGCGGCGGCAGCCAGGCCCAAAGCCAAAGCAGTGGAAAAGGCTTAATCGGTGTGGTGATGCCTACCCGGTCAGAGGAGCGGTGGATTAAGGATGGCAACGCGGTCAAGGGAGGCCTGGAAAAATTGGGGTACACCGTAGACCTCCAGTATTCGGATGACGACATCCCCACCCAATCCCGCCAGATTGACGACATGATCACCAAGGGGGTCAAAGTTCTGGTCATCGCATCCATCGACGGTTCGGCTCTCTCCAACCAGCTCGCCAATGCCGCTGCTGCCAAGATTCCCGTCATCTCCTATGATCGGCTTCTCATGCAGTCCCCCAATGTGGACTACTACGTGTCTTTCGACAACTACAAGGTGGGCGGACAGATGGGGGATATTCTGATTACCGGTCTCAAGCTGGATCAAGCCGCTGCCGAAACCCCGGTGATTGTTGAATTGTTTGCCGGTTCTCCAGACGACAACAACTCGGTCGGCTTCTACCAAGGCGCAATGGACAAGCTAAAACCCTACTTCGACCGGGGAGCGCTTAAAGTGCCTTCGGGCCAGATAGACCGGGCGGTCATCGGTACTTTACGGTGGGATGCTGCAGAAGCCCAAAAGCGCATGGAGAACCTGCTTTCAGCGTATTACTCAGGGGATGTGGTTCTGAACGGCATTCTGTCTCCCTATGACCCCATCAGCCTGTCGTGTCTGGAAGCCTGTAAAGCTGTGGGGTACGGGACCCCCGGCAAGCCGCTTCCGGTGGTGGGCGGCCAGGATTGCATCGTCGCCTCCTGTAAGTCCATTCTTGCCGGTGAGCAGTATGCCACTGTGCTGAAAGATACCCGCTCCTTAGGCGCGGCTACGGTTACCCTGGTGGATACCCTCATGCAGGGCAAGACCCCTACCGGACTGGACACCAAAAGCTACAACAACGGCGTCAAGATAGTTCCATCGTTGCTGCTTGACTCGGTTATTGTTACTAAAGATAATCTCAAGACAGCGGTGCTTGATACCGGGTATCACACCGCCGCAGAGCTTGGCCTGTAACCGAGATCCCCGGATCCTCAAGGATTCCGAAATCCCCCGGGCCGGCAGGATTTTGGAAGGGGTGTTTTAAAAAACGCGGGCTTCAACTGCGAAGTTTGGAAACCCCAAACGGCAAGAGCCGGTTCCAGCCGATTTTGGAACCGGCTCAGTTATTTGAGCCTGTTTCAAAACCTGAGGTTTTGACATGGCCTCATTTTCCTTAGTTTTAAGGAGCGCTTTTATGGCTGATCAAGCGGTTTTGCTTGAAATGAAAAATATCACCAAAACCTTTCCCGGAGTAGTGGCCCTGGATAAGGTTAATCTCCAGGTAAAACCGCGGGAAATACACGCCTTGGTGGGAGAAAACGGCGCGGGAAAATCCACCCTGATGAAGGTCCTATCCGGGGTTTATCCTCACGGTACTTACGAGGGGGATATCGTGTTTGAAGGCAAACCCTGCGCCTTTACTACTATCAAACAAAGTGAAAAGACCGGCATCGTGATTATCCATCAGGAACTGGCCCTCAGTCCCTACCTTTCCATCGCGGAAAATATTTTCCTTGGGGACGAGCGGGCGAAATACCACATCATTAACTGGGATAAGACCCGGGATGACGCCCTTATATATATGCGGAAATTGGGCTTGCATGAAAACCCCAATATGCCGGTGAACAAGCTGGGCGTGGGCAAGCAGCAACTGGTGGAAATCGCCAAGGCCTTGGCAAAGGATGCCAAAATCCTGATTCTGGACGAGCCTACTTCCGCGCTCAACGAAAATGACAGCGAACATTTACTCCAGATGCTGAGGGAGCTTCGGGACCAGCACCACATTTCATCGGTGCTGATTTCCCATAAACTCAACGAAGTCGCGGCAGTAGCGGACCGCATCACTATCTTGCGGGATGGTAAAACCATTGAAACCCTGGAGGTAGAACGGGACGCCAAGGGTAAGGCGTCTATCAGCGAAGACCGGATTATCAAGGGCATGGTTGGCCGGGAAATCACCGACCGCTTCCCCAAACGGAACAACCCCATTGGCGATGTGGTGTTTGAGGTGCGGAATTGGACGGTTTATAACCCGGACAATCCTGAGCGGAAGAAACTAGACCAGGTGAATATGATCCTGCGGGCTGGGGAGGTGGTGGGCCTGGCCGGCCTCGTAGGCGCGGGGCGGACCGAATGGGCCGCCAGCATTTTCGGTAAGTACTATGGCGTGCATATCAGCGGTCAAACTTTTATCAACGGTAAGGAAGTGCGCCTCAATTCGATTCCCAAGGCGATTGAGCAGGGCCTGGCCTATGTAACCGAAGACCGGAAGGAATTCGGCCTGGTGCTGATGGGGACCATTAAAGAAAATACCACCCTGGCGAAGCTGAAAAAAATCGCCCGGGGCAGCGTTATTAACGAACACGAAGAGATCCTGGTAACAGAGGATTACTGTAAAAAACTCAATACCAAAACCCCCTCAATTTTGCAGCTTGCCGGGAACCTTTCCGGAGGCAACCAGCAAAAGGTCGTATTGGCCAAGTGGCTTTTCTCGGATCCCCGGATCCTCATTCTGGACGAACCGACCCGGGGCATCGACGTGGGAGCCAAACATGAGATCTACCGGATCATCAACCATTTGGCCGCCCAGGGTATCGCCTGCGTGCTTATATCCAGTGAGATGCCGGAGATTATTGGCATGAGCGACCGGATTTACGTGATGAGCGAGGGCCGGATTACCGCTGAACTGGAAGGCGCGACCGCAACCCAGGAAGAGATCATGGGGCATATCCTGTCCAATTAAGGAGATACAATGAATAGCTTATTTGCGCTGTTAAAGAAAAATTCAAGGCAATACGGCATGGTTATCGCCTTGGCGGTGGCAATGATTTTCTTCGGTATTCTGACCAACGGTATTTTCTTCCGGCCAGTGAACCTCACGAACCTGGTGCTGCAGAACAGTTACGTCCTCATCCTTGCGGTAGGGATGCTGCTCTGTACCCTTACCGGCAATGTGGACCTTTCAGTGGGTTCCATTGTCTGTTTCGTAGGGGCAATATGCGGGGTGATGATTGTGGATATGCACATGAATCCCTTTTTGGCCATGTTCGTGGCGCTCCTCATCGGCGGGGCAATCGGCATGTGGCAGGGTTTCTGGATTGCCTTTGTGCGGGTTCCTCCCTTTATCGCAACCTTGGCGGGGATGCTGATGTTCCGGGGCCTGGGGCAGGTTATTATGCAGGGACAGACCAAGGCGCCCTTTCCCAAGGAATTCCAGGTAATAGCTTCCGGTTATATTCCGGATCCCCTGGGAGGCCTGGTCATAGGCAAAACAAGTTTCCATCTTTTTACCATGGTCATCGGCCTGGCGATTGTGGCTTTCATCATCCGAAACGAGATCGCCAAACGCAAAAAACAGCAGGAGTATAACTTTGATGTACTGCCCAAGGGTATCTGGATAGCCAAACTCGCGGCCATTGCGGTAATACTCATGGCCTTTACGGTGGTCTTTGCCCTGTACCGGGGTTTGCCGAATATTTTGATTGTCTTGGGGATTCTTATTGTGGGGTATCAGTTTGTCGCCTCAAGGACGGTTCAGGGCCGGCATATTTATGCCCTGGGGGGTAACGCCAAGGCAGCGAAACTTTCAGGGGTCAAAACCGAATGGGTGATGTTTTGGATATACACCAATATGGCGGTTCTTGCCTCCATAGCCGCCCTGGTTTTTGCAGCGCGGCTCAACGCGGCCACGCCAAAGGCTGGACAGAACTTTGAAATGGACGCCATCGCCGCCTGTTATGTTGGGGGTTCCGCGGTATCCGGCGGCATAGGAACCATCATCGGGGCAGTAGTGGGAGGGCTCTTTATCGGTATTTTGAACAACGGCATGTCCATCCTGGGGGTCAGCACCGACTGGCAGCAGGGGATTAAAGGGTTTGTGCTGCTGGGGGCAGTGGCTTTTGACTTATATTCTAAACGGAGGAACACCAAATAAACGGAGGTAGTCATGGATCAATCCATACAAGAAAGCCTGAGTAGGGGCAATACGTTTCTCGGCATTGAACTGGGTTCCACCCGGATCAAGGCCGTGCTTATTGGAGCAGATTTCTCGCCCCTTGCATCAGGCACGTATGACTGGGAAAACAGGCTGGAAGATGGGATATGGACCTACCATTTGGATGATCTGTGGCAGGGTATCCAGGCCAGCTTTCAGCGTTTATCCGGTGAGGTGAGCAGCCGTTACCGCGTTCCGCTTATCCGGTTAGGGGCTATGGGTATTTCCGCGATGATGCACGGGTATCTTGCCTTTGATAAACAGGGGGCCTTGCTCGTTCCCTTCCGTACATGGAGGAATACCGCCACGGAAAGAGCCGCGGAAATTTTGAGTGAACACTTTCATTTTAATATTCCCCAGCGCTGGAGCATTGCCCATCTGTATCAGGGGATACTGAACCAGGAAGGCCATGTCAAAGACATCGCCTTTTTAACCACCCTGGCAGGGTATGTACACTGGAAGCTCTCCGGGGAAAAGGCGCTTGGTATAGGCGACGCCTCCGGCATGTTTCCCATTGACTCAAGGACAAAAACCTTTCATCCAGGGATGATGGACCGGTTTGACGCTCTGGCCCGTGAGGCTGGGGTTGCTGTAAGGCTCCAGGATATACTGCCCCGCGTGTTGAGCGCGGGAGAAAAGGCCGGCGTTTTAAGCGCGGCCGGGGCTAGGCTCCTCGATCCTGAAGGGAACTTAGCAGCGGGAATCCCCCTGTGTCCGCCTGAGGGGGACGCGGGAACCGGTATGATCGCTACTAACAGTGTGGCGGAACGGACCGGTAATGTTTCGGCAGGGACTTCGATCTTTGCCATGGTGGTTCTGGACAAGGCCCTGTCCGGGGTCTACCCTGAGATCGACCTGGTTACCACCCCTTCGGGGAAGCCAGTGGCCATGGTGCATGGTAATAATTGTACCACTGATCTGGACGCGTGGGTTCGGCTGTTTAACGAAGTGCTGCACGTCTTCGGTATGCAGGTGAAAAAAAACGCGCTCTACGATGCCCTGTACGGTAAAGCCCTGGAGGGGGAAGCCGCTGGAGGGGGACTCCTCTCGTACAACTACTACGGCGGCGAGCCTATTACCAGGTTAGAACAGGGCCGGCCCCTCTTTGTCAGGATGCCGGACAGCAGCTTGACCTTGGCGAATTTCATGCGGGTCATCCTGTACTCAACTATGGCAACTTTGAAAATCGGCATGGATATTCTGACGGAGAAGGAAGGGATCCGGCTGGACCGGCTTTTAGGGCATGGCGGCTTGTTCAAGACCAAGGGGGTGGGACAGCGCCTTTTGGCCTCGGCGTTAAACGTGCCTGTGGCGGTTATGGAACGTGCCGGCGAGGGCGGACCCTGGGGCATGGCCCTTCTTGCGGCCTATTTGGTACAAAAGGGGGCTGCCGAAACCCTGGAGGATTTTCTGAGGGACAAGGTATTTATCCATGCCCATGAGGAAGTGGTGGAACCGGACGGCAAAGACCGGCAGGGTTTTGCGGATTTTATGGAACAGTACAAGGCGGGAATGCCCATAGAACGGGCCGCAGTAGCGTGCCTGCGATAAGGGGGTTCAACAGACCTGTTCGGCAACCCAATCCAGTAAGGAATTGTGGGCAATTCCAGTAAGGAATGAGAGGCAATTCCAGTGAGGATTGAGGGGCAATTCCAGTAAGGAATGAGAGGCAATTCCGGTAAGGAATTGGAGGCAATTCCAGTAAGGATTGAGAGGCAATTCCAGTAAGGAATGAGAGGCAATTCCAGTAAGGAATGAGAGGCAATTCCAGTGAGGAATTGGAAGCAATTCCAGTGAGGATTGAAGCCGTAATCCAGTAAGGATTGAGGGCCTAATCCAGTAAGGAATTGGAGGCAATTCCAGTGAGGAATTGGAAGCAATTCCAGTGAGGATTGAAGCCGTAATCCAGTAAGGATTGAAGCCGTAATCCAGTAAGGAATTGGAGGCAATTCCAGTGAGGATTGAGGGGCAATTCCAGTAAGGAATTGGAGGCAATTCCAGTAAGGAATGAGAGGCAATTCCAGTAAGGAATGAGAGTCTAATCCAGTGAGGAATTGGAAGCAATTCCAGTGAGGATTGAAGCCGTAATCCAGTAAGGATTGAGGGGCAATTCCAGTAAGGAATTGGAG
>JAISOX010000038.1 GCA_031275325.1 Treponema sp.
GTCGACAACGCGGGTCAGGTTGTCGACAACGCGGGTCAGGTTGTCGACAACGCGGGTCAGGTTGTCGACAACGCGGGTCAGGTTGTCGACAACGCGGCTCAGGTTGTCGACAACGCGGGTCAGATTGTCGACGACAGTATAGGCTCTGGTAAAGCTGGTAGAAAAGGTAGGATATGTCTAATACAGCAGGAAAAAGAAAAGATGGTTCCCGGATGGTTACGTTTGGAGTGGGTACCCAATTTGACGGGTATTTGAAATTTACCGAGACCCTTTGCATCAGGGGACGATTTAAGGGAACTATAGAAGCCCAGGGTACCCTGATTGTGGATAAGGGCGCCGTGGTTGAGGCGGATAATATCTCGGTAAGTTCCCTTACGGTGTATGGAACCGTGGTGGCTCCGGTGCGTGCGGTGGATAAGATCGATATGTTTCCCGGAGCGGAAGTCCGGGGAGACCTTATCGCTGCCCGGTTACGGATTGCCGATGGGGTCCTGTTTGAAGGCCAATGTACTATGACCCAAGTAGAGGAGGAGGTAGAAATATTTTCAAGACCGACTCAAGAGATTAAGGCGGAATTGCAGAGAACCTATGAGTGACGCGGAAGAGGTAATTAGCCGTTTATCTGCTGCTTCCCAGACCATAGCGCTGGCAGAGTCCTGTACCGCAGGATTGGCGGCGGACCTTTTAGCCCAGGTTCCGGGAGCCTCCCGGGTATTCTGGGGATCCTATGTTTCCTATACAGAAGCCGCCAAGATTGCTATGCTGGGCTTAGATGAAGGGATCCTCCGTCAATACGGGGCGGTGAGCCGGGAAACTGCCTGCGCTATGGCTCTGGGAGCGCTGCGCCAGAGCCGCGCTGATATAGCTGCTGCGGTAACAGGCTTGGCAGGGCCAGAAGGGGATGGAACCTCGGCGCCGGTGGGAACCGTATGGATAGCTACGGTTCTGCGGGGAAGGGAAGTGCAGGCTCAAGCATTTCAGTATACCGGTTCCCGGCAAGGGGTGCGCCGCGCCGCTGCCGAGGCGGTCATAAAAGAACTCCTCCGCCGGCTTTCGTGTATGTAAAAGGGTAATAAAGCATTTGTTTGGGGTAGGTGGATTGACAGAAGAAGGGATCAAAATTATAGTAAGAGCATAGGGTAATGCAATGCGGTTTGTATGATCCTTACAATTATTAGTAATAATCCTTCGAATGAAACATACTAATCTTACAGGAAATGAATAGCGCTGAAATAGTAAAAAAATGGACTCTTGTCGTTTTGTTCGTCCAGGGACGAAATAGATGAAAGAAGCGAGCCAGTTTCAAAACATGAAAATAGATCCATGATCGAATTATACAGAAAAATAATTTAATAGGTGGTTTACATCAATGGCAATAGTACGGAGAAGTCGGAAAGTTGAAACAACAGAACATGAAGAACTCATGGCTTTTGATCGGGAACCTTCTCTGCTCAGCAGGAATGGCACAGAAAAAGCTGAATCTGCGGTCCGGTCTTTCGAGCGGGTGGGCGCTCGTGAGCCAGCGGTTCCTGAACCCAGGGATTGGGAAACTCCCCTGATCTCTGAGGAATTACGGGACGAGGAGGTTCTGAATGGAGACAATGGGGAGCGTCCAAACGGCCGTTTAGTAGTACGGGCCAAGCCTAAGCGGACTTACCGAACCCGCTCAGAATCGGGGACGCCTCCTGAAGGGGGAACCCCAGAAGAAACCGCTACGGCAGATACGGTTTTGGTTCCCGTTAAATCCCGGGGCCGCACGTATAACCGTAACACCGCTACGGGAAGTTCCGTCCCTGCGGTTCCTATTCCTCCTGCTGATGTTGCTCCGGTACAGCCCTTGCCAGCCTTACCCAAGAACCTGCCTTCCATGCCGGACATTTACGGTAAACCGGAACCGCGCATGGATCAGGATAACGGCAAGCCTCGGCTTTGTATCAATGAACTCATCAGGCTCAACATGATAGATCTGCGGGAACTAGCGGTCTCTTACAATATTTCCCATGAAGATATGATGTCCCTGAAAAAGCAGGAGATCGTCTTTGCTATCCTCAAAGCCCACACAGAACGGGGAGGCATCATCTATGCCTATGGGTCTCTGGAAATACTCCCGGATAGTTACGGGTTTCTGCGGAGCCCCCAGAATTCCTACCTCCCTGGGCCGGATGATATTTATATCAGTCCCAGCCAAATCCGGCTTTTTGCCCTTAAAACCGGAGATACGGTCTATGGTCAAATCCGCAGCCCCAAAGAGCAGGAGCGGTTCTTTGCCATGCTCCGGGTGGAGACGGTCAACTATGACGATCCCACGGTGGCCCAGAACCGGATTCCCTTTGATAACCTCACCCCCTTGTATCCCAATCAAAAACTGGACATGGAAACCCTAAGCGAAGATGTATCCACCCGGATTATCAATCTCTTTTGCCCTATTGGAAAAGGGCAGCGGGCCATCATCGTGGCCCCGCCCCGGACCGGGAAGACCATCATGATGCAAAAGATCGCCAATGCCATCACCAAGAACCATCCTGAGGTGTACCTCATTGTGCTGCTCATTGATGAGCGGCCTGAGGAAGTTACCGACATGGAGCGGACCGTCCGGGCAGAGGTGATTTCCTCCACCTTTGACGAGCAGGCTTCCAGGCATGTACAAGTAACCGAGATGGTCTTGGAAAAGGCCAAACGTCTGGTGGAACACAAAAAGGACGTGGTGATCCTGCTGGATTCCATCACCCGCCTTGCCCGGGCCTATAACCAGACCATTCCTACTTCAGGAAAGATTCTCTCCGGCGGGGTGGATTCCAATGCGCTGCACAAGCCCAAGCGCTTTTTTGGAGCGGCCCGGAACATTGAGGAAGGGGGGAGCCTCACCATCATTTCTACTGCCCTGGTGGAAACGGGAAGCCGTATGGACGAGGTTATCTTTGAGGAGTTTAAGGGGACTGGAAACCTGGAAATCAACCTGGACCGGCGGCTCTCGGACCGGCGGCTTTTTCCCGCGATCAACATCAAGAAGTCGGGGACCCGGAAAGAAGAGCTCCTGTTGTCCGAAGAGGAACTCCAGAAAATGTGGATCCTCCGCAAGGTTATCAACCCCATGGAAGATATCGAGATCATCGAACTGCTGGTTGACAAGATGAAGAAAACCAAGGACAATGAGGCGTTCCTTAAATCTATGAATACCGGAACTGCCGGTACGGATTGAGATTTTCTATATGAGAGTGGTTTGGAAACTTCAGTTCCCGAACAACTTCCGCTAAAAGTACTGCAATTTCGCAGCGGACGGACTAAAGTTCGTTGCCGAGAGATTGTATAAGGTGTTCAAAAACCAACCGGGTTGTCGAACACGTCTATTTTTTCGTTTTAAGGATAGGATATGAGAGAAAAAATTCATCCTAAATATGCACCGGCCACGATTACCTGCGCGTGCGGTAATGTAATCGAAACCCGATCTACTGCTAAGGATATGAAGATTGAAATTTGTTCCGCGTGCCATCCCTTTTTTACGGGTAAACAAAAACTGGTGGACACTGCAGGCCGCATTGAGCGATTCCGTAGAAAGTACAATATCAAGGATTAATCCAGAGAGCCGATGGGATCGGGCGTATCAGGAGAACAGAAACCGTGCAGCAGCAGGAAGAAACCATCGACGTTGAACTATTAGACACCACCCTCAGAGACGGCGCTCAAGGACAGGGGATCAGTTTTTCCGTACAGGATAAACTCTCCCTGGTTCAGACTTTGGATGAACTGGGAATTACCTGGATTGAGGCGGGGAATCCTGAGAGCAACCCCAAAGATAGGGAATTTTTCCGCCTTGCCCGGGGGCTCAAGCTGAGCCATGCCCGGCTGTGCGCGTTTGGCTCAACCAGGAAAAAGGGGATCTCCCCGGAAGCGGATCCCCGCCTGCAGAGCCTCTTGGATGCGGCCACTGAAACGGTGGTGATCTTTGGGAAAAGCTGGGATCTCCAGGTAAGGGAGGTCCTGGGGGTGAGCCTTGAGGAGAACCGGGCCATGATTTCCGAAACCGTGGCCTTTCTCAAGGAAAAAGGCCGGACCGTGATCTACGATGCGGAACACTTCTTTGACGGCTGGACAGCCAATCCTGAATATGCCCTTAAAACCCTGGAGGAGGCCCTAGAAGCAGGCGCGGATCGGCTCGTGCTCTGCGATACCAATGGGGGAAACTTTCCCGATTGTATTGCCCGGGGGACTGCTGCGGCCCTGGGGCTGAGGCCCCGGGGGCAGACTGCTCCCTTGGTGGGGATCCACGCGCATAATGATGCGGATATGGCCAGCGCCTGTTCCCTCGCCGCGGTGCAGGAGGGATGCCGTCATGTCCAGGGAACCCTTCTGGGATTTGGGGAGCGGTGCGGCAATACGAGCCTGGCTGTGGTAATCCCCAGTATCACCCTGAAATTGGGCCTCTCCTGCCTGCCTCCGGGGAAATTGGAACGGCTTTTTGAGTTGAGCCACCGGGTTGGGGAGATTGCCAATGTGGCAGTGCCTGACACGATGCCCTACATAGGGGCCCATGCGTTTTCCCATAAAGCGGGGATGCATGCCGATGGAATCCTCAAGGCGCGCCGTTCTTTTGAGCATATTGATCCCGGTTTAGTGGGGAATGATCGGCATTTTCTTATGAGCGAGGTAGGAGGCAGATCCGCCATTGCTGAACGGGTCAAGAAAATCGATCCCGCTGTTTCCAAGGACCATCCGGTTACTGCAGCCTTGGCGTTACGGCTCAAGGCCCTGGAAGCGGAAGGCTGGCAGTTTGAGGGAGCGGATGCGAGTTTTGAGATTCTGGTTCGCCAGGAACTGGGTAAATACAAGCCCCTATTCAAGATCGAAGCCTATCGGGTGGTGAGCGAGCATCCCAGCGGAGGGGCCCTTGCCTGCTCTCATGCGTGGGCCAAGGTATGGGTGGAGGGTCAGCATGAAATCGCCGCAGCAGAAGGAAACGGACCGGTTCACGCCTTGGATGGGGCGCTCCGCCGGGCGCTGAAGCATTTTTACCCTGAACTGGAACAGGTACGGCTTTCCGATTACAAGGTCCGGGTCATTGACGGTAAAGACGCCACTGCCGCCAAGGTTCGGGTGCTTATCGAATCCACTGACGGGGTAAATACCTGGAGTACCGTAGGGGTTTCGGAAGATATCATCGACGCCAGCCGGGCCGCGCTGGTCGATTCCATTGAATACAAACTCATCGGCGACATCGAAAGACGCTTTCAATCTTTTTTCCCCGGACATCTTTAATGTTTTGTCCATTCCCGGGCGGCTTCCCACGGGCGGGCCAGTAACCTGCCCCAGGTCAGCCTGCCTCCCAATTCCCTTTGCGGTTGTATGATGTCCGCCATAGTATCCTCCCTGGTTTGTTTGGTTTGTCCCTCCCCTGCGGGGTACGGCTCTCCTATATCTTATACTATACTCCCTATAAGCTCCATCGAGGCTCGATCCTGCTCGTGAT
This sequence comes from Treponema sp., assembly GCA_031275325.1. Classification (GTDB taxonomy): domain Bacteria; phylum Spirochaetota; class Spirochaetia; order Treponematales; family Breznakiellaceae; genus JAIRLU01. The sequence goes on from JAISOX010000038.1 coordinate 5,465, forward strand.
CGAGGCTCGATCCTTCCCGTGATCGAGGTACGATCCTTCCCAGGATCGAGGTACGATCCTTCCCGTGATCGAGGTACGATCCTTCCCAGGATCGAGGTGCGATCCTTCCCACCCGCCAGCGGACTTAATGCCCCTGTATGGCCGCGGTAGTAAGAAAACGGGCCGCCCCTTGCTTCCTGCCTTGGTTGCTTTGGAGCCAAGCCCACGGTACTTGACCACGGTATGAGTGAGAACGCACGCCGGAGGCAGGAACGAAGGGACATAAGCCGTTCATCCGTACTCCTCCGCTCCCATAACGCCCCCCAGGGGGCTTAATGCCCCTGTATGGCCGGGGCAGTGAGAAAGCGGGCCGTCCCTTGCTTCCTGTCTTTGTTACTTTGGAGCCAAGCCCACGGTACTTGACCACGGTATAAGTGAGAACGCACGCCGGAGGCAGGAACGAAGGGACGTAAGCCGTTCATCCGTACTCCTCCGCTCCCATAACGCCCGCTGCAGGCGTCCAGGATCGAGGTACGATCCTTCCCAGGATCGAGGTACGATCCTTCCCAGGATCGAGGCTCGATCCTTCCCGTGATCGAGGTACGATCCTTCCCAGGATCGAGGTACGATCCTTCCCGTGATCGAGGCTCGATCCTTCCCGTGATCGAGGCTCGATCCTTCCCAGGATCGAGGTACGATCCTTCCCAGGATCGAGATACGATCCTTCCCAGGATCGAGGCTCGATCCTTCCCAAGATCAAGGGACGTGCGCCGTATTCCCGTACTCCTACGCCCCCCATAACGCCCGCCGCAGGCGCATAATGCCTGCCGCAGGCGTGTACCCTGTCAAGAGGGGCGGCGCTTTATCTTACAGGATCAGCGAGGCGGCTTGAGCAGGAGCAAAACCCGGCACAGGTATGCCCCGGACGTATTTCTTCAGGATAGAGCGCTCATCCGAACACCCCACTATCCGCTCAAGCCGTTCCCGGAGGGTCAGCGGAAATGGAGGAACCGGATGGGGATCCTCCATAACCAGAGCGTCGAATTCATATCCAGCCTCGAAAGACCCAACTTGGCCGAAAAAAGAACCGCCCCCTTGGGTACCCAGGTAAAAGACCTCCTCCAAGGTAAGGGGAGCTTCATCTCCAGGGCCCATGCACCGGCGTAACTTGGAAACCCCAATCCCATCGTTCATGGCTCGAAAAATTGAGGTATGAACCCCTCCCGCCACATCGCTGCCTAAACCCATGGAAAGCCCTGCCTCAAGGTAGCGCCGCGCAGGGGCTATCCCCGAAGCCAGGTTCATATTCGACTGGGGGCAATGGGCGACATAGACCCCCCGACGCTGCATAAGGGCTATTTCTTCGTTCCCTGAATAGACGCAGTGGGCCATGATAGTCGGTACAGTGCCTCCAAAGAGATCAAACCGGGCATAGGCGTCCCCATAGCAACTGCTCTCAGGACAAAGCTCTCGGACCCAGGCGATTTCCCGGAGGTTTTCCGATAAATGGGATTGGAGGGGAAGCCCATAGCGCTGCTGGAGGTCCGATAAGCGGCGCATCAGCTCATCCGTACAGGAGGGAATAAACCGAGGGGTCAGGATAGGTTTACAGTTCTTGTATGTCCTGCATTGTTCGAGCCATGCCTGGGTTGAAGCTGCTGAACGTGCCGCGTCCTGTTCCCGCAGGGTATCCGGGCTGTTTCGGTCCATATTGACCTTACCGACCATACACACCAGCCCGGAGTTTTCCAGGAGCTCCATCAAGAGCAGGGTAGCAGGCACATGCACTGTCCCAAAGAGGCATATCCGGGTATTGGGTCCCTGCTGTAATTCTTCTACCAGCGCGCTATAGGCCCGAAGGGCATAGTTCGTATCCTGATATTTCGCTTCTTCGGGAAACGCCCAGGTTTCAAGCCAGTCCAAAAGTTCCATATCCATCCCCAGGCTTCTGAAGGTGAATTGGGGCGCGTGCATGTGGAGATCCACCAGACCCGGTATGATGAGCTTTCCCGTATAGTCCATACAGGGAAAGGGTCTATACTGGAGGGGTATATGGGAAAACTGGGAAAATACCCCGGCGGATTTCCCTTCCGTACAAACCAGAAAGCTGTTTTCCGCGGTAGCCAGGGAATTTTTGGTTTTACTATAACAGATATCCCCTTTCAGAACAAAATTACGATATTCCACTGGATTTTCTCCTATACGATAGGGTAACGCTGAGTTCACTAAACTATACAGACATCCAATTCCGGCCAAGCCCCTGGAACTGGATGTCTGTGCAGCGGGTTATCGAACTCATGGCTTTTTACCTTTGACCCCGTGAAGGGCTCAGTTTCCTGTCTACCATTCCACCCGCAGGATGTCCCCTACCGCAACCCCGGCCCGGCTGAACCAGGACTGGGGGGTTTCCAGGGCATACCGGGCTGAACGGCTTGAATGGAGGGGGTTCATATCCCCTGGTTCCATATCGTGGATTTCCAGGATCTTACCCTCTGAGGAAATAAAAGCGATAGAGAGGGGGATGAGGGTGTTTTTCATCCAGAAAGACAGGATCTGATCTTTTTCAAAGACAAAGAGCATACCCTTACCATCGGTGAGGCTCTTTCGGTTCATAAGCCCCTGGGATCGTTCCTGATCGGTCCGGGCAATCTCCGCACTAACCGGTATTACCACCCCTTGAGCGGTCTCAATGGTTAATGCTTTTGTTTCAAAAGTCAAACCGCGAGCCATACAATTCCCCCCGGTTAGGACAAAACAAAGACAGCAGACAAGGCCTATCCCAAACTGCTTCCCCTGGTGAACCTGAGGGGCAGCCCGGAACCTTTGGAAAAGGCCGCTAAAATCCATTCAAAAAATCCTCCCGTATCCGCAGTTCCTGGGATTCTTTTGTTTGAGCCGTATCAAGGAGTTCCTTAAACACCTGCATATCCATATATTTTACCGTCAAAGGCCGTTCAATGGCGATTCTCGTATCCGCTGATTCCCAAACCGCTTGTTTAGGGTCGAGGATATCCGGTTCCCCGTATTTTTGCACAAAGACCGTGAAGATCGAATAATGATCCACCAGTTCCGTATTCATGGTAAAGGCCATGGCAAAGAGTTTCCCGGAACGGAGCTGAAAAAGCGCCCGTTTGATAAAGGAGAAACCCGTGGTTTCCACCAGGTTCTGTTCCCCGATGGGCAGGAACGAAACATCCCGGTCTCCACGAAAGTTAAAGAGCTCATCCTGCTTCAGGGCCCCTTTGAGGTCTTCCAAGCTCATGCCCAGAGAAAGGTCCCGGTATACCCGGGGAAGTTCCGGCTTTTCTTCCGCATTGCCGGCGCGGGATGTCTCCTGAATTGCCTGAGGAGAGGTTTCTCCAGGGCCGGTTTGGGCCGCCGCCAGGGCAGCCCCCAAGAGACCGGCCAAAACAAGAAGGTAACGCCCTCGGTACATGCCTATCATCGTGTACTTCCTTTTTTCTTTGAGCTTGTTCCAAAACCCGGTTGGTTTTGGAACAGCCCCATTTACTAAACGCTATACCCATACTATCGGTTAAACCCGTCCCTGAAAATACCCCGCAGGCTTTACGTATACCCAGCGCTACCGGCCCGCGACCCGCTTCACCGCTTTGAGGATGTTTTCATATCCAGTACAGCGGCACAAATGACCGGAAAGCAGTTTCCGCAGTTCCTCATCGGTGTAGCCTTTTCCGTGCGCGGCAATTTCTTCTGCGGTCAACACAAACCCCGGAGTACAGAACCCGCATTGTATTGCTCCCTCCTCCACAAAGGCCTGCTGGACCGCAGAAAGTTCCCCCTTCGCTCCAGTAACCCCTTCGAGGGTACGGATTTCCTTGCCTTCCGCCCATACTGCGAGGTAAATACAGGCATTAAAAGATTCCCCATTGATGAGGACCGTACAGGCCCCGCACTCACCGGCCCCACAGCCTTTCTTGACGCTGGTCAGCCGGTACTCAGAACGAAGCATATCCGCCAAAGAAGCCCGGACATCCACCACGGTCTCGGTAGGCCGCCCATTGATGACACAGCGAACCAAAGCCCGTTGTATACGATGACCCTCTTGGTTAGCCTGACTCATATAAGTCCTCCTGCATGACGTATGGAACACCGCAAAGCCCGTTTAGTAAGTTCTTCCACAAGCTGTAAACGCAGCTCCCTGCTTGCCCGCCAGCTTGAACGGGGAGCTACATCGGTGAGGGCTAGGGGGCCTGCCATGATTAGGGTCTCTTCACACACCGGCTTTCCCGTTACCGCTGCCTCGGTCCGGGGGGAACGGATCGGTACTGGACCTGCTACCCCAAAACCGATGCGGACCCGTTCCAGCCGCTGCTTATCCCCGGTGAGCCGTACATTCACCGAACAGCCCAGGGTGGCGATATCCATGGCGTTCCGCATGGCATATTTCAGGTAATGCCCGTAACAGCGCCGGTAGCTTTCTTGAGGTATGCTTATGGCCGTGAGCAGTTCCCCGTGGTGCAGCGCGGTTTTCCCTGCCGCCACATAATGGGATTGTATGGGAACCTGGCGTGTTCCCTCAGGCCCCTGGTATTCCATGACCGCATCCAAGGCCATGAGGGTTGCCGCGCTATCTGCAGAACTTACGCCATTACAGGTATTCCCGCCGATAGTGCCGATATTCCTGATCTGGGGCCCCCCAATTAAAGAAACCGCCTCTGCCAGTACTCCCAGATGTTTTTGGATCAACCGGTCTTGAGCGATCCGGGAAAAACTCGTGAGCGCGCCGATGCGGATGGTCCCGTCTTCTTCCAGGGAAATGCCCCGCAGTGCATCCAGTTTCTGAATACTCACCAGCACTGAGCCGACCAGCCTGCCTGCTCTAATTTGGATCAATACATCGCTTCCCCCGGCAATGATCCGGGCATCCTGGTGTTCCTCCAAGAGGGCGATGGCATGGTCCAGGCTTTCCGCTTCATATAAGGCTTCTATATCATACATACCTGTTCTCCCCTGGTTCTTTTTCCGTCCTGGCTGTCATATAAGCCCTGCCTGCTTAAACGCAGGAACCAAGACATGAGGGGTGAGGGGAATGCGGGGTATCCCCACACCAGTGGCATGGAGTACCGCGTTACGAATCGCCGGCGCCCCCGGCACTGCAGGAGGCTCCCCCAGGGCCTTACTGCCGTATGCGCCAGTAGGTTCATAGTTTTCAACAAAAGCCGTGGTAAGATGGGGATGATCCATGATGGTAGCCAGCTTGTAATCAAGAAAAGTACCGTTTAAGAGCCTGCCGGTCTTGGGATCATAGATGAGCTGTTCCGCAAGGCCGTACCCAATAGCCATACTCATGCCTCCATGAACCTGGGCTTGGGCAAGCTGGGGATTGAGCAGCCTGCCGCAATCATGAACGTTGATCATATCCAGAAGCCGGACCTTCCCCAAAGGCAGGTCCACTTCAACCTCTGCAAAGGCACAGCCGAAACTGTAGGCATTGCTCTTGGCCTGGAGGGTAGTCTCCGCAGTGAGGTGTTCTGCATGAACCGGACTGTAGAACGCCTCCACGGCCAGTTCCCCCAGGCTCATCAAAGGCTGGTGATTGAGGGATTTCAGCAGGATAATCCCGCCGCGGATATCCAGCGCCGCGGCCTGCATACCCGTGTAGGTCCCGGCAAGGCTCAGGATCTTTTCCTTGAGCATGAGGGCGGTCTTATGCACCGCCATGCCCCCTACATAACTTTGACGGGACCCATAGGCTCCGGTACCAAAGGGGGTGATGTCCGTGTCCTGGGTACTTATAACATGGACCTGTTCAAAAGGAACCCCTAAAGTCTCACTGGTCATCTGGGCGAAGATCGTATCTGCCCCTTGGCCGATTTCAGTTTCCCCCAGTTGGATCTGTACGCTGCCGTCCTGATTCAGCGCCATCCTGCAGGAGGACACTTCAATGGAAACAGGCCATACCCCGGTATTGTACCAAAAAAGGGCCATGCCCACGCCCCGGCGCACTGGGCCGGTCTGATGCTGATAGGCCTGGCGTTTTTCCTCCCAGTGAATATAGGCTTTGCCCTGTTCCACACACTGATGAAAGGAATCAAAATAGTTCACATTCTTGGAAAAGGGATCCCTAAAGCCCTGGGGCATGAGGTTCATAAAACGGAATTCGATGGGGTCCAGGTTAAGGGCCTGGGCCATATCTTCCATGTGGGCTTCGATGGCAAACACCGCCTGGGGGATCCCGTATCCCCGCATGGCCCCGGCAGTGGCGGTGTTCGTATATACCGTAAAGATGTCAACTCTTCGAGCCTTTTCATCCTGGTAAAGCTGCCGGAACGCATTGGTTCCTTTGGCCGCGATGCTATGCCCGTGGGAGCCGTAGGCCCCTTGGTTTGAGTAGGCTTTATACTGGCGGGCCACTAACCGCCCCTGGGGACGGACGTATGAGGAGAGGCGGATCTGCATCCCGTGGCGCACCCGGGTGGCGGCAAAGACCTCCTCCCGGGTCAATTCCAGTTTCACCATCCGTCCGCCTAACCGCAGGGAAAGATACGCATTGAGGGGTTCATAGAGGGCGTCCTGTTTGTTGCCGAAACCGCCTCCCACAAAGGGCTTGATGATCCGCACCATGCCCCAAGGAAGTCCCAGGGCCTGGGCCACAATGCGCCGTACAATATGGGGGATTTGGGTAGAGGAGACCACCACTATCCGCCGGTTTTCCATGTAGGCAAAGGAAACCACCGGTTCAATATGGCAGTGCTGCACAATAGGGGTTTCATAGGTTCCCTCAAAGCGCAAGAGCCCTGGTTCCTGAATTGCGGCTTCAAAATCGCCGTCTTCCATAGCGGTATGCTTGAGGATGTTACGGGGACAGTGGTCATGGATCAAGGGGGCCCCTTCCTGCATGGCTTCTTCCGGGGTCAGCAGGATAGGATAGGTCTCATACTCCACCTTGATGGCTCTCAGGGCCCGGACCGCGGCTATTTCGTCTTCGGCAACCACCGCGGCGACATCGTCTCCGTAAAACCGGACCCGGCGGTTTAAGAGTTTCCGGTCTGCCGGGTCTTGATGGGCAGGATCCGTGGACCAGGGATGTCCTGCGGTAGGGAAGGGGATATCCGGCACATCAAAGCAGGTAAAGATCTGGACTACTCCGGGAATCCGGGCCGCCTCAGCGCTGTCAATGCCCTTTACCAATCCATGGGCAATGGCGGCGTGGAGGACCTTGCCGATGAGGGCATGACGCTCTACCAGGTCATCGGTATATTTTGCCCGGCCGGTAACCTTTTCATAGGCGTCAATCCGGGGAACACTTTTTCCGAGGCTCATCTTTTCTTATCCATACTACATAAGATAGGGTATTCAAAATAACCGCACAAGATAGAAACGGGCCAAGGGGGATCGGGAA
>JAISOX010000048.1 GCA_031275325.1 Treponema sp.
GCCGGTATATCCGGGGGGAGCCCCTGCGTAATCTGGTAGATAAGCACCGAGGTTACTAACCTGCCATGAGTTCGATAAAAAGAAAAAAGTCCGGCGGACCATCTTTTTATCGGGCCTCAGGTTACAAGCCCCTCCCCGTTTATTACCGTTCTTTCCAGTTCTCAGGTTTCAGACAATCCTTAATGCTGCTTCCCGTTCTTGTCCCAATACCTCCCTGTCCTCAAAATCTTGCCCGTTCCACACCAACACAACCAGTCTAATGATCAGGCTTCCAGTTTATACCCGATATTTCTGCTTCTGAAAGTCTTCCGCTTCCTTCAAGTTCTCTTGCAAACAGACTCCCCTTTCACATTGCCCTAAGTACTCCAGCGTCCTAGCATAAAGTACCCCGCCGATATATAAATAAAGAAGGAGAAAATCTATGGTTAAAACTGATGTGGATCTGCTCATTCTTGGGGCGGGTCCTGCAGGGCTTACCGCAGCCCAATATGGAGCCCGGGCTAATATGCGGGTCCTGGTCATTGAAGAACTGGCTCCCGGCGGACAAATGCTCTTCATTGACGCTTTAGAAAATTATCCCGGCTACATGGCGCCGGATCCTGGGGAGGTTAAACCGGGATTTGAGCTTGCCCAGGCCATGCACCGCCAGGCCGTGAGTTTTGGCGTTACCTTTATCACCCAAACCGCCCAGTCCCTGCAGAAAGAGGGGGATGTTTTTACGGTACGTTTGGGAACCGGTGAAACCTTGCGGAGTCTTGCGGTGATTGTCGCTACCGGGACTAAACACCGGATCCTGGATATTCCTGGGGAGATACCCTTCACAGGCCGGGGGGTCTCCTATTGCGCCAGTTGTGACGGCCCCTTCTTCAAAGGGAAAAAGATCTTGGTGATTGGCGGCGGGGATGCGGCCTGTGATGAGGCCCAGTTCCTTTCCCGTTTATCTTCCCAGGTGGTGCTTGTGCATCGCCGGGATCGGTTCCGTTCCCAGAAGGCCTTGGCTGAACGGGTATTGCGCAATCCCCATATTACGGTGCGTTTTAATACCCGGCTGATCGAGATCCGGGGGGAACAGAAGGTAAGTTCCGTACTCCTGGAAAACACCCTAACCGGGGAATCCTACGAAGAAGCGAGGGATGCGGTTTTTATCTTTGCCGGGACTATTCCCCAGACATCCTTGGTTCCCTATGTCCAGAAAAATGAAAGCGGCTATATCATCACGGATCAGGAGATGGCCACGTCCATTCCCGGTCTCTTCTGTGCCGGGGATGTCCGGGCCTGCCCCTTCCGCCAAGTGGTGGTTGCCGCAGGGGAAGGGGCAGTTGCAGCCCATAGCGCAGCAGCCTATATCGACAAAATTAACGCGCAAGAGGCTCTCAGTGAAGCTCTTTAGATCAGGGCCTCCTATACCGGTGCTGATGGCTGCGCTCTTTTGGCTGCCTGTCCAGGGCTTCTCTTTGGACTTTAATGACCTGGAGAAGGATATAGGTTCCCATGCCGCGGCTTTGGTGGAGCGTATGTCCGATGAACAGGCCCTGGCCCAGACCTTCATGCTGGGCTGGGTAGGGGCTGTTCCTTCGCCCCTCATTCTGGACTGGATTCGGGATCGCCATATCGGGGGCGTTAAAATATTCGGCTGGAACACCGAAGATACCACTAAACTTGCGGAAACCGTAGGGGTTCTCCAGGCTGAAGCCTTAGGAGGGCCCTTTCATATACCCCTCCTGGTTGCCACAGACCAGGAGGGAGGCTGGATTCGGCATGTCAAGGGCGCTACCAGTGAAACCCCGGGCAACATGGCCATCGGCGCGTCAGGGCGTCCCATGGACGCGTATTGGTCAGGTTATTATATAGGCCGGGAACTGGCCGTGCTGGGAATCAATATGAATTTTGCCCCTACCGTGGATGTCTATACCAATCGAGATTCGGTGATCATCGGCCCCCGTGCTTTTGGCGCGGATCCAGTCCGGGTAGGAATGCTGGGAACCGCTTTTATGAAGGGGCAACATGCCGCGGGGATCATCGCTACGGCAAAACATTACCCGGGGCACGGGGATACGAACCTGGATTCTCATGGGGTCCTCCCCCAGATCAACGCCTCCTTTGAGCAGCTCTGGGAACGGGAACTCATCCCCTACCGACTCCTTACGAAAGAGGGGCTCACCGCGATTATGAGCGGCCATCTCGCCTTTCCCAACACCCAGGCAGGGTTGACCCCCGCGTCCCTTTCATCCTGGTTTTTACAGGACCTGCTCCGAGGTACCTTGGGGTTCCAGGGAATCGTCATTACCGACGACCTTATGATGAACGGGGCCACCATGAGCGCGGGGAGCCTTTCCCAGGCCGCGAAAGAAGCGCTCCTTGCAGGAAACGATATCATCATGCTTTCCAAAACCCCGCGCTTGTATGACCCTATCTGGACCCGCTTGGTGGACGCCATGGACCAAGAACCAGGGTTTCGTGAGCGGGTCCGGGATGCGGCCCGGCGGGTGCTGGCGATTAAACTTACCTACCTTCGCGGCGAGCAGGCCGTACCCTGGATACCGGATATCAAAAAGGTCGCCTCCAATCTGCCGGATCCTGAAGGGACGGCTTTTTTTTTGAATTTGGCGGCCCGGAGCGTTACTTTGGTGAAGGGGACCATTGCAGACCCGGCGGATCAGGAACTGAGCCAGGGAAACCCCCTAAGGTCCGGCACGGGGAGGGCCGGGACCGCGGTCTTTCCTTTGAGTCCTGAAAAAGCAGGGAAGGTGCTTTTGGCAGGCCAGTACGAGGATTTTTTCACGGTTGGAAAAATGGCCTATCCCGGAGCTTCTGCTTATTGGTATGATCCGGAGGAAAGCGTCGGCTTGATGCAGCACGCGCCGCAGGCGGATACGATTATCTTTTGCATCTCCAATGCCGAGGGGTTACCCTTCTTACAAAGCCTTCGAGGATTACACAAACGGGTGATCGTCCTCTCGGTGCTGAGCCCGGTGCATCTTGATACGGTTCCCTGGGTAGACGGGGCCCTGGCGGTTTACAGTTATGCCCGGGAATCCTTTGTTGCAGGGTTTTCAGTCATCCTGGGGAGGATTCCTCCCGCGGGAACCCTCCCGCTTTCATCAAACGCCGTTCCATGAGCCCCTCCCTTGAACCTGTTATGACTCAGTTCAGCGCGCCCTATACGTGGTATATGCTTGAAAACCATCCGCCTCCGGATCGGATAGTACCGGTTGAGGCGTTTCTGCAAGCCCGGGAGGCTTATTGTGTGGCTGCGGCCGCTCGATTCCTACAGCGGGGTATGCAGGATCAGATCTGGGTGCAGGAAAACCAGTATGCTGGGCAGGGGAGTATTTCAGGGCTTATCATCCTGAGCAAAGGCGCCCTTTTTCCGGTTTTTAATGGAATCAGCCCGGAGTCCCTTACCGATTTCCTGGTTCAGGGCCGGCAAAACCTGCGTTTCTATGCGGTCCAGGGTATCCGTAAGGATGTGGCCTTACTGGAACAGGCCTTGGCCTTGAGCGGGGTATGTTCTGCCAGGCGGGTGGACTATGATTTGATGGTTCTGGATCAGGAACCGGCTTGGCTTACCGCCCGGGTCCCCGGACTCATCCTCCGATACGCTGAACCCCGGGATATGGAGAGCCTGTTTCACCTGCAAGCAGCCTATGAACAGGAAGAAGTGATCCTCCAGGGAGGGGTATTTAATCCTGCCCTGTGCCGCCTGTCGCTGGAATATATTATGACCCATGAGTACCTGCTGCTGGCCCAATGGAAATCAAAAATCCTGGGGAAGATCAACACCAACGCCGCGTCTTTTTCCCGGTACCAAATCGGCGGGGTCTATGTCTGTCCGGATTACCGGGGTTTAGGCATCGCCTCTTACATGGGCGCGGCCTTTGTCCGGAACCTGCTTGCCGCGGGAAGAGGGTTTACCCTTTTTGTGAAGAAGCGCAACTCCGCAGCCCGGGAAGCATACCTCCGTATCGGGTTCAAGGTTTTGGAGGATTACCGGATAAGCTATTATGAGGGTCAAAAGCAACCCTAGCGCCGGGTATTCAAAAAAGCAGCGCCCCTGGCCTGCTGCTATATGGCTAAGAGCATACCCCTATGCCCTATTTATATTGTACAGGAGGCGTGCTTCTTGATACCATAAAGCAGGATCCACGGGCTGTTTCTGCCATTGATAATTCCAGTAAAGCCTACGGGAAGGGAGGAGAGGATGAATACCCTGTATTTCAAATACGCGTTGGAAATCGAACGAACCCGGTCTATTACCAAGGCCGCGGATAATCTGTATATGGCCCAACCCAACCTGAGCAAGGCGATTAAGGAACTGGAGGATACGGTCAAATTTCCTATTTTTGAGCGGAGTTTCCGGGGGGTTATTCCCACCCGCCAGGGCCTTGAGTTTCTGGCCTATGCGCGGAACATTTTGGATCAGATGGAAAAGATCGAGGCCATAGCAGAGGGGGATACGAGCCAGCGCCAGCATTTCACGGTCTCCATACCCCGGGGGAGTTATATTGCCGCGGCCTTTACCCAATTTGCCGCGGAACTGGACCCTGAAAAAGAGATCGCCATCAAGGTGCAAGAGACCAATTCCATGCAGACCATCACGGATCTGGTGGAAAACCGGTTTAAACTCGGTATTATCCGTTATCAAAAGATGTACGAGAATTATTTTCTCGATTATCTCGCGGATAAGGGGCTGTGCCATGAGCATATCTGGGAATTTGAATACGTGGTACTCATGTCAAAAAACCATGCCCAGGCGGATGCTGCGGAAGTGCTCTACAATGAACTGAGCCAGTGTATTGAAATCGTCCACGGGGATACCGCGGTTCCTTATTTGGGGGCCATGGAAACCCAGCGGGCCCAGGGACCAGCCCCCTTGCGGAAACGGATCTATCTGTATGAACGGTGCAATCAGTTTGATTTATTGAGCACCCTTCCGTTTACCTATATGTGGGTATCCCCTATTCCAGATAAACTGCTTGAACGTTTCCAACTGGTTCAGCGGCGTTGTATCTTAGCGAATAACCTGTTTAAGGATGCGCTTATTTATCCCCAGGGCTATACCTTTTCAAGGCTGGATAAGAAGTTCATTGATAAGATCTATGCCTCAAAAAACGACCTTTCTTTTCGGCAGTTTCTGTAGGAACCCTCCGCGCCTTTGGGGGCGTCCTTTTGAGTCCCTCCGGTATGTTTTTACAACCCTCCCAGGTATCTTTAAGACCCTCCCAAGGGTTTGTAAGCCTCTCCCCTGTAGTTATGAGGAGCTCCCATGTGTCTGTGAGTTTCTCCGGGGCATATACTAAAGAATCCCCATGGGTTTGTCCGGCCCTCGCAGACATCTGGGAGCTCCTCACAGATGTTCGGGAATGTCTCCCGGAGGTCTGTGAGATGAACCGCAGCAAACAGCCCTTGCCCCGGGCCGGGGCATAGCCTTCTCCAGGATTTCCCGAGCCTTCTACGAACCCTTGGGAGCGGGACTTGAAAAGGGATACAACCCAGGAAGCCCCATATCCATAGGGGCATAGCCCCATGCGAAATATATATTTCACAAAGGTTTTGGCTTAGGGTATGTTAGATAGAGATGAGGAAGTGACCTCTTTTCATCTATACCTCTCTATATGCTGTCTGGGACCATAGTTCCAGACAGCTTCTTCCTCCAGATGCGGGCGGGGTCATGGTCCTCAGCGGCTTCATGTAAAGCGGGTTAATAAAGAGGAACCCTGCGGGCAGCCCTTCCGCCACGAAGTTATACTGCCCGCAGGGTGTTGCATGTAGAGAAAATATACGCCCTAAGGCGCGTCATGTTCAATACATACCGGTCTTCTTTAATCGCTTATGAGACAGGACCCCATTCCAGGTCCTGATGTTCTTTAGGTAAGGAGGACTTTATGTGGTATCAGGGCCGCAGCCGGGCCAAACAAGCGCCGGCAGATCCGGTCTGTACGTTGCGCTCGCGCATCAACCTTTTAGCCGGCCCCCCGGCGGATCCGCACAAGCTGTCTGAGATGATGGGGTGTTTTTTTTCCGAGAAAGGAAAACACGTTGTCTGCGGGGGAACCACCTCGATCCTGGCCGCGGAATTTCTCCACAAACCCCTGGACACCCCTTTTCCCTGCCATCTGGACCCCGCCATTCCCCCGGTGGCTCAAATCGACGGGGTTGATCTGGTAACGGAAGGGCTTATCACCATAGGCCGGGTTTTGCAATACGCCCGGAATTACCGGGCAGGAACCGAAAGCGCGGCTCCCTGGAAGACCGGGGAAGACGGGGCATCCCAAATCGCCCGGCTCCTCTTTGATGAAGCAGGGGAACTCACCTTTTATGTGGGAAGAGCGGTTAATCCCGCGCACCAGGCCGGGGAAGCAGGGAAAAGAACCGGTGGATATAGCGATAAGATAGGGCTGCTTAAAGCATTGGAAACCTGCCTCAGAAACATGGGAAAACCCATACAGGTCCATTACTTTTAACCGCCAAACCAATAAAGAGAGGAACCGTAAGATGCAAAACGCCGAATATAGGACCCTTGACGGCCTTTTGGTGGAGATTAACGGATGGCTGGGCCTTCCCATGCCATGACCTGCAGCGCCGCGCGCCAGGGGATCCGCCTCAAGGCAGGGTTTACCGGATTATTGACCCTATCCAGAAGAATCTTTAGAATAAGGCCATGCGAAAGTTATATACAACCTGGTCTTACTATGAGCAGTCCTCATGTCTTTCTTCTGGAACGTCTTATCATCCCCTTGATCTGGTCCATGCTCGGTGATCACGAGGGTTTTTCTTCAGTAAACCGTTCAAAATCATGATGTACCTGCAGTATCTTCCTCCAGGTTTTACCGGTATGAACTAAGCCCAGAGGGTCCTGCACGTTTCATCCACAGGAATTTTTTGCTTACGGAAACCATCTCAGCCGTCCTGAACAAGGCCGGGTACAACCAGTTTAAAGGCCGGCGGGTCCGGTCATAAGGAGTCATCTATGGTCTGTAGCGCTACAGGCGAACATGCCGTTTCTCTCGGAGAATCCTCCGAAACCATACCCCTGGCAATAGAAGCCCGGGAGATTGTGAAGGGTATAGGGTCCGCGCCGGAATACGCCATTCCGCTTTTACAGGAAATCCAGCGCCGCCGCCGCTACCTTCCCCAAGACCTGGTGGAAGCAGTATCCCAGGAATCCCACATCCCCCTCTCCACCCTTTACGGGGTGGCGACCTTCTATTCCCAGTTCCGTTTCAAACCGCAAGGAACCTACCTCATCCGGGTCTGCCAAGGCACCGCATGTCATGTAGCGGGCGCAGCCCTCGCGGCTGCGGTGATACGCCAAGAACTGGGCATCCAAGAAGGGGAAACCACCCCGGACCAGCGTTTTTCCTTGGAATCCGTGGCCTGTCTCGGGTGCTGCTCCCTTGCGCCGGTGCTCATGATCGGAGAAACCATCTACGCCAAGCTCAGTGCGGCCAAAATCAAGGCGGTCCTCCAGGAATATCAAGGGGCTGCCGCTGCAAAGGAGGCTGCTCATGGCTGTTCCTAAACTCTTGGTGGGCCTGGGTTCCTGCGGTATCGCGGCAGGGGCCCAAGCCGTGTATACCTATTTGCAGGACACCCTGTCCCCGGAGACGGCCGCGGTGGAAGTTACCTCCTGTGTGGGCATGTGCTATGCGGAGCCTTTGGTAGAGTTCGTCCATGGAGCAGAGCAGGTCCTCTTTGGTCCGGTGGATCGAAACTTTGCAGAGGAACTATGCCGGAACATCCAGGAGGGAATTCTCCCGGCCACGCGCCGGGTTCGGGAAACCAGGGAAGGCCAGGCCTACCTTGCCCAACAGATCAAGGTGGCCCTGCGGAACTGCGGGCATATCAATCCTGAAAAGATCCAGGACTACCTGGACGCGGGGGGCTACAGGGCCCTCAAAACCTGCCTTACCCGCTACACCCCGGAAGAGGTCATTGCCCGGATCACCGAATCAGGTTTAGCCGGTCGAGGGGGAGGCTTCTTTCCCACTGGCCGCAAGTGGGCTTTTCTCGCCCATGCTCCGGTAAAGCAGGGGGAGTATAAATACCTGGTCTGTAATGCCGATGAAGGGGATCCCGGGGCCTTTATGGACCGGGCCATGATTGAGGGGGATCCTCACGGCCTCCTGGAAGGAATGCTCATTGCCGCGTATGCCACCGGCGCGCGGTATGGGTACATCTACTGCCGGGCAGAGTACCCCTTGGCCATTAAACGCCTCAACATCGCGCTGGCCGAAGCGACCAAGCGCCGGTTCTTGGGAGAACATATCTTGGGTACCGGGTTTTCCTTCAATCTCAGTATCAAGGCAGGAGCCGGGGCCTTTGTCTGCGGGGAAGAAACCGCGCTCATAGCCTCCATAGAAGGGCGCCGGGGGATGCCCAGCCTGCGCCCCCCTTTTCCCGCGGAATCAGGAATCCGCGAGAGTCCTACTAACATCAACAACGTAGAGACCTATGAGAACGTGCCTTTCATCATCAACCAAGGCCCTGGGGCATTCAACCGGTACCGGAGTGGTAAAACCCTAGGGACCAAGGTCTTTGCCCTCGCGGGCAAGGTCAAACGGGTGGGCTTGGTGGAAATCCCCGTAGGCATGACCATCCGGGAACTGGTGGAAGGAATCGGCGGCGGCAGTTCCACTGGCAGGCCCCTCAAGGCGGTTCAGATGGGGGGGCCTGCTGGGGGCTGTATTCCTGAGCGGCTTTTTGACACCCCTATTGACGTGGAATCCATCACCGCTACCGGGGCCATCATGGGTTCCGGGGGACTGGTGGTTATGGATGACAAGACCTGTATGGTGGATGTGGCCCGGTATTTCCTCACCTTCATCCAAAACGAGAGCTGCGGGAAATGTACCTTCTGTAGAATCGGGACAAAGCGGATGCTGGACATCCTCACCCGGTTTACCCAGGGAGAAGGGAGCGAGGGGGACCTCCTGCTGTTGGAGGACCTGGCGAACCATGTGAAGAAGACTTCCCTCTGCGGTTTGGGGCAGTTGGCCCCTAATCCGGTACTTACCACGCTCCGGTATTTCCGGGAGGAATACGAGGCCCATAGTAAGGAGAAACGCTGTCCCGCCAAGGTCTGTAAGCCCTTGATCCGGTTTACCATTCGGGAGGAAGCCTGTACCGGGTGCGGGGTTTGTGCCCGTAGTTGTCCGGTTAAGGCGATTTCCGGGGAGAAGAAGCGTCCCCATCATCTGGATTCCGTGAGCTGTACCCGCTGCGGTTTGTGCCAAGGAATCTGTAAGTTCCATGCCATTGAGGTCGAGTAGAGGTATCCATGTCCTTAGTTACCATAACTATCAATAACCAAACCATACGTATCGAAGAAGGTTCGAGCATCCTGCAAGCTGCCCGGCAAGGGGGATTTGATATTCCCACCCTTTGCCATGCAGACCATCTCAAACCCTTTACCAGTTGCTTTATCTGCGCGGTTAAGGTTCATGGCGGACGGGACGCGCTGGTTCCCTCCTGCGCCGCCTTGGTACGGGAGGGTATGATCGTTACCGTAGAAGACCCGGAGTTGGAAGCCTCCCGCAGAATGGCTATCAATCTGCTCCTCTCAGATCACTGTGGAGACTGTCAGTCTCCCTGCCAAAACGCCTGTCCTTCGAATATTGACATTGAGGGCTTTTTGGCCCTGATCCGGGAAGGAAAGATCGCTGAAGCGGCCCGGCTTATCCGGGAACAGGCCCCCTTCCCCGGCATCTTGGGCCGGATCTGTCCCCGGCCCTGTGAGGAAGTCTGCCGTAGGCAGCGGGTGGATGAGCCGATTGCCATTTGCAGTATGAAACGGTACATCGCGGATGCGGAGTTGGAACACTTTGGAAGCCCCCAGCTTCCGCGTCCCGGAAGGCCTACAGGGAAACGGGTGGCCATTGTCGGCGCTGGTCCTGCAGGCATGAGCGCAGCTTACTATTTACGCCTGGCAGGTCATCAGGTGCGGGTCTTTGAGCAGCGCCCCGCCAGCGGGGGAATGCTCCGCTACGGTATCCCTTATTACCGGCTCCCTGAGGAAACGCTTAAAACCGAGATGGATGCAGTAGCGGCTCTTGGGGTGGAACTCTGTTTTGGAGTAACCGTAGGAACCCACATCGCCGCCAAGGACCTGGACCAGGACTTTGACGCCCTGATCCTGGGAATCGGCGCGCAAGGGGCTATTCCTCTGGGGATTCCGGGAGAGGAGCTTCCCGGGGTCTGGCCGGGGATAGGGTATCTGGAGGCGGTTGCCGAAAGAAACCCGCCTGCGCTGGGAGACCGGGTCGTGGTGGTAGGAGGGGGTAACACCGCGATTGACTGCGCCCGGACCGTGCTGAGGCAAGGAAAAGGAAGAACCCAGGTAACCATTCTCTACCGTCGAGGCCGGGAGGAGATGCCTGCCCAGGATGCAGAGATTGCCGAGGCCCTGCACGAAGGGGTTACGATTGCATACCGCACTGCGCCGATGGAGATCCTTCAGGAAGGGGAGGATCTGATCATCACCCTAAGCCGGATGGAACTCACTGCTCCAGATGCCTCAGGCCGGCGCAGCCCTGTACCGGTTCCCGGGTCCGCCTACCCGATGCGGGTAAGCGCGGTTTTGGCCGCGCTCGGCCAGCAGGCGCTGCCGGACCTGGCCCGGGACCTGGGGATTGAAACCACCCGAAGCGGAACGATCAAGGTTGACCCCCGGACCTTCCAGACAGGGCGGCCCGGGATATTTGCCTGCGGGGATTGTCAGAGCGGCGCGGCAACCGCGGTACAAGCTGTGGGTAATGGCCGGAAAACCGCGTATTCCGTGGATCAGTACCTTTCAGGGCTTCCGGTTACCGGGGAACCGGTCTTGTTTAATTCCTCAATGGGACCCCTGAAGGACCTCAGTACCGAACTTTTCACCGGGTATACTCAGGCAAAACGGGTAGGGATGCCGGTGATCAGCGATGAGGAGCGTCGAACCACGGATAAAGAGGTGGAGACCGGCGTTGAACCTGCGCTGGCCGTGAAAGAAGCGGCCCGCTGTCTGAGCTGCGGCTGCGATGCCCAGAAGGACTGCAAGCTGCGGCGCTACGCGGCCCGTTACCAGGGGGATCAGGGACGTTTCGGGCCGCCCGCTTCCGGGGGAAGGCGGGGATACCGCCTCGACAAGAGCCACGAAAAGATAAAGCTGGAAGTGCATAAGTGCATCAACTGCGGGGCCTGTGTGCGGGCCTGCGCGGAGATCAAGGGGCTTAATGTGCTTACCTATATAAACCGGGGTTTTACCACCCGTATCCACGTACCCTTTGGCCGCTCCTTGGTGGACACGGCCTGTGACGGCTGCGGCGAGTGTACCAAGGTGTGTCCTACTGCTGGGATCATGCCGCAGCGGACAGGAACAGCCATATAAAAGCGGAGGCTTTTCCAAAAAAATGTTTTGGGAAAGCCTTGGGGCTATAAAACAGGAACCTTGCTATTCTTGACAGGCGCGCACTAGACACAAGTACCCCATAGCTTTATACTTTTTTCTTTGAAATGAGAGACCACAGGTATGGATGATATATATGCGGCGCTGGAAAAAGGGTTTACCTCGCCTATTCGGGATGTTTTATGGGGGCATATATACCTTACCCCTGCTTTGGAGGCTTTGACCAAATCCCCGCCTTTTATGCGGCTGCATAGGATTTTTCAATTAGGACCGACCCATTGCGTATATCCCGGCGCGACCCATACCCGGGCGGCTCATTCCCTGGGGGTCTACCATCTGGCCCGGAGACTGCTCAGGAACTTCCTGGAACAGGGCGCGGATCTATGGACCAGCCCCGGAGGGATCCGTTCCTTTCTGTGTGCAGCCCTCCTGCATGATCTGGGCCATTTTCCCTATGCTCATTCCCTCAAGGAACTGCCCCTGGAAGACCATGAGGCATTGACCGGTACCCGGCTGTTAACCGAGCCGCTTAAAAGTTTGGTAGGAGCCACTGGCGCGGATCCTTATTTGACTGCGGCGATTATTAACACCGCGCTTCCCAGCGCCCAGGACAAGGAATTGCTGTTCTATCGAAAATTGCTCTCCGGGGTACTGGACCCGGATAAACTGGACTACTTAAACCGGGACGCCCGGTATTGCGGGGTTCCTTACGGCGCCCAGGATGTGGATTTCATTCTTTCCCGCTTGCACCCTCATCCTGAACGGGGAGCGGATATTGATTCCCGGGGTATTCCCAGCGTAGAATCCGTGCTTTTTTCAAAATACCTGATGTATAAAACGGTGTATTGGCATCCCTCGGTCAGATCCGCTACTGCGATGATTAAAAAAGCGATCCTCCAAGGACTTCAGCGGGGGATCCTCCCCAAAGAAAAACTCTACGATCTGGATGATCAGGGCCTTTTCACCCTCTTGGCAGATCTGGGGGATCCCCTCTTTGCCCTGGGCGAGAAGGTTCGGGATGGCCGCCTCTTTGTGGTTGCCGCGGAATTCCCCTATGATCCGGTATGCCACCAGGATCTCCTGGATATTACCAGCCGTTCCCAGCATGAGGAAGCATTAGCCGCAGATTTTTCTGGGGTTCTTGGGGTTCCTCTCAGGCCGGAAGAGGTGATCCTTGATATACCTGAACAAATTACCTTTGAAACCGGCCTCTATGTAGGTGATGAAGGGTGTTATTTTGAGCGGAGTTCCGGTATTTTTAAGGCTGAAACCGTAAAGGCTTTTATTAAATCCTTACAGGTTATACGGATCTTTGTAGATCCGGCGTCGGTAACCGGCTATGCCAGTAATAGATACGCTTCTTTATGCTATGAGGTATTGCAGGTAAAGAGAAAATGGATATAGCAGGGAAGGCTTGCAAAGGCGCGCTGTTACCGATTTTACGTTCAAGGCGCAAGAAAAGCGGCTTATATGGTCAGGCTCAGGTAACAGCCGTATTCTAAAACCCCCTGGTATGATAATCTGTACGAAACAAAAGGGGGAAATAAGACGCCAGGGAGTAATGGTATGGGATTTTATAATATCAATGAGGATAAGGTTATCGCTGAAGTGAACGCAATCTTTGATCTTATTGAAAAAAGTGATAATCCGCAAAAAATCTGTACTTGCAGCCAATGCCGTACCGATATCATCTG
Organism: Treponema sp.; assembly: GCA_031275325.1. Lineage (GTDB taxonomy): Bacteria > Spirochaetota > Spirochaetia > Treponematales > Breznakiellaceae > JAIRLU01. The sequence continues at coordinate 13,078 of JAISOX010000048.1, forward strand.
CTATGCGCTTAACCGTATGGAACCGCATTATGTGGTTTCAAACCGGGGGCTTGCCAGAGTTGCAGGGGAATCAAGTAAATACCGGCAAAAAGAGGCGGATATAATCAGCCTGATATATAACGGAATGAACCAGATACAGCATCACGCGCGGCCTTTTACGCAACATAAGGCCGGCGGGCATGGTTGCTGGAAGGACCATAAACCGGTATTCATCGTGCCTGCCATCATCGGACGGCTCTTCAACGGTATGAATTTCGCGCCCCTGGAAGAGGCTCAGATAGAACTCAGGCGGGAACAGCGGGTGGTCCCTATGGTGGACAGTAATTGGCAGAATCCCTATAGCCTGGTGAGGTCCACTGCGGGAATTTTTACCTTCTTGCCCTGTCCTCTGTCTGCGGAATCCCCGGGAATCCAGCAAAAGCTGGGATTTTCTCTCGCCATTAATGCGCCGGGGTTTGAAGCGTTGTCCTATAGCTTTGAAACTGCGGTAATGAGTGAAGCCCCGGTGAACACGCTCTTTTCTATGGAGCGCATCTTTAGAGTGCCGGATATGTATATGTTTCCTCTGGATGAAGAAAAACCCCGGGTATGAAGTACCCCCGGCTGGGAGGCGGTTCATTTTTCTCTAACCCGGTGTGATAGGGAGGGGTTCCCTATTCGGAGGAGGGGGATTTGAACCCCCGACATCCAGCTCCCAAAGCTGGCGGTATAGCCCCTAACCTATCCTCCGTAGG
>JAISOX010000109.1 GCA_031275325.1 Treponema sp.
CTTCTTGCTCTTTGATTATTCCCAGCAGCTTTTTGACTAATTCTTGTAAATTTTCCCCTTCCATGCTTTGTTTTTACCACACTTCCGGTTTTTATACTATAATGCCGTGAACGGTTACGGCGGGACGATCCTTGCCAGCGCGGAAACCCTTGATGTTATCCAGATTACTACCATTAACTCCGGGGATCATGAAATCGCCCTGGGCAGACGCTCCCTGCTTGATTGGTATATCACGATGTTTATGCCCATTACCCCGGCAATGTTTTTAGCATCCCCCCTAAGCGGGGTTTTCTTTTTGAGCATCTTCATCATCCTTTTGATCTTTATCATCATCAATATTTTTATCAGGACTATCCTTAAACCCCTGGAAGAAATGGTAACCATTCTTAAAGAAATCGCCGCGGAATGAGATTTGACCAAACGGATACAGGTCAATCGCCATGATGAAATCGGCAGGTTGGCGGATTTTTTTAATATGACCTTTGATCAAATGAAGGAGCTGATACAGGGTATCAAGATGCAGGCTTCCGGGCTTTCAGATACGGGCAAGGATATGGCCTCGTACATGAATGAAACCGTGGGGGAAATCGCCGCGAAAATCAATGGGATCACCGGCAACATTCAGACCATCAAAGCCCAGGCGAAGGATCAGTTCAGGGCGGTCAAGGAATCAGGAGAAGCCATGAACCGGATCATGGCCCGGTGCAGCGTCCTCCATGACGATATTACCGTTCAGTCCGGCAGCGTTTCTAAATCCTCTGCGGCGATTGAGCAGATGGTAATGAACATTCATTCAGTTACCGAAACCCTTGTAAAGAACACCGAAAACATTAAAGCCCTGGCTGAATCTTCGGATGCCGGCAGGGCGAATTTGCAAAAAGTTTCCGCAGCGATTCACCAGATAGCCGCGGATTCGGAGGGGCTTTTGGCAATTAACGGAATCATGAAACACATTGCAAGCCAGACAAGCCTCTTATCCATGAACGCCGCGATAGAAGCCGCGCACGCGGGAGAAGCAGGCAAAGGATTTGCCGTTGTAGCCGATGAAATCCGGAAGCTGGCGGAATCCGCAGCCGCACAATCGAAAACCTCAGAGGGCGTCCTTAAAACCATTAAAGAGTCCATCAATTCCATAGCCCAATCAGCGGAAGGTATGCTCACCCAGTTTGAACGCATGGAACAGGAAGTCCAAACCGTCTCCAGCCAGGAAGCGGGCATCCGGGCCGCTATGGAGGAACAGGAAACCGGCAGCAAAAACATTCTGGATGCCGTCTCCCGCTTAAATGAGGTTACCGGAGCAGTGTACCAGGCGTCTGAGGATATGACCGGGGAGTGTAAAGCCGTATTAACCCAAAGCGCCCACCTTGAAAGACTAACCCGAAGCATTGACCAAGGGATAAACGAAATAGCCGGCAGCTTGGATCAGATCAACGGTACGGTTATTCGCATTAATGGGATCAGTGAAAAGAACCGGGTTACTATCAGCGCCCTCGTCAAGGACGTGTCCAAGTTTAAGGTGTAGATATGGGGGCCGGGAAGCCTCTGGAACTTTTCTGGATGCGTATCCGTTCATGTCCGGGGAAGATTCCCCCTGCCTGCGGAATATGCTATAGTATCCTTATGTGCCAGATGATGAACGCCCTCGCCCTCTGCGGGGCGGGTGCGGAAAAGATCCTTTCCCATGAACTGAAGAAGCTCGGCCTCCCCGTGCTGGGTGCGTGTTTTGGCAAGGTTCGTTTTAAGGCGGATCTGAAGGGCCTGTACCGGGCTTTGATGAGCCTGCGCACTGCGGATAGAGTACTCTTGGAAGCCGGGTCTTTTCCTGCCGTTGATTTTGACGCGCTTTTTGAGGGGGTTCGAGGGGTCCCTTGGGAAGATCTCATTCCTCAGGGAATGGGCGTGCGGGTCGCTAAGGTCCGGGTAAACCGTTCCCAACTGCATGCGGTTGCCAGCGTACAAGGAATCGTACACAAGGCTGCCGCAGACCGGCTTTGTCAGCGCCAGGGGCTGAACCGTCTTCCTGAAGGGGGAAAACAGGGGGACCTGCGGGTATACATCGAAAAGGATCAGGTCTCCCTCCTCCTGGATCTTTCAGGAGAGCCTCTCTTTAAGCGAGGCTACCGTACTGAAGGGGGTATCGCGCCTTTGCGGGAGACCACTGCAGCGGCGCTCTTGTTCCTGGCCAACTGGCGACGGAAATTCCCCCTGTACGATCCCTTTTGCGGGTCTGGCACCATTGTCATAGAAGCCGCGCTGTACGCGTGGGATATGGCGCCGGGACTGGGGAGGGGTTTTGCGCTTTCAGACCTCGCCCTGGGGAACCGGGACGTGGAACAGGCGGTCCGGGAAGAACTGTGGGGCCAGGTGGATTTTTCCCGGATCATCAGGATATATGGAAGCGATGAGGATCCCCGGGCCGTATCCCTGGCCCAATCCAATGGAGTGCGGGCTTATGAACTGGCCCAAGGGAAAGGATCCCCGGGAAGGGGTATACGGCCCCAATTACCGCTGCCTTGGTTGCCTGATTTTAGGGTATGCCCCTTGCAGCAACTCAAGGTTCATTATCCTCATAATGAAACCCCAGGGTTCATTATTACCAATCCGCCTTACGGGAAACGCCTGGGAGACCGGGAAACCGCAGAAACCACCTACCAGCACATGGAGATCCTCTCCCGAAAGTTTCCCGGATGGAAACTGGGAGTCATTACGAACCATCCTGGTTTCGAGTCTTTCTTTGGCAAAAAGGGGGACTCCTGCAAAGAGCTTATCCACGGCGCCATCCCTTCATATTTTTTTCTTTTTACGTTATGATTCTGCCGGCAAAAGCAGTGCACAAGACGAGTATCCAAGGAGCAGTCCATGTACATGGTGATAGCCCATGAAAAGCGGCGGCGGGAAATCTTAGAACATGCCCTGGAAGTTTTTATAGATGAAGGATTTGAAGCTGCCACGTTCCAGAAAATCGCGGATCGCTGCCGGATTACAAGGACGACGCGGTATCTTTATTTGTTTCAATCCACCCGCTCACATGAACCGCGACCGCGCCTTTACCGTGGGGTATAATACCCCGCCCCTTGGGGCGTAAAACTGGGGGCGCGGGGGATTTGTTCCCCCGCATACGATACGCTTTCAAGGAGAAATCTTCAATACCCCGCCGCTCTGCGGCGGGGATTTTTTATT
>JAISOX010000130.1 GCA_031275325.1 Treponema sp.
TTTTTCAAAACGCTGAAGCGGGAGTTGGAAACGCTGGACGGGAGACCTTCTGAGGCGGAGGTGAGAGGCTCGGTGTTCATGTATCTTGAGGCATAGTATAACGGGGTGCGTATGGATTCGGCACTTGACTATGTAGCCCCTGATGGGTTTAACTCAGGACAAGTTGCTTAACAGTGTCTACCTACTGGGGTCAAGTCCATACCCCATTCCCCTGCCGTTGCCCCTATTCCGGATCTATCAATCGCCCACTTGAGTATGGCTCTTTTTACCTCGGGCTTACAGCCGTTATATCGGTATTCTGTGTACCATGTTTTATGGGAACATTCAGGATTATTACCGGCATATCGCTTTTTACCGTTTGAAGTGCCGTAGGGGACGGACATCTTCACTTCCACAAAACGGACATGTTAATGCTACTGCTACCATACCTTCCCCCTTATAAAGTTTTCGGTATAGTATATCCGCTTTTAGTATAATAGGTCTAGAATATTACCGTCGTGAGACCTGGAAAAGGCACACCGTAGGGATAGAGGGAAACAATTGTGGGTTGCGGTATCGGATAAGGCGGGCATTTGTGAGGATCTGTTGTTTCTCGAAGAAACTATGCAACCACTGGAAAGCATTTGACATGGCCTTTTTTTACGTCAACTATGGTTTCGTTTGAGGTCTATCATACTTTGTGGATCACCTTCTAAACTCGATAACCGGAACTGTAATCAATACGCAGTTTGGAAATTCCCCAGGAAGCGATTATCTCCGGGGTTTCCCTCTGCAAACTCCGTAATGCTGGAAGAATACGGGCATAGATTGAGAATCCCCTGGTTTCTTAAACAATTTGTCAAATTCACTTGTCCGGAAATTGTTTTCATATTTAAGTGTAGACTAAAGTCTCATATAGTCATGGAGTCCGTTCACACAAGTCGTTTTTTAAAATCCTTGATTTTTTATATTTTTCATAAAAAACCCTTGACTCAATTGTTAGGGAATGCTATCTTTATAACCATCATGTTAGGAAATTCTAACTAGAGGCTTAGACCTCATAAGTGAGCGTGTCCGAAACTCGGTTAGTTTTGGAACAGCTTCAAGGTATCCTAAACTATCTTCACGGTACCTAACAGGTCCAGGACCTGAAAAAATTGAAGAGGAGTAGTGCAATGAAAATCAGGAAACTGATGGTCCTTCTTTTGGTTGCGGCAGGTACCACTGCCGTATTTGCAGGAGGCGGACAGCAGCAGGGAACCAAGCCTGCTAGTACCATAAGCCCCGGGGAGGTTGCGGGTTTTGAGGAGTTCCCTCTGGGGGATGACTTTGAACTGGGACCCCTCAATGTAGCGGGAGTCTATTTCCAGCCTGTAGACATGGAACCTTCGGGAGCAGGGCTTCCCGCATCCCAGGCGGATATGCACGTTGAGGCAGATATATCCGCTTTGGAAGGGAACGGACTGGGCTATGGCGCCGGAGACTTTGTTCCCTATCTTACCGTGGACTATGAGATTGCCAAGTCTACCGGGTACCGTATTGAGGGAACCTTCATGCCCATGAACGCCAGTGACGGCCCCCACTACGGCGCTAATATCAAGTTGGACGGCCCAGGGGAATACACGGTACGGTTCATCATTAAGAACCCTGAAGCTCAAGGCTATGTGCTCCATGTGGATAAGACCACGGGAGTTCCTGGCCGGTTCTGGTCCGCTCCGCTGGTGGCCGAATGGAAGGTAAACTACGCAGGTCCAGCCTGGTAAAAGGCTCCGCGAAGCCTAGGGATATGAAGGGGTTTTCTACCTCTTCATATCGGTTCACCTATAGGCTCGCCCTAGAAAGGCGTTTCATGTCAGGAGCAGTAAAGAGATGATATGCTGAGATATCTCATACTGGTAGTGGAAAACTCCCTTGCCCTCGCGATACTTGGGGGCTTGTTGTTTGGAGGAGCCCATAAAAAGGGCGGTTTTTTGTGGAAGCCCATGATGCAAGGGGGCCTCCTGGGTACGGTATTGGCCTTGATACTGGCGATTTTACGGCGTACCACTGCCTTCATCAACCGGGGTTATTGGAATCTCTGGATCCTGTCAGTAGCGATTATCACGGGGATTCTTTTTATTCTTTTATATTGGGATCGGGGGAGAACCAGTATCCCCCGATCCTATACTCCTGTTTTTGGTCGGGTGAGCCTCCTTCTCATGGGGGCCCTGTTTTTTTATACCCTGCCAACCCTTTTCCTTTACCCTACGGAATTCGTGCTTACCGGGGAAAGTATCTTCAGTACGGATTTTCTCTTTAAGCTCATCGGCTATGGATTGGGTCTAGGGATATCCCTTTTGGTGGGGATAGGGGTTTTTAAGGCGGGAATCCCCCTCTCCCCCCGGTTTGTCGGTTCTCTCCTCACCTTGGGGTTGATCCTCAATATGGTCAATCAAGCCACAACGATAGTGCAGTTTCTCCTAGCCCGCCGGATGATCCCCATGATCCGCTGGCTTTTTAGGATCGTCGTTGCAGCCGCAGGGTATAATCTGGTGGTCTTGTATCTCCTCATGGGGATGGGTTTTTTCTTAGCCCTGGTCCTTTGGATCCAAAGCCTTCGGCCTCCAGAAGGGTATAGGAACCCGGCGGAACACCGGAAGATCAAGGCTACCATGCGGAACCACCGGCGCTGGAGCGGGGTGGTAACTGGAGGATACCTGGTATCGATCCTCATCCTCACAGGGCTTAAAGCCTATAATGAACGGGAAGTTATCCTTTCCCCGGCAGAGCCTATGACCATTCAGGGGGATGAAATCCTCATCCCCCTGGAACAGGTGCAGGACGGCCGCCTCCATCGCTTTGCCTATATTACTTCAGATAATACGGAAGTCCGGTTCATCGTGATTAAGAAAAATGCGGTGGCTTATGGGGTCGGCCTTGACGCCTGTGATATTTGCGGCGCCACCGGTTACTATGAACGAAAGAACGAGGTGATTTGCCGGCTCTGCGATGTGGTGATGAACAAATCCACTATTGGGTTCAAGGGGGGATGCAACCCGGTCCCCCTCCCTTATACGAACCGGAGTGGGAATATGATCATTACCATCGCCAATCTGGAAGCTGAACAGCACCGCTTCAAATAAGGGGAGGATTTTTCAAGGAGGAAACAATGTTTTGGACCATGGTGCGGGGCGCGCTGTTGCGACAAAAGGGAAAGATGCTGATGGTGGCGTTTACCATCGCCTTGGGGGCTTCTTTAGCCACCGCGATGCTGAACGTGATGCTTGATGTGGGAGACAAAGTGAACCAAGAACTCAAGACCTATGGGGCAAACATCACTGTTACTCCCCGGGGGGCTTCCTTGTTGGATGCCCTGTATGGGGTAAATGAAGGATCCGGGGTATCGGATAAGTACCTGAAGGAGGAAGAGTTGGGGAACATCAAAACGATATTCTGGGCCTTTAACATCGTGGATTTTACCCCCTACCTTAACGCCCGGGTGACGCTCCGTAGCGCTCAGGGGGAAGGGGAGATTGGATTAGTGGGAACCTGGTTTAACCATCATCTGGAACTGCCCACCGGGGAAGCTCTGGATACGGGAATGGGGAACATGAAAAGGTGGTGGGATATGGAAGGCCGCTGGCTTACTGATGAGGATGAGGATGCCCTCATGGTGGGCCGTCAGGCCGCGAAACGGTACGGCATTACCCTGGGAGATTCCATCACCCTCCAGGGAAAGGGGCAAAGCAAAAGTTTCACCGTGGCCAGTGTTTTCAATGCCGGTGGGGATGAAGACGAGCATATCTATGTACCCCTTTCAGTAGCCCAAAGCCTGGTAAACCGGGAAGGCCAGGTAAGTTCCGTGGAGGTGAGCGCCCTAACCACCCCGGACAACGAACTTTCCCGCCGGGCAGCCCAAGACCCGAAAAGCCTTTCCATCAAGGAATGGGAAACCTGGTACTGTACGGCCTATGTAAGCGCGATCTGCTATCAGATCGACGAGGTCATAAGCGGCGCGGTTTCCAAGCCCATTAGGCAGGTTGCAGAATCAGAAGGGGCAATCTTACAGAAAACCCAGCTCCTCATGCTCCTCATTACTATTTTGAGTCTAGCCGGTTCCGCGCTGGGTATTTCCAACTTGGTAACCGCCAGCGTCATGGAACGGGCAAGCGAGATTGGGCTGATCAAAGCCATTGGCGCGTATGACGGCCCTATCTCAGGGCTGGTGCTCACCGAAATAGGGATTACCGGCATTGGCGGGGGGATTGCTGGGTATTTTGCAGGACTTGGATTTGCCCAAATCATCGGTCATACGGTCTTTGGGTCTCCCATTGATCTGAAACCCTTGGTGATACCCCTGGTGGGGGTCTTGGTAGTCCTGGTAACCTTGGCGGGGAGTATCCCCTCGATCCGGTTTCTTCTCTCCCTAAGACCCGCGGAGGTGTTACACGGACGATGAATAAGCAGCGTTTTTATCTGAAGATGGTGGTGAGTTCCCTGTTGCGCCGGCGTTCCCGAATGATCGTCGCGCTCCTAGCAGTGGCGGTGGGAGGAACCATCCTTTCAGGGCTGATTACCATTTATTACGATATTCCCCGGCAGATGGGTCAAGAATTCCGGTCCTATGGGGCGAATCTTATCCTGGTACCATCGGGGGATGCAGAACTCCTGGATATGGCTATGGTCCAGGAGGCAATGGCCTATTTCCCCGCGGAATCCCTGGTCGGCGCTGCTCCCTACCGGTATCAGATGGTGAAGATCCACGAACAGCCTTTCATGGCCGCGGGGACGGATCTCTCAGAGGCCCGGAAGACCAGTCCCTATTGGCTGGTCCAGGGCCGTTGGCCCGAGTCGTTAGGAGAAGCCCTCATCGGAGCGGAAGTGGCCGACCGGATCCGGCTCCTCCAAGGAAGCGGTTTTACCCTCACCGGTACTAATGGGGAGGGTGCAAGTTTCAGCCGGGATTTCACGGTAGCCGGGGTATTGCAAACCGGCGGAACCGAAGAAGCCTTTATCTTTATGGCTCTGGAAGATTTTGAGAACATGACCGGTAAAGGAGGCGCTGCGGATGTGATAGAATGCAGCGTGGCTGTTTCCGGGGAAGCCCTCCAAGGGATGGCGAACCAGATAAGCCGCTACCCTGGAGTAGAGGCCCGGCTGGTAAAGCGGGTTACTGAATCGGAAGGGACGGTTTTAACCAAACTCAAGGCTTTGGTGTATCTGGTTACGATCATCGTCTTGCTCCTGACGATGATCTGCGTAGCCACCACCATGATGGCGGTAGTTACCGAGCGGCGTAAAGAAATCGGCTTACGCAAAGCCTTGGGCGCGGCTAATAGGAGCCTCATCACGGAGTTTTTGGGGGAAGGGGTTTTCTTAGGCGGTTTAGGGGGATTTTTGGGCGCCTTCTGTGGGGCCCTATTTGCCCAGGCAGTAGCCCTCAATGTATTCAACCGGCCTGTACGGTTTTTCCCCCTGCTCATCCCGTTGACGATCATCCCCTCGATCCTCATCACCGGTATGGCTTGTATCATCCCGGTCCGGAGCGCCACCGAAGTGGACCCTGCCATTGTATTAAGAGGAGAGTAAGCGCGGTTATCCATCTTTGGCAATTTTGTTTCAGACAGGGGATTGCTTCAGTTCCGGTGCAGAAGAATTGTACATTCCCCAGGAAGTACGGGGATAGGGGAAACACCCGTACCGTTTCGGAGGGATGGAGGGACTGGCCCTTCCACAGGTTCTTTTCCTGGAGGGGAGCGGCTTAGATATACTAAAGAACCGCTAGAAAAACTGGAAGGAGAAAAAAGAGGTCATGGACATTCTGGAATTACAGGACATTTCTAAAATTTATGGGAGCCTCAAAGCCCTGCAGCATATCAACCTGAGGGTGAAACAGGGGGAGTGGCTGGCCATCATGGGCCCCTCAGGATCCGGAAAAACCACCATGATGAACATCATCGGCTGCATGGATAAGCCTTCCACGGGACAGGTGATTCTCGACGGGGTCAACATCTCCAAGGAAAGCGCTAAAAACCTCACCGCGCTACGGCGGGATAAGATTGGCCTTATTTTTCAGCAGTTTCATCTGGTCAATTACCTTTCAGCCCTGGAAAACGTGATGGTGGCCCAGTATTACCACAGTATGCCCGATGAAAAGGAGGCCCTGGAAGCGCTGGAACGGGTGGGGCTTAAGGATAGGGCCAAGCACTTACCCGGGCAGCTTTCCGGGGGGGAACAGCAGCGGGTGTGTATTGCCCGGGCCCTGATCAATTATCCTGCCCTGATCCTGGCGGATGAACCCACCGGTAACTTGGATGAGGCGAATGAGCAGATCGTCATTGCTATTTTCAAGCAGCTCCATGCAGAGGGAAGTACCATCATCGTGGTAACCCATGATCCGGAGGTCGCGGAGGATGCCCAGCGGACCGTGATTCTGGAACATGGAAAAATTAGCCGGATCGTTCAAAATCCTCAAGGGATAAGCACGGGAAAAGGACATAAAATATGAAGAACCCACAGGGCAGGCTTTGGTTTATGGGGATGGTCCTGGCTATTTTCAGCATATCCGGTTGCGGTAAGGAGGCATACCGGGATGGGACCTACACCGGTACCAGCAGCCTAGACGATACCGGCGCGTATGGGGAGGTCAGTCTTACTGTAGCGGTAGGAAAAATCCAGCAATGCCGCTTTGTTGCCTGGCAGAAGGACGGAACCCTCAAGGATGAACACTACGGGAAGGTAAACGGGGAGATTTCCAACCAGGACTTTTACGATAAGGCGCAGCTTGCGGTCCGGGCTATGGAACACTATGCCGCCCAGTATGTAGAGGTCCAAGACCTGAAAAAGATCGACGCTGTAAGCGGCGCTACTATTGCGTACCATCAATTTATGGAGGCAGTGGAACAAGCCCTGGAAAAAGCACGGTAGGCCGGCTGCTGGAAGGGCTTCCAGGGGCTTAGGGGTGAACCCATAAGGATACGCTTCAAAGTCGAGGGAGATTTCTACGCTGATTTTTGGGACTTTTTTATCTATGAGGATCGTATCTTTCTCCTATAAGTCGTCCATCCCAGGCTGTTTTCAAGTGGTTGTTGGCGAACTTTGGTTCGACGGAAACTTCAGTTTCCGAACAACCCTCGTATATTTTCTTAACCGTACATCCGCAAAATATTTTTCTTAATACATTGTTACTCAAACATATTTTCACTATATATTTATAATCGAGTAGGAGGCTACCCATTATTTGGGTAGCCGTCCTCTCACACCACCGTGCGTACCGTTCGGTACACGGCGGTTCAATGGGTGAGGATAGGTGTCCGTAATTTCAGGAGTCGTCCTATTCTTTCATGGAGCATCTCAAACCGTTCCAGTATTTCGGGGAAGCCCATTGATTTGAGATAGTGGCTTGTAACGGTTCTGGTTAATATCCAGCTGTTGGCCGTATGCCAGTAGCTTTTCCGGGTGTTTGCCCATTGCCATGCCTGTTCTCGGGGTATTCCTAACGGAATCAGGGTCTCCTATCGCGTCCGCACTCGTTTCCAGCGTTTCCAGTACATCTGCCGTATCCGCCGCCTCAGCCATTCGGCCAATTTCGTCACATACTTTTTCATGTCTGCGATACTGTAGTAACCGAGCCAGCCGGTTATCAGCGTGGTCAGTTCTTTCAGTATCCTTTCCATAGTCCCCATCAGCGGTTTCCGGTGCCCCAATGCTCAGCTCTTCCTGCGGTTCTTCGGGTTCCACCCTATCCCCGCAGGACAGCCAAAGGCAAGTTCCCTTTCCTTCGTTTTCTGCTCTCTCCACATTGTTCCACCTTCCTCTCGTTTCTTGAGACTTCCCATTCGGCTTGTACTCCCATTATTTCAGG
>JAISOX010000020.1 GCA_031275325.1 Treponema sp.
GAATTAACCGGAAAAAGTTCCTGCATACCAAAGCCGTTTTCATACTCCGCCTTGCCGCTGAAATCCTTTTCCACAAAAAAATAGTGCGGCCCTTCCGGCAGCAGCCTTTTCCAGTTTATGGTAGATAAAGTGTTTTCCCGAAGAAACCGGTACTTCCCTTCCCGGCGGCCGTACTGGTCATAATGATAAACCGCGGCCGCCTGGCCTTCAGGTTTCTTTCCGGTTTTGATAAAAAGATTGATGCTTACCCCCTGCATAATATCAAACACATTTTCGTCTTTGCTTCCGTCGGGGGCGGTTTCCTTCTTTTTTGCATTGCCGTGGAGGTCAAGTATGTATATCTTGTCAAAGTTATTGAGCAGGTTCCAGCGCATACCCCGGAACGTGGGATTGTCAAGAAAGCTGTGGTTGTTGATATAGGCTAAAACCCCTTCGCCGTATTTCTCGATAAAGTTTTGCCCATACCGGATAAACTTTACATAGTCGTCATTGAGCCATTTGGAATTTCGTTCTTGTAGCTTTTCTGCGCCCCCCGGTTCTTTTTTGTAATCGGCAAGAAAATCATCAGCGGTACTATTCGCGCTTTCCCCTGAATAGGGGGGATTGCCCAATACCACCATAACCGGGGTGTTGTTCTTTATGCCGTTCGCTTCGTTGGCTTCCTCGGCAAGCCATTTTTCCATAAAAAGTTCGGGCGCTTCCTTGGGCGGCTCCTCAAGGCTGTTGGTAAGATACACCCGCAGGCGGCTGCCGTCTTTGAAGGCATAGCCGGTTTCCTTGAGTTTCATGTCAAGTTTGAAATGCGCCATAGCATAAGAGGCCATAAGGATCTCAAACCCGTTTACCCTGGGGATGAGGTGCTTGCTGCAATAGTCAAGCCATGCCCCTTTATTTTTGGAAAAACAGGAATAAATCCTGTCTATCACTTCGGCAAGGAAGGTTCCGGTCCCGGCCGCGGGGTCAAGGATCTGCACCTTGTGCAATTCAACCGTTTCCGGTTTTCCGTTCTTTCCCGGAATGGAGCGTTTGATTTTGGAATAATCCGCAAGGCCCTTTTGCAAATTGAATTCGGTTTTAAGCATATCATCCACCGCCTGGACCATGAATTGTACTACCGGTACCGGGGTATAATACACGCCCCGGGTTTCACGCAATGCGGGATCATACTCGGCAAGAAAGGTTTCGTAAAAATGGATATAGGGGTCCTGCGCGGCCTTGTCGAATTCTTTTTGTATAGCTTCAACGGCAACGCAGTTAAAGAGGTCGGCCAGCGCGTCTACTATCCAGGTAATGCGGCTGTCCAGGTTTATTCCCGCTACATAATTGAAAAATTTCCGCAAAAACGGATTTGACTGGGGTATCAACTGAGGCGCAAGATAGCGGGAGAATTGCTGACTGTCTTTCTGGTTCAGCCGCGCGGCGAAAAGCCCGTAGGCCAGGGTTTGCGCGTAGATGTCGGCGAATTCGGATACTTCAAGATTGTGGATAAGAATTTTCTTAAAACCCGCATACTGGCCGGAAAGGGTATCGTCATCCGTTTTTTCTTTGAGGGCGGTCTTTATAATAGCGGCAAGCAGTTTTGATTTTTCCGCCATCATCTTCGCAAGCTGCGCTGAATTGCAGATGGTCTTGCCGGAATAGGCGGTAAACCGGTCTACCAGTTCCAAAAAGAGGGGGAACTGTTTTTTATCCGCGCGTAGGCTTCCTTGGGTTTCATTCGCCAAAGATACGGATACGAGCAATTCGCCCTCAACAAAAAGCTGGAAGGTAAGGTAGTTGGTTATAATCAGGTTCCCCAGGGATTGTTTGTAGCGGTCAAACTGTTCTTTGCTGCGTTTGTTATCAATGCCGGCAGGAATGTCCTTTGCTTCTATATAGCCCAAGGGAATACCCGCTTTGGTGATGATGTAATCCGGCGCGCCGCAGGCTATGTGTTTCGGCTCGTTGGTTACGGTCAATCCCAGGGTGATGTTTTCAAGCAGGCTCTTCAGCGCGGGGCGGTAGCTGTGTTCCGTGGCGTTCCCGGCCCGGTAGAGCTTGTCAATTTCCGCGAGGTAACGGGTTATTTCGGCGGTTGGGGCGCTCATGGTATTTCAGCCTTTATGGGGCGTCTCTCCTTCCTGAGCCGGGCGAAGGGCCCACCGGTTTACTCCGGCTTCTATAAAGACCCGGACGCACAGATCCACGCAGTCCTCACCAATGAAAAGGCCGTACTTTCCAGCCGCCGGGGGGCCGGCAATCATAAGGCGGGAAGGGCTGGATAGGTTGCCGCAAAAAGAACAGCGCCGTTCTTCCGCCCTGCCCGGGGTTTTATCCTGCCCGGAGGGGGGAACTTTTTGGCCTGGAGTACCCGTGGTCTTTGCCATTTCATGTTTCTCCTATCATCAAAAGTATCGCATACCCGATAACCCGCGGCAACCCGCCCGGCTGTCCTCTGGGACGGGGCAGGGCAGATCCGCCCATACCCTCAGGATCGCGCGCGTTCCAGTTCCGCGGCCTTGATTTCCCATTCCTTGGTTTTACCCTCCATGAGCCGGTTCAGTTCTGCAAGCCGGGCCTTTACGAGGCGGGTCTTGGTTCCATCCCGGTACACCTCTTCGCTTCCCAAGGCCCCTTCCAGCCGGGCCTTTTCCCCTTCCATATCCTCCAGGGCCTGGAGAATATCCCCTTCCTGCCGCTCAAGCCGCCGGATGAGGGTCTGCCGCTGTTTGTCCGCTTCCCGGCGTTCCGCGGCCCTGGGTATACCCGCGCTGCCCCTTTCCGAATCCTGGGATTCAGGAGCGGCCAGGGGCTGCGGGGCTTGGGGAGATGCATCCCGCTCCTCCCCGGCCTCCCGCTCAAGCCGGTCCAGATAATACCTATAGTCCCCATAGAAAAGCCGGGCCCCCCGGGGGGACAGTTCCAGGGTTTTGGCGGACAGCGCCTCCATGAAAGAACGGTCATGGGATACAAAAATGATGGTTCCTGTATAGCCCTTCAGGGTATCCAGGAGTATGTCTTTGGAATAGAGATCCAGATGATTGGTAGGCTCATCCAGGATGAGGAGGTTCACTGGTTTAAGGAGCATCCGCAGGAGGGCAAGCCGGCTCTTTTCACCCCCGGAAAGGACCGAAAGGGGCTTATACACCTCCTCTCCCCGGAACAAAAAGGCCCCGAGCATATCCCGGACCTTGGGGATCAGCCCGGTAGGGGCCTCGGTTTCAAGGAATTCCAGCACGGTTTCAGGGCCGCCCAGGGTTTCCGCGGCGTCTTGGGAAAAATACCCCGGCTGAATGCCTGCGCCGTACTGGAGGGTTCCCTGAAAGTCCGGGTCCCTGCCGGAGAGGATCCGGAGCAGCGTGGTTTTCCCTGCCCCATTGCGCCCCACGACCGCCAGCCGCTCCCCGGCTTCCAGGAGCAGATCCAGTCCTGAAAGGACCTGCCGGGTCCCATAGCATTTCCCCACCCCCTGCAAGGTCAAGGCGATCCGTCCTGTATGAGGCGGCGGGGGCAAGGCGATGCGGATCTGCTTGAGGGATTCGGGAATGACTATCCGCTCCATCTTTTCCAGCTTTTTTATCCGTTCCTGTACCATGGCGGCCTTACTGGCCTTGTAGCGGAACCGGCGGATGAGGTCTTCTGCTTTGGCGATTTCCTCCTGTTGCGCCTCGTAACGTTTCACCAGGCTTTCCAGGGCTTGTGCCCGGACCTGCTCGTAGGCCGTATAGTTTCCCTCATACCGGGTGAGCTTACCCTGGCGGAGTTCATAGACCTCGGTAACGGTCCGGTCCAGAAAGTACCGGTCGTGGGAGACCACCAAGTACCCTCCGGTAAAGGAACGCAGCCACGATTCAAGCCAGGATCGGGCTTCAATGTCCAGGTAATTGGTGGGTTCGTCCAACAGGAGGATGTCCGGCTTTTCCAAGAGGACTTTGGCCAGGGCAATACGCATCTGCCAGCCCTCGGAAAACTCCCCGGTAGGCCGCTCCATATCAGCAGGGGAAAAGCCCAGGCCGGAAAGGACCATCCCCACAGCCTGTTCCCGTTGATAATACCCGGAATGGTCCACCTGATCCTGGATCTGGTGGTACTCATCAAGCAAGAGGCGGGTGCTCCGGTCATCCTGGGTTGCCCCTTCCAGGAGGCGGCCAAGGGCTTCCATCCGGTGGAGCAGCCCCCGTATGCCGGTATACGCGGTTTCCACTTCCTCCCGTAAGGTTCTGCCCCGGTAGACAATGCCTGATTGGGGAAGATAGGAAACCCTGCCGCCTTTCTGTATTGCCCGGTCCCCTGAATCTCCGGGGATATGGCCGGCAATAACCTTCATAAGGGTTGATTTTCCCGACCCATTGACCCCGGCTAGGCTTGACCGGGAACCTGCAGCCAGGGAAAGACTCGCCTCCTTCAGGATATCCCGGTCTCCAAAGGCCAGGGAAACCTTGGTAATCTGCACAAAGGCCATACCTAGGAGGCAGCCTTGAAGAAATAGATAATCATCGGTGAACCTGCCCTCCGGGTAACGGTTACGCCCTCCAGATTGGCGTGCGGTACATATTCGAGACGGAGCCCCTGGGGTTCCAGGGTATACAAGAAATGGACCGCCTCCTCAGGACCGCTCAGCCCCTCAAGATAGAGGGAACACGCGCCGTCATACCCATGCTGGAGTTCGGGAGTGAGAAAAAGCCCCATAGACAGGGCGCCCCTTCCCTGGGCCGCAGGAGGGATTACCCAGGGGATGAGCCGTTCATAGCCGCTCCAGGAGAACCGCCCGTCCGGGGAAAAGGAGAGGATGCCGTAATTATCGCTTCGGAACACCGGCCCCAGGGTATAAATACGCGTGAAAAGCCGATCCCGGCGGGCAGTTTCCTGGCGGATAATATCCTCCAGATCCGACTGAAGGGCCACGAACAGCAGGGTCTGGAGCGCGCGGCCGTTTTCGGTAAACTGAACTTCCAGGGTGGTATCTGACCGGAGACGCATCTGGAGGGGGGCCCCTTCAAAGCGCCAGGAACGGTCCCCTTCAGCACGGATGGCAGTATAGAAAAAAGTTTTATCCAGCGCGGGCAGGTAGATATGGGCGGTTCCCTGGGCTTCAACCGGAACAAAGCGCCACTGCCGGGACAGGTCTTCCAGGTCTATTTTCTTTATGGCTATCATGGTTCCATAGGATTCGGGAGACCAGGTTTGGGATAAAACCTGGGCAAGATCCGGGTCCTCCGCTTCCTCGGTTTCGTGGACAATCTGCACCGGCCCTCCGGCATGTTCAAAGAGCTTCAGCCGGTAGGAGAAGCAATAGCCCCGGTTCCCGTCTTCCGTTAAAACCTCATACCACTGGCCCGGAAGGGGATCCCCGGTACTGCTTATGGCTGGCGTCCCTTCAACCAGGGACAGGATCTTGATAAGCTCCCCCTGCCTGAGCCGGTATACCCGTTTAGCCTGGTTGTCGGGAGCCTCTCTGATGGGAAGGCCGTCCTGCTGGGTCTCCCCGTAGATCCGGGCGAACTGAGCAAAAGCCGCAGCCCCCTCTTCCGCGGCTTTTTTATGTTTCATAAACGCTAGTTTGGGGAAGGGAATCGTAACAACCGGATCTGCCTGGGAGGAACCGCTCCGGTATGCTTCGGGGATACCCGCTTCCCAAACCTGGGCCAACTTGGATTCGCGGTAAACCGGCAGCACCGTCCCGGCAGGTATGGGCGGCTCCTCAAGGGACCACAGTAAAAGCCCCCATCCTAAGACCCGAGAGGCGCAGGCCCCCAAGAGGACCGGTACGACGCCTCCTGCTATCCACAGCAGAACCCGGCTATTTCCCTGTATCATAGCTGGAGATTATACCGGAATGGGCGTATAAAAGCTAGGAGTCAGATTTTAGGGTTTCTGTTTAGGGTTAGTCCCGAATGGGGCGATCCGGCGTCCTATCACCTTGATCCAGTTCCCCGGCGGAGCGCTTTTGTGCTTGTACGGGGAAATTGGGCCTGTTTTTAGCGGGAAAACCAGACTCAAGCCCGGTTTCCCCAACGGCCTTGGATCTTGGCGCCACTGCCAAGGAGTTTGGCGCCACTGCCGAGGAGCTTAGCACTACTGCCAAGGAGCTTAGCGCCAGCGCCGAGGAGTTTGGCGCCAGCGCCGAGGAGCTTGGCGCCAGCGCCGAGGAGCTTGGCACCACTGCCAAAGGGTTTGACACCAGCGCCGAGGAGCTTGGCGCCACTGCCAAGGGGTTTGACACCACTGCCGAGGAGCTTGGCGCCACTGCCGAGGGGTTTGACACCAGCGCCGCGGAGTTTGGCGCCACTGCCGAGGGGCTTCACCATACATTCAGGGGGCATGGCGTATAAGATTCCGGCTGTATCTGCCCTTTGCGTTGCCCCATAAAGAACCCCCCTGGGGGGCCCCAAGGGGGTGAGGGAGGGGTGGGAATGAAGCGCAGCGGAGACCAGCGCCATTGCGAACCCCGGGCCGCTTGAGCGGCGAAACGTACACAAACCTGTTATGGGCAGTTCGACGTGCTTGTATTGCATTGTATAGACCCCATCTGTTTTTAATGGATGGGGTCTATTTCCACCAAGAAAGGCTTTATTTCTTTTTATTGCCTTTGTTATTGGGGTTTAATTGTTTTCCCCGGTTCCCCTGACCTTTGTCATAGGGTTTATTGGTTCCCGGCGTCCCTTTGTTGGGATTTTTCTGGTTAGCCTTATTATTATTATTAGCCATAATTTCTCCTTTAAGCGGCATAGCAAATTACACAACGTGCAATAAATGATTCATTATGGATGTATCCATAAGAAATAGCAATATGTTTTTCATATATTTGTTCTATTGCTTCTATTGCTTCTATTGCTCAAACACCGCCATAAGGCGGGGCTTCACCATACCTTTCTGGGGGCATGGCGTATACCTATCCTCAAGCCCAGCGGATTGACGCCCGCGCTTGGGAGGATATAGGCTTATTTTTTTGTGTTTTCTTAACCCGTAACTCTTTCCATTAGAAAATGAATGTGATATGGTAAAGTATAATATGAAAAGTCTAGCCTGTGGTCTCGTTCATCTTTTGGCGATAGCAGGGCTGGCCGCTCTGGCCGGCTGTGAATCCCAAAAAACACCCCCTGTGGCGGAAACGGTTCCGGTTTATGCTTCTTTTCGGGATATACCTGGAGTAACCGCAGCAGACATTCACGCGGTGGAAAAGCTGTTCCTGGAGTATGATTCCTTTAGTTACGGCATGACCTTGAGGACAGAAGCCTTTTATACCAGCCCGGATGTCATAAGCGGCTACTCCGCCCGGTTCTGCCAGTGGCTTACGGATCTGTTCGGTATCGAGTTCAAGCCGAGAATCTATACCTGGGATGCCTTGTGGGCAGGCTTCAATTCCAGGGTGATCGATTTCACCGGAGAACTGAACGGGACCATGGAAAACCCGGGGGTCTATTATATGACCACGAATATCGTCCAACGGTCGATCAAAAAGATATACCTTGTCCAGTCTGAAACGAATGTTCCCCAGGATACCGAGGCGGATACATTCCCGGGAGGCCCCCGGTACGGGTTTCTGGAACATAGCAGTATAGAACGCTCCATCAGCCCCTTTTTACCCAAGGATTATACCCGGGTCCTGGTGAAAAATCATACCCACGCCTATGAACTGCTCAAAAGCGGGGTAATCGATAGCTATTTTGATGACGGGAGCGCGGAAGCAGGGTTTAACGCCTACCGGGATGTGGTGTTTGAGAGTTTTTATCCCTACACGCCTTATTCGGTTTCCTTTTCAACCAGAAATCCCCATCTTGAACCTATTATTTCGGTGGTCCAGAAGTACCTTGACCAGCATGGGGCCGCTTATTTCACCGAACTGTACAACCAGGGCCAGGAAGAGTACCGGCGCTACCAATTCTTTGAGCTCCTGAGCCCAGAGGAACAAGAATATGTGCAGGTCCATCAGAATCCTGGGGCCATCATACCGGTGGTCATGGAATCCGACAATTACCCGAACTGTTTTTACAATACCCAGGAACGGCAGTGGCAAGGGATCGCAGTGGATATCCTCAATGAGATTAAAAAGTTGACCGGTATCAGTTTCCGCACGATCAACTGGATAACCGATGACCGGCCGGTTCTTTTGGATATGGTGGTTCAGGGAGAAGCCTCCATGATTGCAGATCTGGTCCACTCATCCAATCGAGAGCATCAGTTCATCTGGACCAATGTTCCCTATTTAAGCGATTATTACGCGCTGCTCTCAAGAAGCGACTATAAGGATATAACCATCAATAATATCCCCTATGCCAAGGTAGGTTTGATTACCGATTCGGTATATGCCGAGGTATTTGGGGAATGGTTTCCCCAACATCCTCATACGGTCTACTACAATACCCTTATGGAAGGTTTTGACGCCCTGGAGCAGCGAAAAATCGATCTTTTTATGGCTTCCCGGAACCTCCTCTTAACCATCACCAATTATCACGAGCGGCCCGGATTCAAGGCGAATTTTGTGTTTGATCAGCCCTACCATTCCGAGTTCGGTTTCAATAAAGACGAACCAATCCTCTGTTCTCTGGTAAACAAGGCCCAGGGGTTTATCAATACCGAGCAGATTTCCGACCGGTGGACCCGCCGGGTCTTTGATTACCGGGGGAAACTCGCCCGGGATCAACGGCCTTACTTTGTGGGCCTTTCGATCCTGCTGCTCCTGGTGCTGCTCTTACTGACGATCCTCCAGGTACGAAGCAAGCAGATGGAAAAGCACCTGGAAGAGACCGTATCCAAACGGACCGCGGAATTGGAAATACAAACCCAGTTGGCCGAAGCCGCCTCCCAAGCCAAAAGCCAATTCCTCGCCTCCATGAGCCACGAAATCCGTACCCCCATGAACGCCATCATCGGTATGAGCGACCTCATGCACACCGACAACCTCGATAAAGTCCAGCTCGGCTACTTTACCGACATCAAAAAAATGGCCAAGGCCCTCCTCCAGATCATCAACGATATCCTGGACTTCTCTAAAATCGAAGCCGGAAAAATGGAGATTATCCCTGTTCATTACCATATCTTGAGCCTCTTCGATAATATCTGTTCCATGAGCACCTTCACCGCGATGTCCAAGGAACTGGAGTTCCGCCACAGCTTTGATTCCCGCATCCCTAAAGCCCTCTACGGAGATGAAGTACGGGTACGCCAGGTGATTACCAATATCGTGAATAACGCAGTCAAATACACCCGGGAAGGGTATGTCCACCTGAAAGCGGAACGGGTTACCCGTAA
>JAISOX010000101.1 GCA_031275325.1 Treponema sp.
GTTCGTCTGGCTAGGGCAATTCCCCGTTTAGCCAGGAGTCCGGCTATTTCCTGATCTGAAAAATGCCGATCCTCCCCAGATATGAGTTCTCTGATTATGGCTTTGACTCCCTCCTTGGAAAAGCGGGAACCCCCGGAACCTGCCCCGCTTATGGAATTGGTAAAAAAGTGACGGAGTTCAAAAATACCCCACTCGGTCTGCATGTATTTACCATTGGCAGTCCGGGAAACCGTGGTTTCATGAACCCCCAGTTCTCCCGCTATATCCCGTAGCGTAAGGGGAGCTAAGTACTTAGGGCCGTGCATGAAAAAGGAACGCTGGAATTCTACGATGGCCCGGGAAACCCTAAGGAGCGTATGATTCCTCCGGTTGATGGACTGGATAAACCAGCGAGCCTCTTTGATGTTTTCCTTGACAAAATCCCGGGCAGGCTTATCTCCCCCTTTTTTATCGGACAGTTGCATGAAAAAGGGGTTGATCCCCAACACGGGAATTTCCTCGTGGTTGAGGAGAATTACGAATTCTCCTTCTTTTTTGAAAACCTGCACATCCGGAACCACGTACCGGGTATCACCAGAAGCGAATCGCCGGCCAGGAAAGGGGGATAAGGCCCGGATCCGTTCAAAAATATACGTGGTCTCTGCCAGGGTACGATTGAGCTTCTTCGCCAGATCCGCCACTTTCACCCGTTCTAGGAGTTCCAGGTATGAAAGGGCCTCTCCTATGCCCTCTGGGGCGTCCGGGAGCAGGCTAATCTGCACCCGCAGGGACTCCCGGTAATCTGTGGTACAGGTACCCACCGGATCCAAGGACTGGACCAGTTGCATAGCTGCCTGTATCCGAGCCGCGGGTTCTCCGGGTAAGAGCTGGTCCACTGGTTCCTTATGGAAACCGTCGTTGTTCAAGTTTTGGATGAGCAGTTCTCCAAGGCGCCGGGTCTCCGCATCTATCGGTTCAAGCCGTAACTGCCATAAAAGGTGTTCTTGAAGGGTTTCAGATCGGGTGAGGACCCCTTCGATAAATTGATGCTGTTCATTAGAGGCTTCATCCCCATTACGGCGGACATACCCCGAATCAGAAGTGGCCTCAAAATAGTCGTCCTCTTCTTTTTGAGAATCTGCGGTTCCCTCTAGGGAAACCATAAGGGGATCTTTCACCAACTCCAAAGCAGGGTTCCGCTCAATTTCCGCTTCTATAGTTTCCCGCAGTTCGACCATAGGAAGCTCCATCAGCTTGATAGACTGATAGAGTTGAGGACTCATCTTTAATCGTTGCTCCTGAACCAAGGAGGGACGTAACTGCACGAACAAACTCCTCTTTAACGAACCCTTCTTTAACTATCCTTCCTGAAAGGGAATCTGTCAAGTATCATGCCGCTTTTCAAACACCCTTGTATTTCAGGTTCAGAATACCTATACTAAAGGCCGTGATGTGTTTATGTGTATCTCTTTGGATGATGGGGCGATAATGGCCCTGATCATCTGCCAAAATGTAGGGCTTGCCTATGACGGTGCTTTAGTGATTCAAGGAATCAACCTTGAAGTGTATAGGGGGGATTATCTCTGCATAGCCGGAGAGAATGGTTCCGGCAAGAGCACCCTTATGAAAGGCATGCTTGGATTGCTGCCCCCCCAGCAGGGACGTATTATCTTGGGAGAGGGGCTTAAACCCAATGAAATCGGGTACCTCCCGCAGCATACTGCGGCACAGCGGGATTTTCCCGCAGGGGTTTACGAAGTGGTATTGTCCGGACGGCAGGGGAGACGGGGCATCCGGCCCTTTTATTCCAAACAGGATAAAGCCGTAGCAGAAGAAAATTTAAGCCGCCTGGGGATAGGGGACCTGCGGAACCACTGTTACCGGGAACTGTCCGGCGGTCAACAGCAGCGGGTCCTCCTGGCCCGGGCCCTCTGTGCAGCCCAGAAGCTGTTGCTCTTGGATGAGCCTACAGCAGGGCTTGACCCTTTGGCTGCCACGGATCTGTACCGGTTAATTGAACGGGTAAACCGGGAAACCGGGATTGCGGTGGTTATGATTTCCCACGATATGAAGCGGGCCCTTACCTATGCGAGGCGTATCCTCCATGTCCAGGGAACCCCCCTCTTCCTAGGCAGTGCCGAGGCCTATGCCCAATCGCCTCTGGGAAAACAATTTCTGGGAAACGATCAGGAGGAATCCCATGGATAAGATCGAGTTGGTGGTGATTTTGCAGGAGATGTTTTCCTACACCTTTATTGTCCGGGCAGTGCTGGTAGGGTTTCTGGTTTCCCTCTGCGCCAGTCTGCTGGGGGTAAGCCTGGTCTTGAAACGGTATTCCATGATCGGAGACGGCTTGTCTCATGTGGGATTCGGCGCGCTTGCCATTGCCAGTGCAGCAAACCTGGCGCCCCTCACGGTTTCTATCCCCATTGTGGTTTTGGCGGCCTTTCTTCTCTTACGGTTAAGCGAACATGCACGGATCAAAGGGGATGCTGCTATTGCCCTGATTTCAACCGGCGCCTTGGCCATTGGGGTGGTGGTGATTTCCATGACCACCGGCATGAATACGGATGTCTGCAATTACCTGTTCGGGAGTATCCTCGCGATGAGTAAAAGCGATGTGTATCTCAGTATCATCCTATCGGTGATTGTATTAACCTTGTTTCTCCTTTTCTACCATAAAATCTTTGCGGTAACCTTTGATGAAACCTTTGCCAAGGCCACCGGTACCAAGACCGGGACATACAACATGCTCATCGCTTTTTTGACCGCAGTTACGATTGTCTTGGGTATGCGGATGATGGGGGCCCTCCTGATTTCAGCGCTTATTATCTTTCCCGCGCTCACCAGTATGCGCCTGTGCAAGCGCTTCAGGACCGTTACCCTCTGTTCGGGGCTGGTTTCTGTGGTATGTTTCCTCATGGGCGTGGTCATTTCCTATGTCTACGCTACCCCCACCGGGGCCAGTGTGGTTATTATAAATATGGGAGCCTTCCTGGTATTTTGGAGTATCCACGGGATCCGTTCACAACGCCGAAAGCAGGAAAACCGGTAGTGGGCGAAAGATGGGGAGTTCTTGGTAAAGAGCGTGATAAAGTATGGTCAGTAAACGAATTATAGTTAGAAGTAACCGGCGAACAACGTCTTTCGTCCACCACCGGAAAACCAGTTTCATAAGCCCGTTATCGCCTGCGTTAAGCCCGCTACCGCCCGCGCCCAAAAGGCTTGGGACTATATAAGGGTGAAGGAGAAGAGTATGCCCAAAAAACAGTATATGCCGGCTAAAGAATCGGAGTTTATTGATAAGGTAAACTTTTGAAAAGCCTCTTTTTTATATTATTTTTGCTATAGTAAGGAGCATAAAACGATGAAACATATACGAATATTACCCCGAATAGCAGGCCTGTGTCTATTTTTGACCGGGGGTATGCTTTGGGTAAGCGGATGCAGCGGCAAGCAGGGTTTCGCCTTATCAGGACGGACCAATAAAAACGGCACTGCAGGGGTTGTCATCCCTGGGACAGGAGCCTCGGGTATAGCCAGTTCCAGCGGGCTTCTCGTGCCTGAATCTCCGGCGGTTTTATCCGATGAACCGGCCAGCACAGACGGGAGCCTGTTCAGTTTGGATGGGAGTCCGTTTAATTCGGACGGGAGCCCGCCAGTCTCGGTTTTACCCGCGAATTCGCAAGCGTCCAATCAACGGCTGATTAAGGTTGACCCCAAATATCAAGCCAATCAGGGCTTCGTAGAAATCAAAGAAAAGATGTTCATAGCCCAAACAAACGATGTCTATCTCAATCCTGAGGATTATCTCGGTAAAACCATTAAATTAGAAGGGATCTTCCAGACCCAATCCTATTCCAGTACCGAGCCGCCCTACTGCTTTGTGATTCGGTATGGTCCTGGGTGCTGCGGAAATGACGGAAACGCGGGCTTTGAGGTGATGTGGGAGCAGGCGGACGCCATCTATCCTGCAGAGAACGACTGGGTCGAAGCCATCGGCGTACTGGGGGCCTATGAAGAAGATGGATACCCCTATATCTGCATCAATCTATCTTCTTTGAAGGTATTGGAAACCCGAGGGCAAGAATTCGTTACCCAGTAAAGGGCGCTGGGGTAGTATGGGAAAGGTGAAACCTAAAAACCCTGAGGGGAAACGCCAGGTCCCGGTCTCTTCCCGAAGAGACCCCGGAGTGGTACACGCCGAAAAATCCCTGCCGGAAGATGAACGGGACCTTTCCCTGCGCCCCCAGAACCTCAGGGAATTTCTTGGCCAAGCCGGGATCAAAGAAAACCTGGGGATCTTCATTACCGCAGCTAAAGAACGAAGGGAAAGCCTGGATCATCTCTTCTTGATTGGCCCTCCAGGACTGGGAAAAACCACCCTGGCCCAGGTGGTAGCCCATGAGTTGGGCGTGGATTTTAAGGTTACCTCTGCCCCGGCCTTGGATAAACCGAAAGACCTCGCGGGGATCCTCACCACCATAACCGATAAGACGGTGTTCTTTATTGATGAAATCCACCGGCTCAAACCGGCTATGGAAGAAATGCTGTACATTGCCATGGAGGATTATGAACTGGACTGGATCATCGGCCAAGGTCCCAGCGCCCGGACTATCCGGATCCCTATCCCTTCGTTTACCTTGGTGGGAGCTACCACCAAGGCCGGGAACGTCTCCAGTCCCTTGATAAGCCGCTTTGGTATAAGCTGCCGGTTCTCCTTCTATGAACAGGAGGATATGGAAGCGATCATCCGGCGTTCCGCAGGGATTCTCAACATTTCCATTGACGATGAGGCGGCTTCGCTCCTGGCAAAATCTTCCCGGGGGACCCCCCGGGTGGCAAACCGGCTGCTTCGGCGTATGCGTGATTTTGCCCAGGTTCTTAAGGGCCCTTCCCCGGCTTCCATTACCCCAGAGGTGGTGCAGGAAGGACTCACCCGTCTTGAGATAGACCCCTTAGGCCTTGAACAGTACGATAGGGAGATCCTCCGTATCATCATCGAACGGTACAAAGGAGGACCCGTAGGGGCAGAAACCTTGGCCATATCCGTAGGCGAGGGGGTGGATACTTTAGAAGATTACTATGAACCCTACCTCATCCAATCAGGGCTGCTCCAGCGTACCCCCCGGGGCCGGATGGTAACGGATCGGGCTTATGAACACCTGAAGATTGCCAAGCCCCTAACCCAGGATAAAGATGAAACTAAGGGATTTCTCTTTTGAATTACCCGAACACCTGATCGCCCAGTTTCCGCCGGTAACCCGGGGAAGCAGCCGGCTCATGGTGCTGGACCGGCATACGGGAAATCCTATGCATCATCAGGTGGCGGATTTACCCGCTCTCTTGGAACCGGGTTCCCTCTTGGTGTTTAACAATTCTAAGGTCCGCAAGGCCCGGATTGTAGGGGTCTCCAAGGAAAAGGGTACTCCCGTGGAATTCCTGCTTTTGAACCCCGTAAAACAAGGGGATGACTGTACCTGGCTGACGATGACCCAACGGGCCAAGCGCCGCCGTTTGGGAAGCCGTTATGTCTTTGAGGATGAAAGGGAAGGGGAAATTACCGGGGAATCGGGAGCATATCGGCTGCTGCGGTTTGACCATCCTGTGGATGATCCCTGGCTTGACCGCTACGGCCATATTCCGCTCCCGCCTTACATCAAGCGGAAAGATACCCCCCTGGACGAGGAACGGTATCAGACGGTGTATGCGAAACCTGCCGGGTCCGCTGCCGCGCCCACCGCGGGCCTCCATTTTACCCAGGAACTCCTGAAGGACCTTTCCCAGCGGGGGATTGAATGTGTCTTTATCACCCTCCACGTAGGATTGGGGACTTTCCTTCCGGTACGGACTGAGTACATTGAGGATCACCCCATGCACGAGGAAGTTTTCAGCATTGACCGCCCAAGCGCCCAGAAGATCCTTCACGCTAAGGCTGAGGGCCGCAAGATCATTGCCGTAGGGACTACCAGCGTCCGCACTCTTGAATCAGCCTGGAAACAGGGATGTCTTGAACCAGGAACCGGGGCCACCGCGCTTTTTATCTATCCCGGCTATACCTTCAAAGTGGTGGACGCCCTGTTTACCAACTTCCACACCCCTGCATCAACCTTGCTCATGCTGGTTTCCGCGTTTACAGGCCGGGAACGCCTCCTTGAGGCTTATCAGACAGCGGTGCAGGAAGGGTATCGGTTCTATAGTTATGGGGACGCCATGCTCATCCGCTAAAAAGTTTACGTTTAATCCCTTTGGTGCAGGGAATTGTTCTAGGGCCCCGCTGATTTCTTAGTTTCTTTAAGCAGCATAGGGAAAATGGCAACATAGAAAACAGTGCAGGCGGCCGCCTCCAAAGGCCCGTACAGGAAGCAGCGGGCCTGCCCCGGCGAAACCTTTGCCAGCGGACTACCGGGGCCTACCGGTTACCCGGATAGGCCTCGTTTCATACGGGTCCGTTCCTTCAGAAATGAATTACTTTCGGCTCCCCGGTAAGCGATGCGATAGTCGCCTTCGCATCCTTGAGATACAGAACCTGGGTATTACCGTCGTCAGCGGCATACCTGGATTTTAATTGAGGATATGCGTCCAGCATGTGCTGCCTGGCTTCGATCCGGTCATCTTCTACGGCCACGGCTTCTATGCGAATCCATTGGTCTTCAACCATGGCGCAGATCTCAATATGAGGATTCGCCTGTATTTGTTTCGATACGTCTTTAGCCTTTCCGGTCTGGATATACAATTTATCCTCAAATATATCCACCGTTCCAAAAGGACGAACCCGGGGCTTATCGCCTTCAACGGTCGCAAGATAATAGATACCGCTTTTTTTTAGAAAATCGTACACTTCTTTCATCGGTCTTTTCCTCTATATGGAGTTTATGCAGGCCCTAACAGCCTCAGAACGACCATACCATATATGCTTAAAAAAGTAAGGGGGTACATCCTAGTATTCTGTCCAATGCAATTTATATAATTCGTGTCATTCGCGGATACATGAGGCTGTTCCAAAACCCGGTTGGTGCGGATCTTCGGTCCGAGGGCTGACTAAGGCTATGTCTGATGGCTGACTAAGGCTATGTCTGACGGCTGACTAAGGCTATGTCTGACGGCTGACTAAGGCTATGTCTAACAGTTGACTAAGGCTATGTCTGACGGCTGACTAAGGCTATGTCTATCCATTGACCTAGATGATTGCTTACGCACGAGCCTTCCGTGTTCAGGCACGAGCCTTCCGTGTTCAGGCACGGAACCTCCGTGTTCAGGCACGGAACTCTCGTGTTCAGGCACGGAACCTCCGTGTTCAGGCACGAGCCTTCCGTGTTCAGGCACGAGCCTTCCGTGTTCAGGCACGGAACCTCCGTGTTCAGGCACGAACCTTCCGTGTTCAGGCACGAGCCTTCCGTGTTCAGGCACGGAACCTCCGTGTTCAGGCACGAGCCTTCCGTGTTCAGGCACGAGCCTTCCGTGTTCAGGCACGAGCCTTCCGTGTTCAGGCACGGTCAGTTTTGAGATCGAAGGCGAGTTGGATGACAATTATAATCTAAAAAGCGCAAAAGTAAGGATAGTAACCAAATCATCCGGCAAATGGAACCAGGCAGGCGCAACCACGGCTAAGGTAACGCGTGCGGCTGTAGACATTCCCGAAGATGCCGAACCCTTCCCTACCGAAGGCGTTGTGCCTGTTGCATTTCGCGGGAAATGGATTTTCAGAGAAATGGAAGATGCTATCAAACAGCAGTTGCAGGAAGAAGCTGCTCAAAACGGTTACGGTATAAGGTTCAACCAGGTCAGTTCCTTTGTTATTATAAGCCCGATGGCGATCCAGCAGCATATAGTGGTTCGAGTAACCGCCTCTTATCCGGGACAATCCCAGGACTATGCAGAATCGGTTGATCGCACCCTGGACTTGGTTTCAGTAAGCCAGGAGAATGGCGTAACCACCGCGACGGTGCGGTTTGAAGAAGGGACCGAACGCCCGTATACAATGGAACTATCGGGTACTACCTTAACCATGAATGCAACTGAAGAGACCGTCCATTTTGTAAAGTAACCGGAGCATGTTATGGGCCGCGGGGAGTGGATGCGATTTGGCGGGAACAGGCATTTCAAATGTCTGGAGATGTGATCGATGAATCGGCCGTTAGTATAGGGAAACTGTCCTTGAAAAAAGGAACTGCCGCGGCCGCGGCCCTAGTACCCGGACTTGGAGGCGCTTTTGAAGGCCGTTGAACTTTTGGGATTCTCTCTGGGATACCCTGGTGGCGGAAGGCGCTTCAGTCCCATAAAGCCAACTGGTCATTATATTTCAGAGAATAAGCCCCACTTTTGTAGGATGTCCCCTGCTTCTTAAAAAAAGAGGATAACCGGTCCATCATCTCCAAGGGTTCTCGGTATCCAGGTAAACTCCGCCGTTGAGCTTGAAATAAAATCATGGTATATTTTACTAAACGCTATCTTAGAATGGTATAAAAGGCCGAGCATGACAACCATAAAAGATATAGCCGCTGCCGCAGGGGTTTCAATTTCCACGGTTTCCAATGCCATGAACCATAAATCAAACGTGGGGCAAGAAACCAAAGAGCGGATTTTGCGGCTTTGCCAGGAAATGCACTATATTCCCAATGCTGCAGGGAAGAACCTTAAAACCGGGGAAAGTAAAACCATTTTGTTTAATTTCAGCGATTTTGACCGGACTTTTTATCTGAAGATCATCGAAGGCATCCATGATTACGCGGGGGATAACGGATACGATCTGATGATCTGTACCACAAAATCCTGTGAAAAATATATGCACAACCGGCTCACCGACGGCTGTATTATTCTGGACCGCCGCATGGAAGATAAAACCCTGCAACGGGCCGCAACGGGCCAGTATCCCATCGTGGTATTGGACCGGGTTTTGCCCAATCCCTATATAAAAAGCCTGGTGGTGAATAATTACGATCCCATGACCGAACTGGTGGAAGGTATTGTGGAGCGGGGGTACCGCAAATTCGCCTTTATCGGCGGCATAGAACATACCGATGACAACAAAGAACGGTTTCAGGCGTTTATCGACGTATTAACCAGGTACGGCATACCCTTCCACCGGGAACATTATTTTTCCGGAGATTACCGGGAACGGAGCGGATACCAGGCCGCGAAGATCTTTATGTCTGCTCCAGAGCTGCCGGAAATTTTTGTCTGCGCCAATGACAACATGGCTATCGGCGCCATGAACGCCCTGCATGAGCGGGGATACCGGATTCCCGATGATGTGGCCCTTACGGGCTTTGATAACTGTGAACGCGCGGGGATGGTGGGGCTGACCACGGTAACGGTGCCTGATTATGAACGGGGATACCTGGCCGCGAGCTTCCTTATCGAGAATATCCGGGGCAAGAACAATTTTGAACCCATGAAACTTACCGCGGTGGTGAACTGGCGGGAGAGTGTGGGCGTTCATGTTTCCTGATAAAATTGCCTCTTTCATTTTACTAAAAAAACCAATATAAAATTTACTTGGAAACCCTTAGGATGACCAAAAGAGGTTCTGGAACCGGGGCATTCTGTCTATGGTTCTTGGGGTTGAGGCTGTTTCAAAAGGCCCACTGGTGAAACAGCCGCTTCATTAAGGGAATAAAGAGCGAAAAAAGAGGGAAAAATCGGACTGGAAGCTGCTTTTCCGGGAACCCCTTTCATTGGCAATGGAGGTTCATCCTCACCGGTTTTTTGAAACTAGTTCATGTAGTACAATTCCTCAAGATAATTCTTGACTTATAGGGAAAGCCCCTTTAGAATTAAGTAAAACGTTTTATATATCTTGTTGGAGGTACTTTAATGAAGGCAAAAGGATGGATGTTTCTGTTAATCGGATGGGCCCTTTCTTTGGGTTTTTACGGCTGCTCGAAAAAGGATGGAGGCGAAAAAAACAAATTCATCATTTTCCAATCCAAGGTGGAGATCACCACCCAGCTCGAAGCCGCTGCCCAGGCTTATCAGGCGGAAACCGGGGTTGAGGTGGAGGTGTGGAGTACCACCGGGGATGATTACTTCCACCAGCTCAGGACCCGGATCGCCAGCGGGGAGGGGCCGGCCCTGTTCTCTATGGTTCCTGGCGCAGAGGCAGCGGAGATAGGAAAGTACCTGGAAGATCTGGGGGATCTGCCCTTTGTGGGGAATATCGCCGAAAGCCTGGTAGAAAAACAAAATGGAAAGATCCTCGGCATACCTTACACCATGGAAGGGTTTGGTATTGTCTACAACAAGCGGCTCATGGATCCCGCTCAGGTCCGGGATTATGATACGTTTGTCGCCATGCTGCGCCAGGCCAGGGATGCGGGTATTACTGGTTTCGGCCTTTCCCAGGAAAGCTATTTTCTCATCGGCCATATCCTCAATACCCCCTTTGCGGTGATGCCGGATATGGAAGACTATATGGAAAAACTTGCCCGGGGAGCAGTAACCATGGCGGAAACCCCGGAATTCCAGGAGTTCGCCCGATTCTACGGGGCTATCCGGGATTATTCCTACAATCCTTTGGAGGTCAACTACGACAAGGAATGCGGGGACTTTGCCACGGGAAAAACCGCGGCTATTCATCAGGGAAACTGGTGTTACAGCATGTTTGTTGATTATAATCTGGACTTCGAGATGGGCCTCATGCCTTTCCCGCTTCTGGGTAACGATAAACTTGCAGTCAGCGTTCCCGCGGTCTGGGGGATCAATTCCCAGGTTCCCGCGGCTCAAAAGAAGCTGGCTAAAGATTTCCTTACCTGGCTTTATACCAGTCCTGAGGGTACCCGCTACCTTACCGAGGAATTTGGGTTTATCCCGGTAGTCAAAGGAGTAACCAGTACCGCCCTGGATCCCCTGTCCGCAGAGGTTTCCCGGTATGCCATGGAGGGAAAGATCATCCCCTGGGCGACCAACCTCTATCCCGCAGGGGTTGTCGATGTTCATCTTGCTCCCGTGGCGCAGCGTTTTTTTACTTCAACCATGAGTGAAGGGGAATTCCTTGCCGCCCTGGACGAAGCCTGGGCAAAGGCCAATGGCCGCTAGACTGCAAGAAAAGGTCTCTAAGGGCTCTTTCAAAAGATCCGGCTGGAATAAAGGCTCATTCCAGGCTGGAGTGAAGGCTCATTCCAGGCTGGAGTGAAGGTTTATTCTAGGCTGGAGTGAAGGCTCATTCCAGGCTGGAGTGAAGGCTCACGCTAGATTGGAGTGAAGGTTTATTCCAGGCTGGAGTGAAGGCTCACGCTAGTTTGGAGTGAAGGTTTATTCTAGGCTGGAGTGAAGGTTCATTCCAGGCTGGAGTGAAGGCTCATTCCAGGCTGGAGTGAAGGCTCACGCTAGGCTGGAGTGAAGGCTCACGCTAGGCTGGAGTGAAGGCTCATTCCAGGCTGGAGTGAAGGTTTATTCTAGGCTGGAGTGAAGGCTCATTCCAGGCTGGAGTGAAGGTTCATTCCAGCTTTTGAAAGATCCACCCTCCTGTAAAGAAAACTAAAGGAAACGCCCGTCCTTTGGCTGGTGTTTCCAGAGCCTTTTGGAGAACTAACCGGGCGCTCTCACCAGTCCCCTGTTTTGCAAAAGGCTTTCTAAACCATGCACGTGCAGCCTTTTAGGTGAGGCTGTACTTATGAAGGAAGGTATATGAAAACAACCAACCCCTGGTGGTACGCGCTGTTTACTGCGCCGATCTGCTTTGTCTTTGCTACCGTCGTACTGATCCCCTTTTTTATCGGTATTCTGTATGCTTTTTTCTCCTGGGACGGGCTGCCGCTGAACCCCAAAGTTTTTGTGGGATTCGGTAATTTTGTCAAAATCTTTTCCGACCGGCGGTTTCTCGCATCCGCAGAACATACGGTTATCTTTACCCTTCTGTCGGTACTGCTCATCAATGTTCTGGGACTGGCCTTTGCCCTGCTGGTTACTACGGACCTGAAGGTCCGCAACGCTGCCCGGGCCATGCTTTTTGCCCCCTATTTGATCGGCGGTTTGATCTTGGGGTATATCTGGAAATTCATCCTGGGAGACGCGTTCCGGGCCATCGGGGAAAGCCTGGGGCTTACGTCGATTTTCTTCAACTGGCTGCTCAATCCCCAATTTGCCCTCCTCGGCCTCATGGCGGTAAGTACGTGGCAGATGGCGGGTTACATCATGATCATCTACATCACCGGCATCCAGGCAATTCCTGATGAGGTCATTGAAGCCGCTCATGTGGACGGGGCTGGTTTTTGGCGGATCCTCTGGTCCATTAAATGCCCCCTGATCATGCAGTCCTTTACGGTGTGTTTGTTTATGACCCTATCGAACTGTTTCAAGATCTTCGACGTGAACCTTTCCCTTACCAATGGCGGGCCCTACAGTTCCACCGAATTATTTGCCATGAACATCTACCGGGAAATTTTTAGTCTGAATAATTACGGATACGGCCAGGCAAAGGCCTTTCTTTTCTTTATCATCGTGGCGGTCATCACCTTGCTCCAGGTAGGGATCACCAAAAAAAGAGAGGTGGAACTATAATGGCCCATACTACCCTGCAAGACCAGGGCTTCGGAAAACTGAAGAAGCATATCCTTAACCCCCTGGTGCTCCTGCTCTGCCTGGTCTATCTCTTTCCGGCTTATATCATCTTGGTGAATTCCTTTAAAAACCGGGCGGAATTGTACGAAAATATCCTGGCCCTGCCCTCCTCCCTGAGTTTTCAGTATTATATCAACGCCATGAACCGGATGAACTTCCCCAGCGCCCTGCGCAACTCTTTTCTGGTAACGGTCCTCTCCCTTTTGTTCATCGTGATTTTGGCTTCTATGTGCGGGTGGATGCTGGTCCGTTCAAATAACCGGCTGAGTAAAATCATCTTTATGGTTTTTGTGGCGACCATGCTGATCCCCTTCCAAACCCTGATGATGCCCCTGATGCAGGAGATGAGCGGTATTAAGCGGAACCTGGGAATCCCCATGGTGGATACGCTGGGAGCCCTGGTTTACATGAACCTTGGTTTTGGGGCGAGTATGGCGGTTTTTCTGTACCACGGCTTTGTTAAATCCATCCCCCGTTCCCTGGAAGAGGCGGCTACCATTGACGGGTGCAACACCTTTTGGGTATTTTGGCGGATTGTGTTTCCCATGCTGAAGCCCGTTACGGTTACGGTCATGGTCCTGGACGTGATCTGGATTTGGAACGATTACCTGCTCCCTTCTCTGGTCTTGACCAGTAAAGCAAACCGTACCATTCCCCTGTCCACGGCGTCTTTTTTTGGGGAGTTTACCATACAATGGAATATGGCTATGGCGGGCCTTATGCTCACCATTATCCCGGTGATTATTTTTTACCTCTGCGCCCAAAAGTACATTATCAAGGGAGTAGCCGCAGGCGCGGTTAAATAGGTGAGGCAGGCTCTTTTAAACCCATGAAAACGATATATAAAATTGAAAATCTCCAAACTGAAAAGGCCGCGCTGTTGCTGAACGAGACCTTGTTCCACAACGCCAATGGGTACATCGGCATCCGTTCCAATTTTGAGGAAGGGTATCCTGAGGGCGTTGATACGATTCGAGGCTCCTATATAAACGGCTTTTACGATTTTGCCGAAATGAAACAGGCGGAAAAACTCTACGGCCTTACAGAAGAAAAGCAGACCATCCTGAATGTGGCTGATACCCAAGGCATGAGGCTCCTGCTGGAGGGCGAGGAATTCAACCTGTTCCACGGAAAGGTTTTAAAAAGCGAAAGGCTCCTCAACATGGCCGAGGGCTATACCGAACGGTTCATGCATTGGCGTTCGCCCCGGGGACAGGAGGTTGAAATCCGTATACAACGGCTTACCTCTTTTACCCAGCCCACGCTTTTTCTTATCAAATACTCCGTGAAAGCCCTTGATTGTGCAGGGCCCCTCCGTTTCATCTCGACCCACCGGGGGGATGTGGAAAATTACAGTAACCCCGATGACCCCCGAGTGGCCGCGGAATCAATGCGGCGTCTTCTCCCGGTACGCGCGGAAATTGAAGGGAACGCGTCTTTTATCACCAGCGAGACGATCAAATCAAAACTGCAGGTTTGTACTGCGGTGGACCATGTACTGGTTACAAGCGGAAACCTCCGCGGCCATAGGGTGGTTCAGGATACCGTCCTGGACGGCCACGGGGCGGTTTGTACCATTAATACGGCGATCCGCCCCAATGAAACGGTAACGCTCTACAAGTATTCGATTTTTACGGATACCCTCCGCCACGGAAACTGCGAACCAGCCGCGCGCGCCGAGCTTCAGAAGGCCCTGGCAGCGGACCCTGCGGCCATATACAAGGCCCAGAAAGACTACCTCGCAACCTGGTGGGATCGGGCTTTTCTTGAAATTGACGGGGACGACGAGTTGGATCAGGCGGTTACCTATAACCGATACCAGCTCATCCAGTCAGTAGGACGAGATAACCACAGCAGTGTTGCCGCCAAGGGTTTAAGCGGCGAAGGGTATGAGGGGCATGTTTTCTGGGATACGGAACTGTATATAGAACCCTATTTCCTCCTCGCCAACCCTGAAATCACCCGGCAGCTCATCGCCTACCGGTACGCTACCCTGGAGGAAGCCCGCAAAAACGCCCGTGTCCTAGGCCACCAGACCGGGGCCCTTTTCCCCTGGCGTACCATCATGGGCCGGGAATGTTCCGGCTATTTTCCCGCAGGCACAGCTCAGTACCACATCAACGGCGATATTGCCTGGTCGGTGATTTCTTACTACCTTGCCACCGGGGACCTCGCTTTTATCATAGCGCAAGGCGCGGAGATTGTTTTTGAGTGCGCCCGGCTGTGGATCGATGCGGGTACCTACGTTCAGGGAACGTTCCGTATTAACGAAGTAACCGGCCCGGATGAATACACCTGCCTCGTGAATAACAACTACTACACCAACCTTTCAGCCCAATACAATCTCCGCTGGGCGGTCAAGTTTTACGAACTCCTCAAAGCCGAAGATGCCCTGGACAGGATCCGCCTTAAAATCGGCCTTTCCCCAGCGGAAATAGCGGCTTTTTCCCAGGCAGCGGAACGCCTGTACCTCCCCTACGACCAGGAATTGGGCATCAACCCCCAGGATGATGCGTTCCTTTCAAAAAAAAGGTGGGACCTGGCGTCCATTCCCAAGGAACACTTTCCCCTGCTGCTGCACTACCATCCGCTGCATCTGTACCGGCGCCAGGTCTGCAAACAGGCTGATACGGTCTTGGCCCACTTCATCTTTGAGGACGCCCAGTCCCTGGAGACGATCAACCGTTCCTTTCATTATTACGAAGGGATAACCACCCACGATTCATCCCTGTCAACCTGCGTTTTCAGTATCGTTGCTTCCAAACTCGGTTTCCATGATAAGGCCTACCGGTATTTCGGTGATTCCGCCAAGCTGGATCTTTTTAATACCCACGGAAACACCAAGGACGGCATCCATACCGCTAATATGGGCGGAACCTGCTTGGCTATCCTGTACGGTTTTGCCGGTATCAGAATAAAAGAAGCGGGTATCTGCTTGGCCCCGGTTTTGCCTGCGGCATGGCAGGCCTACCGGTTTAGAATGTTCTATCAGGAACGGCACATCCAGGTGGAAGTGGATCCCAGGGAGGTCCGTTTTACCCTGCTTTCTGGCGGAGAGCAGCACATCCAGGTGTACGGTCAAGGCTATAGGCTTTCCAAATCCCTCACCATTCCGCGTCCGCGGCCGGGTATTCTCCAATACAAGGCCGTTATTTTTGACCTTGACGGGGTGATAGTCTCTACGGACCGCTGCCATTACCAGGCATGGGCAAGCATCGCTGAAGAATTGGGGATACCCTTTAACAGGGAACTGAACAACCGCCTGCGGGGTATTTCCCGTATGCAAAGCCTGGAAATCATACTGGAATCAGGGGGGCTTTCCCTGAGCCAGGAAGAAAAGATGAGCCTGGCGGAGAAAAAAAACCGCCGCTACCGCCGCCTCCTTGAAGACCTGAGCCCTGCTTCGGTGGATCGGGATGTACTAGCCACCCTAGAAGAACTTAAAGCCCAGGGAATAAAAATCAGCATTGGTTCATCCAGTAAAAATGCAAAATACCTTCTCGCAAAGATCGGACTGGCTGACTGTTTTGATGCCATATCGGACGGTACCAATATCACCCGGACCAAACCGGATCCGGAGGTGTTTTTGAAGGCCGCCGAATTTTTGGGGGTCTCTCCCCAGGATGCACTGGTGGTGGAAGACGCCTCCGCCGGCATTGAAGCGGCTGCAGCCGGCGCTTTTAAAAGCGCTGCCCTAGGAGATGCCCAGGCTTCCACACTGAGTACCTACCGTATCAATAAACTGTCGGACCTGCTGTTTATCTAGGATCTATCCAAATACCAGGGCCTTGAGGGGGACATCCGATCTTAGCAACAGACACCAGGACCTTGCCCTAAGTATAGTTCATGCTCCCCCTGTTATGGATTGGGCGAATGGGCTTGTGATGCTGCTCCTGTTCCCTGGGGTACTCTATAGCTTGGCGGTTATTCCCCTCAGCGGCCCTTATCGTATTTTGTATCCCCTGATAATGGCGTCTTATCAACATGCACTATGTTAATCGAGTTGTATTGACAAGCGAATCGTTTTATAGTATGTTGTACTCAAGAATGTAGCGCTGAACCAGCAGAACATTCAAATGGTGTTTTCAGATTTTTTCTCGTAATGTAAAAAATCGCACCTCTCCTTCTGGCTGTCTAAGAAAGCCGTGTTTTTTAGACAGCCCTTTTATATATCAATGGTTTGATAGGGGTTTGTATAGTATAGTCGATCAGGAAGGCTGTAGGTATGAAGAAACTTCGTGTAGAAGATGCGGTTGGACAGGTGCTGTGCCACGATCTGACCCGTATCGTACCGGGTGCAATGAAAGGTCCCCAGTTCCGCAAAGGACATATCATACAGGAAGGGGACATCCCTATGCTGCGTTCCATGGGCAAGGAACATGTTTTTGTCTGGGAAAAGCAGGCGGGGATGCTTCATGAGGATGAGGCTGCGGCACGTCTAGCCGCCCTGTGTACAAACACCCATATACGGATCGGCTCGGCGGCTGAGGGTAAAATCGAACTTTTTGCAGCGCAGGATGGGGTCTTTTGTACTGATGCGGCGCGGCTCAACCAGGTGAATGGGATTCCTGACATCATCATTGCGGCGCGGCATTCCTACTCCACGGTAAAAGCCGGGGATAAGTTAGCGGCTATGAAGGTTATCCCTTTAGTGGTGCCTGAAGAAACCCTGGTCCACGCTGAGGCTGCGGCAGGGGCCAGGCCGATCTTTGAACTCTTGCCCTATATCCTTAAAACCGCCTGGGTGATAACTACCGGAAGCGAGGTAGCCGGAGGCTTGATTAAGGATAGCTTTACCCCGGTTGTCATCAAAAAACTCAAGGCCTACGGTATTGAAGTGATCCGGCATGTGGTGGTAGGAGACGGCTTGGATGTGGTGGCCGGGGTAATTAACGAAGCCCTTAAAAAAGGAGCAACCAGGGAAAAACCGGATCTGATCCTCTGTACCGGCGGCATGAGCGTTGACCCGGACGACCATACCCCTGGGGCCATTAAACAGAGCGGAGCGAAGATTGTTACCTATGGCGCGCCAGTCCTCCCTGGCGCGATGTTTTTGTTGGGATACTATGCGGACGGCCTGCCGATCCTGGGGCTTCCAGGCTGCGTCATGTATATGCAGACCACCATCTTTGACCTGGTGCTGCCCCGGATTGCCGCAGGCATCCGGATGACTAAACAGGATTTTACGGTTTTGGGGAACGGCGGCTTGTGCCTGGGCTGTAGGGAGTGTCATTATCCGGTTTGTCCCTTCGGTAAAGTATAGAGCCTCGCACCGGGGACAGGGTTTCCCTCGCACGAGGGACAGGCGTTCCCCCGCACGAGGGACAGGGGTTTCCCTCGCACGAGGGACAGGGTTTCCCCCGCACGAAGGACGAGGTTTCCCTCGCATGAGGGACAAGGTTTCCCCTGTACGAGGGACAGGGTTTCCCTCGCATGGAGGACAGGCGTTCCCCCGCCCGAGGGACAGGCGTTCCCCCGCACGAGGGACAGGGGTTTCCCCCGCACGGGGGACAGGGTTTCCCTCGCACGAGGGACAGGGGTTTCCCTCGCACGAGGGACAGGCTTTCCCCCGCACGAGGGACAAGGTTTCCCCTGTACGAGGGACAGGGTTTCCCCCGCATGAGGGATAGGCTTTCCCCTGTACGAGCAGGATAAACGCATAGAATTCACTAATTCTATACTGTATAAAGAGTTAGTAATCGAAGTCTGTTTTTTGCCGTTTCACCTAACTCTTTATTTTGTAAGGAAATACGATTTTCTATGCGTTTATCCTGCTGTACGAGGGACAGGGTTTCCCTCCCACGAGGGACAGGCGTTCCCCCGCACGAGGGACAGGGTTTCCCTCCCACGAGGGACAGGCGTTCCCCCGCACGAGGGACAGGGTTTCCCTCCCACGAGGGACAGACTTTCCCCCGCACGGGGGACAAGCGTTCCCTCGCACGAGGGACAGGCTTTCCCCCGCACGAGGGACAAGGTTTCCCCCGCACGAGGGACGAGGTTTCCCCCGCACGAGGGACAGGCTATCCCCCGCACGGCGGACAAGGTTTCCCTCGCACCGGGGATAGGCGTTCCCCCGCACGAGGGATAGGCGTTCCCCCGCACGGGGAACAGGGTTTCCCCCACCCGAGGGACAGGGGTTTCCCCCGCACGAGGGACAGGGGTTTCCCCCGCACGGCGGACAAGGTTTCCCCTGTATGAAGGACAGGCGTTCCCCCGCACGAGGGACAGGGGTTTCCCCCGCATGAAGGATAGGGTTTCCCCCGCACGAGGGACAGGGGTTTCCC
>JAISOX010000131.1 GCA_031275325.1 Treponema sp.
CGCTTCGGCTTTGAATTCCTTCGGGTATACCCGCCGTTCCTTGTCTTTCTTTCCCATCTGCTTCTTCTCCGCTTCTGTTGTATTCTTCGCTTGTTTTTGTGTCTACCTGATGGGGTTAGGTCCATTGCTGTGTCAACCGCTCGCAATACCTCAAAATTATTCTAACCGAAAAAGGGGTTATGCCTCAAAACTACATACTAGCCGAATGCCGTATCTCCTTCTTGGCAGTTTATGCGCAAGAGTTCCGCAACCGCTTTATCCATCAATCCCTTGAGTTTTACCGGATGGTTTACTGCCGTAGGACGCCTCAATTCGCTCTTGCATCCTTACTCACCATCAGGTGATTCAAGCAGCCGTTCATAGGGCGTCTTCGCCCCGTGCCATGCTCCTTTTTGTATCGCCCGTTCTCAAGCCGGGTATTCCCAATGACCTTGATGGTCGGATACCCGTAATTGATAAGGGGACACCAGTACCGGTAGACTTCGGCCAGGGCAGCTTGTTCGGCATCGGTGTCAAAACTGAAATAGCCCACCGTCTTGCGGACACTATCGCCCTTCTTCTGTTCCACAAAGCAAGTATCGTTTTTGCGGGAGGAGATGCCCCGGGTGAACTGGATACACCAGGAAAAAAACTGCTGATTGATGAACTCCCCGTGGTTATCGCTGTCCATACCCAACGGGGAAAGGGTACTTCAGCCGTAACTTGAGCGGTTTCCTCCTTGACCCGGAGCGTAAACCAACTCCCCTTTCGGGTTCTTCAGTACGCATTTGGTCCAATTTTCCTTAATGAGCCGCAGGGCCCTATGCTTCGTCTTTGCCATGTCTATTACCGCGGAAACGCCAATCCCTGTTCCAATAGACATACAATAAGTCTTACCGTTAGAACCTACAACCCTTACTTCTTTTATTTTAACGCTTCTACTCATTGTGTCAATATCTACATCTGATAAACTCGTACTCTTGGGGTGATGGTGTATGCTTATTACGCTGTTATCCGGCTGTTTTTTAAGCTTCATCATTATCTTTTGGGTGAACGACACCGAATCCGAATTACCTTTTGCCGAACCGAGTGTCTTTCCGTTTTTAGACTCAGGTTCCGTCAGACTTTTTCAGTCGGCATGAGAGGCCCCGTAAACCTGTATCTGCGCGGAGCAATGGTCGTGGTAAATCCGTCTTTGAACGTGAACTGTGGAAACCCCATGTCATTAGTTGATTTATTCTGAATGTTACCCATCAATTCTATTTTTTCAAGACAAAATGCCGTTTCTTCTTTCCTGTTTTGCTCATCCATACCTTTTGTACATAAGGCTATGTACTCTTTATCCAGTTCGTTCAGTTCAATCATTCGATACCTCTACAATCATAGTATTCTTTGTTTTTTCAATCGCCTGTACGTAAGACCGCGTCCAAGCAAGAATTCACGCGCTGTTTATGCTTCTCCGCTTTGCTTCATTCCCGCGCAAAACGTCCGCCGCCATTTTACCGGTATTGTTTTTGCTACGCAAAGCCCTTATCCGGGCCGCCAAACCATACCGCCCTGTAATGCCCCCTAAACCATGTAAAAAATCACTTGACAAAATATAGAAAAAATTATATTGTAGGCACAGTTTACTTATAAGGAGAATTACCATGGAATATACCCCCGCTCAAGATTGGATGAATAAATATGATCAGTTAAAACCTATTTTAAGACCAATAGCTAACCTGGATGAATATTTCACTAAAAATGAGATCTGCGGAAAGAAAATGCATATACTCGATATAGGAACGGTACATTTTCCTACAGGAAATATTATGGCCCTTGACCCGTTAGTGTTCTTAAACCGGAAGGCAAAACCATATTTTATCAAAGCGCCAACCGGCATTTTTCCGATAAAGGCCGCGGTGGTTGAGGTAGACGAAGGGCATTATCGATATGCGGCAGTCAAGGTAAGTTTTAATGACATTTCGGTTGAATATTTTATAGAGGCGCTGCAGGGGAATGAAAATCTTGATGATTTTGAAGCAGGTAATTTCTTTGGATTTAATGTTGACGCTGGACTTGGAACAATAGTAGACATAGAGACGAGGGACGCTTATTGTGATTTTATTGAAAAATGGGAAAAAGAGCATCCTGATGGAAACGCCTATGACGATCTATTCGCGCAGGAATTTAAGAAGAGTTATGAAAAATATCCGAAATACCAACGGAAAGATGGCGATTGGATAAATTTTACGATTCCGGGTACTCATTTAAATCTACCGATGTTTCAAAGTGGTTTTGGTGACGGAACTTACCCGGTATATTTTGGATATGATAAAAACCATACCATATGTCAGGCCATAATACAATTTATAGATATAGCATTGGAATTCAGTGAAGATGCATGATGCAGCAATAAACCTACAGGCGTACTGCCCATCCCAGGAGTGTTTATGCTTCGCCGTTACCCTTCATTCCCGCGCCAAAGCGCGGCGGAAAGGTTAGGAGC
Organism: Treponema sp.; assembly: GCA_031275325.1. GTDB lineage: Bacteria > Spirochaetota > Spirochaetia > Treponematales > Breznakiellaceae > JAIRLU01. Next base: position 2,471 of record JAISOX010000131.1, read on the forward strand.
GAAGCGTCCCGGAAGGTTCTATGTTTCCTATTTTCTGATATACTCTTTCCGCTAAATCCTCAATTTCGGTATGTTTCATTATGTTATGTACCCACCTTTCAGGAATACCGCTGAACCCATAATACAAACCGGCAATGGCGCCGGTTACACATCCTGTAGTATCTGCATCGCCGGCCAAATTCACCGCTTTGAGAACAGATCCTTCGTAATGCTCCGCGGTTAATAAACACCATATACTGGCTTCAAGGGTTTCTATTACATAGCCGCCGCTTTTTATTTCATTTTCTGATAGTGTATAAATGTTACGCTTTAACAATCTATCGAAAAATCCAATCTCCCGCGGATCTATTGACAGAGACGCTAAAAAATCAGGTATGGTTGTCTGTAAATCCTTATAAATCTTAAAAAGGTCTTTCCCCTCCGCTATTTTAACCATAAATTCAAGATAATAAAAACATGCGATTATAGACCGTATATGCCCGTGGGTGATGGATGCTACTTTCCGTATACTATCAAACCGGTCATGTATGGGCATATTATAAATATAAAATACTAAAGGGGAGATTCTCATTAAGGAACCATTCCCATTATCCGTTTCTTTAGTTCCTCCGGCATATTCCGGCTGTATTCCGTTGCGAAGATTAAATATGGCCTTGAGGGTTCTTTGTCCAAACCCAAATGACGTATCAGCGGCCCAATAATTGTTATATGCCCAGTTAATAAAATTGCGGGCTATATGTGCTAAGGTAAAATCACCGGTTACTGCTTCCGCCAAACAAAAGGTCAGGGAAGCGTCATCGGAAAACGTTCCGGGGGGTTTGTTATGGGTCCCATAGCCGATAAAATCCTTGACGGGGTTTTCCTTTAAATAGGCTCTTTTCGTAAATTCAACGGGAACCCCCAGCGCATCCCCGATAGCCGCCCCAAACAGCAGCCCTTTTACCGCAGGTAAATCCATCCATTTTTTTATTGGCCTTGTCCGGCAAGCCGGAGGGTTCCGGGGCAAGGCTCCGGAACCCTCGAATTGCCGGCGCAAGCCTTACGGAACAATGGCGTGAAATATGGGGCACCAGGGGCCGTATCCCTGATTTCCGTTTTCGAGGCGTATGTCAAAATACGCGGTCTTGCCTGAGTCCTGGGGATCAAAGTTGATGATGTCCTTTTTCCGTCTGGTTGAAAACACCACCGGCAGCTCTTCCGGGGCCGCGGGCGTTTTGGCCAAGTCTTTTCCCGCGGGGTTTACGCCGGGAGGGGGTAATACGCCGTACCGTACCTGGCAGGCTATATCGGTGTGGGGGTCTGCAAGGCCCTCGGTGCCTTCGGCGTATTTATAATGGAGGATAAGCATCGCGGTACCGGCCCGTCCGATCTCCCCGGTCTTTTGGGCCTTGGGGATTCCCCGGGGGCTTCGAGTCGGGTCCGGGACTTTGAGCAGCAAGGCGGTGTAATCTTCATCCACCAGGGGCGGGGTCTTGAAGTAGCGGTCTTTGATGAAGCGCATTTTTTCCACCAATATGCCGAATAACCGCTGGCACTCGGTGGTGATGGCGGGGCTCCGGTCCGCGGAAAGCGCGGTTTGCAGGATGCTGTCCGCGTCCGCGATTGCCGCGGTCAGTTCCGTTACGGTTGCCGGGGGTATGTTCCACCCGCTTCCCCTGTTTTGAATCGTGGTTACCCATACTTTTGCCATGTTGAGTTGGCTTTCCCGTGTTCCGGGAAGCCAATCGTGCCTTGCGGTCATTCCGCTCCCTCCTTTAGTAAGGTGAACTTGTTCCAAAACCCGGTTGGTTTTGGATAAGCTGCGGACCAAGGTCTGTGCGGACCTTAGTCCCTTGGGAAAACCGGTCAAACCGGACTAAGGTCCGGCAGACCCTCCCTATTCCATTGAACTCAGGTTTGATTACTTCCGGCTGCGCTCTTAGGGTGCCTTGTTGGGGATCCCCAACGCTCCATTCGGGACCCCCAACGCTCCATTCGGGACCCCCAATGCTCCATTCGGGACCCCCAATGCTCCATTCGGGATCCCGAATGCCCTATTCGGGACCCCCAATGCTCCATTCGGGATCCCGAATGCCCTATTCGGGGCGCCCAATGATCCATTCGGGATCCCCAATGCTCCATTCGGGACCCCGAATGCTTTATTCGGGACCCCGAATGCCCTATTCGGGGCGCCCAATGATCCATTCGGGACCCCCAATAGCCGATTTTCCCCTAAGGGGCCGCCGTTTTTTGTATGGTTCACTATAGGGCGGAATCCGGGGCGTGTCAAGGGTTTTGCGCGCAGGACGGAGGGGGGACCCCTCACGAGATAAAGGCCCGCAGGAACAGGGCCTTTGCGGGCCTTCCAGGGTTTACGGAAACCCAGCGCCCCAGGGGGAGCCATGAAAAATCCCCCAATCCCCCAAAGCCCTCCCGGTTCCCGGTTCCGTACCAGTTACGGTTTCCCTTTAGGGCGCTCTGCCTTCGCCCCTGGAAACCGCTGGTCCAAACAGGCCATAATCCGGGGGATTCAAGCCATCATCCCCTGGTATTGCAAGCGGTACAAGCCCGCATAGAGGCCGTCCCGGGCGATAAGGTCCTCGTGCGTTCCCTCTTCCGCTAAACGTCCCCCGGAAAGGACCAGAATCCGGTCCGCGTGGCGGATGGTGGAAAGCCTATGGGCAATCACCAGCGCGGTCCGGCCGGCAAGGACCTGCTGCATCCCCAGTTGGATAAGCCCCTCGGTCTCGGTATCCACTGAACTGGTGGCCTCGTCCAGGATGACCACCGCGGGGTTATGGGCTATGACCCGGGCAAAGCTGATGAGCTGCCGCTGGCCCGAGGAAATATTCGCCGCCCCTTCAGAAAGCACGGTGTGGTACCCCTGGGGCAAGCGGGAAATAAAGTCATGGGCATGAACCGCCTTGGCCGCGTCTACGATGCGGGCCTCTGAAAGGGGAAGGCCCAGGCTGATATTCTCCGCTACCGTACCGGAAAATAAAAACACCTCCTGTAAGACCGGCAGCGCGGCGGCCCTCAGCACTTCCAAGGGGATCTCTTGCAGGGGAATCCCGTCCAAGCGGATGCACCCGGAGTCAATATCCCAGAGCCGGGTAAGCACATTGATGATGGTGGTCTTTCCCGCGCCGGTATAGCCCACAATCGCGGCCATCTCTCCAGGCTCTACGGTGAAGGAAAGGCCCCGCAGCACCTCCTCCCCTGGTTTGTAGGCAAAATGCACGTCCTCGAAGCTCAAGCGTCCCTGGATCCTGCCCCGCTCCAGCTGTTTTCCCGTGTTGGGAATAGGCTCCTCCGTATCCAGGAGCGTAAAGACCCGCTCTCCCCCAGCCATAGCGGACTGCAAGAGGGTATATTTCTCCGCAATATCCATCACCGGCGCATAAAACATACCTACCAGGTTGATAAAAGCTATGAGGACCCCCAGGGAAAGGGAAAGGTGCAAGGCCAGATTACTCCCCACCGCGATGACCACTGCCACGGTGAGGATCGAAAACCATTCCACCAAGGGCCTAAAGGTGGCGAACACGTACATCTCCCCCAGGTTAGCCTGCATGAGTTCGTGGTTACGGCCGCGGAATTCCCGGAGGCTCTTGGCTTCCCCCTGGAAAAGCTGGACCGCCTGCACCCCGGCAAGGCGCTCGGAAAGGTACGCGTTGACCCGGGAAGAAGCGGTCCGCTGCCGCCTGAAGGCATCCCTGGCTCTGAGGCGGCTCATGGCAGTGAGGACCATCACCGGCGGTAAGGTAGCAAGGGTTACCAACGCCAAGGGGGGGGAGAGAAAAAACAGGGTCCCCAACACCCCCAGCATACTGCAGAGGTCTTTAAGAAAGGCCGTCAGCACCGAGGTAAAGAATTCGTTGATGGTTTCCACATCCCCGGTCAGCCGGGTTACCAGCCGGCCCACGGGATGCCGGGAGAGAAAGGCCGTGGATTGAGCGGCGGTTTTCTGAAACAGGGCAAGCCGCAGATCCTTCATCACCTGCTGGCCGATGAGGGCCGCGGTCCAGGTTTGTATAAAGGTAAACCCCAAAACCGCGGCGAGGATCCCCAGCAGCGCCAAGGCCGCACGGATAATATACCCTATGTCCCGCCGCCGCAGCACGGCAATTTCCGCTGCTTCCAAGGAGGCAAGATCCTGAACCTGTATAGCCCCGGCTTGTTCTCCGATCAAGAACAAGCCCTCATGGGCCGCGGCCACCTCATAGGCCGCGTCTCCGGGGATATAGGAAAAAGCATACCACTCCCCCTCCCCAATAATACCCTGTTCCCTGAGCAGGATCTCGTCGCGGCCTGCAATGGGCCGGTCCTTTCCCAGAGGTACCAGGCATTGCTCCCCGATCCAGAGACGCTGCGGATGCCCCAAGGCCCGCTCTAAGGCCTCTGCAGTACCCTGGGGGAGGGTCAGCCGTGCTTGCGCGAAAACATCCCTCCGGATCAGGAGGAACCGGGCCAGAATAGCCTCATCAATGACCCGCTGCTGGATCACCGGGATGGCTAACTCGCCCACAGTGGAAAGCCCCAAGGCAAGCAGGGTACAAACCGCCAGAAACCGGTAGGGCTTAACATACGAAAGGATCCGGGCGGTGATATGCCGGTCATAGCCCTTGACCACCTCCTCGGTTTCAAAGTAGTCAGGCACCGTAACCCTCCCAAGAGGCCGTTCCCTGATCCAACTGCTGCAACGCGGCCATGCGGGCATAAAAACCGCGCCGTGCGGTAAGTTCCAACGGCGTTCCTGCTTCGGCAACGCGGCCCTGGTCCAGAACCAGCAAGTACCCCGCATTGCATAGGGTTGAAACCCGGTGGGATACGATAATGGTGGTCTTCCCTGCCCGTTCTGCCAGAAGGCCCGTTAAAATGCGTTTTTCCGTTTCCGCATCCACTGCTGAAAGGGCGTCGTCCAGGATGAGGAATTCCGGTTCCCCCATAAGGGCCCGGGCAATGGCGGTTCGCTGTTTCTGTCCCCCTGAAAGCGTAAGCCCCCGCTCGCCTATGAGGGTATCCGCACCCTGGGCAAAACTCCCCAGATCCCTATCCAAAGCGGCAAGCCCGGTTACCTGCTTCAGCAGGGTATCCTCCAGGTTCCCTGGTTCTCCGGGCAAAGCAGCGGCATCTTGCTCACGCCTATAGAGGATATTGTTTCTGATAGAATCGGAGAAAAGGTAACTGTCCTGGGGGGTAACCCCGAAACGCCCCCGCAGTTCATTCAGATCCCAATCCCGCACATCCACCCCTTTAACCAGGACCGTACCCCGCGGGGGATCGATCATCCTGGTGACGGCTTTGATGAGGGTGGACTTTCCCGAACCAGTACGGCCCAATATCCCCACCCAAGCCCCCTGCCTGACGGTAAGACTTACCCCCTTCAGGGCCTCGCTGCCGTCAGGATAGGCAAAAGACAAATCCCGAATGACAAGAGCCTCAGCCTGGCCGTCCGGTTTCTGGGGAGCAGGGGGGGAGGTAATACTCGGGGCAGTATTCAAAATCTCATTCACCCGCTTTAGGCTTACCGCTCCCCGTTGTATCATGTTCACCGTAAAACCCGCGCCCATAAGGGGCCAGATGAGCATTTGCAGATACCGGAACAAAGCCAGCAGATCCCCAGGACTCATAAACCCTTCCACCACCCGGATACCCCCTACCAAGAGCAGGATCACCGTAGTAAGGCCTGAGAGAAAGAGAATCAGCGGAAAAAAGGCCCCGTACAGTTTAACCAAGGCCATATTCGCTTCCCGGTAATCATCGTTGGTATCGGCAAATTTCTTGATGAACCACCCTTCTTTGACAAAAGCCTGGATCACCCGAATTCCTGCGAAGGTTTCCTGTACCGTATCGCTCATGGCAGCATAGGTTTCCTGGGCCTTCTTGAACCGGTTCCCCAGGGCGCTTCCAAAGAGCAGCATAATAGCGGTAATAAAGGGCAGGGGAAGTACGGCAAAGGCCGCGGTCCTGGCATCCTGGACAAAAATGATTACCAGAATCGAAGCCGCCATAACAGTACCGTCCACCAAGGCCACCAGGCCTAAGCCTATGGACATACGCACCGCATTGAGGTCATTAGTAGCCCGGGCCATGAGATCGCCGATTTTATGCTTCTGGTAAAAATCATAAGACATGGCGAGGAGGTGTTCAAACAAGGTTTCCCGCATTTCCGTTTCGATCCGCCGGGAAGAGCCGTGGATAAAATACCGCCACAGGAAGCGGCCCAGGGAGATAAGGGCCATCACCCCAACCATACCTGCGCAGAGGACGCCTATTTCCTGCCAGGTAAACCTTCCTGAAGCAATCAAGTCCACTGCCCGGCGCATAAACTGGGGAATAATCACCTGAGCAGCATCTACCGTTATGAGACACACAAAACCCCACATATAGGATACACGATACCGGGAAAGATAGGGTAACAGGGTTTTAAATTCCCCAAGGGAGGAACCATGCCGCATCTTATAGGTTCTCAGGTGCTTCCTGGGCTTCTTCCTCTTTCCGCCGGAGGTCCGCTTCCAATTTAGCGGACCAGGAATCGATCTTCTTTTTGAGCATCTCCGACTCAGGGCTTTCTCCGAGCAGGATGTGGATCCGCCGCAGGGCGTTCAAATGGTTGAGGCCCATGCGAAAATCCTCAATCGAGCCGGTGGAGAGCTCATACCGTTCCCGATAACGCTCCCCTGCCTGCAAGAGGAGTTGCTTGATCATCTGCAAATGGTAGAACGTAACTTCATAGTGGGGAGACCGGGGGTCTATATTGGCTACCATGTTTCTTACATCAAAGACATTTTTCGTTACCGTGGCGAAGCGGCCCTTCATATCCACAAAGGACCACTTCCATTTACTGTTATCTCCATAGGCATTTTCAAGCAGTTGAATGGTCAAGCCCAGCTTTTGAATCACATAATACCGCCGTTCCGGACTCACCGGTTCCAAAAGGACCAGTTTATCCTCATAATCAGTAAAAAGCGCATCCACATACCTGCTTGCCATATCTTCAAGGGAGGCAATGCATTTATTGACGGATTTCCGCGCTTCATCAAGGGCCCCCTGATTATCTTTCTTCAAAACAGACCGGGTCATACCGGTGAGAATCATATAGTATGAGGCAAGATTAAGCCGTGTTTCCACTAGATCAAACTGTTTCAATGGAATATCTGGACTTTCTTGGGCTATTTCACTCACTAATTTCGCTTCCGCTTTGAGGATAGTATCAATCGCCAGCTTATATTCGTTGATTTTTGTTATGTACTGATCTTCACCAGTATCTTCAGTAAGTTTCGCCATCCTTTACTCCATTCCTATATTTTACTAATAAGGCGTCTGCATGAGCAAGCGCTACAGGGCCTGCATCCCCCGCAAGCATCCGGGCGATCTCCTTTCGCCGCTCATCTGCACGCAATACCATCACTTCGGTTACGGTCCGCCCTGATTCGTTCTTTTTTTCCACTTTGAGATGATTATACGCTCTAACCGCGATACTGGCAAGATGGGTAACGCACAAAATTTGTTTATGCGCTCCTACCCTAGCCAAGTATTCCCCTACTGATAGGGCCACTTCTCCCCCAATACCCGTATCAATTTCATCAAAAACCAGGGTTTCCAAAGGATCCGCATCGGAAAGCACGGTTTTTATGGCCAGCATAATCCGGGAAAGCTCTCCCCCAGAGGCAATACGGGAAAGTTCTTTCAGCGGCTCCCCCCTATTGGGAGCGATAAAAAACTCTACCTCATCCATTCCCCAAGGATGGTACCGGGGGGCCTTCACCCCTTCATCGGAAATTACGGACACGGAAAACCGGGCATAAGGCATCCCCAAACAGGTAAGGATCGCCCTTATCCGGGGTTCCAAATCATGCGCCGCGGCGATCCGTTGGGCGCTTAAGCGTTGAGCCCGGGAAGCGAGCTCTGCGTCAAGCATCGAAATCCTCGCGGTCAGGGTTTCCTCGCTTGCTTCGGATCCTGTGAGGGCTTCAATCTCCGCCTCTGCCTTAATCCGATACTCCTGTATCGCCGCTTCATCATGGCCATATTTTTTCTTGAGCCGGTATAACAGGGCAAGCCGCTCCTCTATAGCTTCAAGCCGTCCTGGATCATAGGTTAAGGTATCCCGGTATCCCCGAAATACCTCCGCCAAATCCTCGGTTTCATAATACCAATCTTCCATGCGTTGGGCCATGGGAGCAAGCCTTCCGTCAATAACCGCGGCGCTTTCCATGGCAGCACGGATCTTCCTGCTAAGACTCAGGATCGACCGTTCTTCATCACAAAGAAAGGCCCCCAGATGCTGCACGAAACCTGCTAATTTCTCAAAATCCCCAAGCCGCCGGGCCTCCCGTTCCAGTTCCTGGATTTCTCCTGGTTTGGGATTTCCCTGAGCAATCTCTTCCACCGCATAGTGTAACATTTCCAGCCGCATCTTTCGGTCCCGGGCAAGACTGACAAAACGATCCAGGGCTTTCCTTTTAGCTTCCCGTTCAAGAAACACCCGGTTGAAAGCAGCAGTCTCCTCATCAAGACCAGCAAAACGGTCCAGGTACTTCCGGTGCGTTTCTTTTTTAAGCAACGATTCGTGGGTATGCTGGCCGTGGAGGTCAAACAAAAGCGCCATAAATTCCATCAACTCTCCCCGGCTTACTGGAGTTTGCTGTATAGAGATGGCGCTTCGACCTGAAATTTTGATAGTCCGCCTAATGATGAGGCGATCATCTTCAAGGCTAATACCCCGAACATTCAACCAGGCCAAAGCCTCCTGCTGCCGCTTGCTCAGAGATACCACAGCGGATACCTGTGCCTCAGATGCTCCAGTCCGGATTATTCCTTGGTCTGCCTTGGCTCCCAATAAAAAACTCAAGGATCCTACCAGGATGGATTTCCCTGCCCCGGTTTCTCCGGTAAGGACATTAAAACCCGTTTCAAAGGTGAGAGAAAGGGCATCAATAAGGGCAAAGTTACGGACACTAAGCTCTTCAAGCATTAGGCCCTCCGGACCAGGAAAGTTTTGTACGCAGAGCCTTATAAAACCCGCTCCTGTCCGAGGCAATGAGTTGGGCCTCATAAGGGGCCTGCTTAATATAAACCCGATCGCCTGGTTCCAACGGCTCAGTTACCTGTCCGTCCAAAGTCAGGAGGACCCCGCTCCGCTGTTCCGCTTCAACTTCTACAATAACCGCTTCCCGGGCAGGGACCACGATAGGACGGTTCGACAAGGTAAAGGGGCATATTGGATTGATGATGAGCGCTTCCATCTCAGGATCGAGAATCGGCCCTCCTGCAGATACCGAATAGGCAGTAGAGCCAGTGGGAGTGGCCACAATAAGCCCATCAGATCGATAGTTACCCAGACGCATATATGTATGAGGAACCATGGTCTCCGATTCTACCTTGAGCCGTATGATCTTAGCTATCCCTGAAGCAGAGATAACCGTATCATTCAAACAGGAACCTCTGGCTACGGGTCTGCCTTCCCGTTCTACGGTTACCTCAAGCATAAACCTTCGGGAGATTCCAACCTTTCCCTCCCTCCACCAATTAAACACGTGAACCCATTCATCAGGATGTACTGCGGCGATAAATCCCAAGGTGCCCAAATTGATCGGCAAAATAGGCACCCCTAAAGGCGCCATAGACCGGGCAGCATAGAGTACGGTTCCATCTCCTCCAAGACTGAATGCCAGATCATAATTACCCTGGATACCCCTATCAGGCTTCCCGGTAAAGGCGCAGTCCCACGTTTCAATGTGGTTACGGCTCAGTTCTTCCCGTATTTCATCAGCCACATGCTGGGCATTGTCTTTATGCAGATTAATAAACAGCAACGCCTTTTTTACTGTGGCCATTACCATCCTCCCCCTTCTTTTTGCCTTTACTCGCTCAAGGAAGGCTTACAATAAGTTTTGCGACCTTTTCAGTATCTGCTGCTCCAAGCCGGGGATAGAGCGGAAAAAGAACCGTCCTCAAGGACAGGGAGTAACTTTCCGGGCATACTGTGGGCTCCACCATACCGCTTCCCATCAGAGTGCCTTCAAAGGCACTTGCCAGGACAACGTCTTTCCGCTTGGCATAGGCCTTTACCTCTTTCATACCGGTTTCAAGAATCAAAGGAAAGGCATAATGATTATACCCTTCCTCGTCCCGGGGGATAAACCGTTTATGCCGGGTTCGCAATGCTGATTGCGTATAAATCTGGGCAATTCCCTTCCGTTTTTCAAGGTTCTTAGCCCCCTCTCGAAATTGAACCACTGCCATGGCGGCATTCATATCAGGGATGCCGTATTCAGGAGGCAAATCCCCTCCATTCCGTAACACCGACGCATTCCGAGCGTTTACTCCATAGAGGAGCGCACCCCCTCCAGAGGTGAGCATATCCCGTTCTTCCAAGCCCAAAAGCGTAAAAAAACCCAAACATGAGGGCTTCCCTTCGGTACCATAGCTCTGGGAACAATCCTCAATAACCGGTAGTCCCACCTGAACGATAGAAGCCATATCTGGTACAAAGCCCAAGGTATGGTGCACGAGAATACACTTTGGTGAAGGATCACTCTGCTTACACGCCCGCTCCAAGGTTTCCCGGTCTATACAAGGGAGGGAAGCACTTACATCACCATACACTGGCCTGAGCCTCAGATCTTCAAGAACCCGGGCATAATACCGAGGGGATAATGCAGACAATACTACTCCTGCTCCATCTTCAAGATTCAATGATTTAAGGGCTAAAAAAAGGGCAAATACCGGACTTCTCAGGGCTAAACAATAATCAAAACCAAGATACTCCTTTGCAACTTGAATCAAGAACCGAGACTGCTCCCCAGGTCCAATCTTATCCTCCACCATAGCAGTAAGAACCGCATCCATCTCTTTTCGGCGGATAGTCGGAGAATAGACTTCAACTTTCATGCAAATCCTTGAACCTTATCTATCTTCTTACTTAAAAGACCTTATCGGAGATCAGCAATCTTCTGGAGTTCCTTGGGGTTAAAAAGATCCCGAATCCCTAAAATGATAAGATAGCCATGCTCCTGGCGAACAACCCCTTGAATATATTCAGACCCAATACCACTCACCATTTGAGGCGGGGGCTGCACCTCGTCTTTTTCTATAGTTACCACCCGGGAAACCTTATCAATGATTACTCCCAGCTTCATTCCATCAATATCCAAAATAACAAAGCCCGATAAGAGTTCATCATCTTCAGAAGCAGCCATTTTCTTTAAATGAAATCTTTTATGCAAATTAATAATCGGAATTATTTCACTGCGGAGATTAAAAATGCCTTCTACATACATAGGCGCATTTGGAATAGCCCTAATATCTTGAACCCGAACTATTTCTTTCACATCCATTATATTAATTCCATATAACTCTTCACCCAACTGAAAAGTGACTAGTTGATGTTGATCAGCCATATACTCTCCCTTTCTGACCTCATTTTCATAAAGTCAAAGAAACCTGTAATCAATGTACTATCGAATGGCTCTTTCTGCAAGGGGGAAACCATGAAAAGGTTATGCTCAACAGCGTACATTTAACCATAGGTCTCCGCAAGAATACTACAAAAGCCCCCGATAGTAGGGGGCAATACATAAAAAAGCCTGGCAACGACCTACTTTCCCACCCTTTTGAAGGGCAGTATCATCGGCGTGAGAGGGCTTGACTTCCGTGTTCGGTATGGGAACGGGTATATCA
>JAISOX010000097.1 GCA_031275325.1 Treponema sp.
ACGAGTAACAGGAAGTGGGATCAAATCCTGGGAACTGACAGATGACCTGTGGGAACGGGTCAAGGATTTCATCCCCCATCGGAAACGGGAGGGAAACAAGACCTGCCAAGGAAGACCCGTGGCCGGGCGGAAACCAATACCGCCACGCCAAGTATTGGAAGCTATTTTTTATGTGGTACGAACCGGCATCCAGTGGAAGGCGTTGCCGAAAGCATAGGGGGCAGCCAGTAGTATCCATCAGTAGTTCAGCGAATGGGCGGAAGCGGGGTTTTTCCTGTGGATGAGGCAGGAGGGGCTTATGACCTACGTGGGCGTAACGCTCAGTGGGGCGAACACGCATGATATAAAGCTATTGGAAGGATTGTTAGCGCACACCCGGAAGGGGCGAAGGTATGTTTTGATGCGGGGTATGGGGGGGCACAAAAAAGTGCCGAAGGGATGGGATATGAAGCGCACATCCGACCTCGTGGGAAGAGAAGCGAGAGAAGGAACAGAATCCCGATTTCAACGCACGGCGGTGGGTAGAGGAGGTATGCCATTCATGGTTGAACCGCTTTAGGAAGCTCCTGGTGAGCTATGAGAAGAAAGCTCGGAGCTATCGGGCGCTAATGGAGTTTGCCTGTGCGATTATTATTTGGCGAAATCTTATCCCGGTTCATCCTGGCATTATTCCCGGATAAGTTCTAAGGCTGTTATGGCTCCATAACCCAGGCTGTTAAGGCTCCATAACTAGGGCTGTTATGGATACCTCACTAAGGCTATTAGGTATCCATAACCAGAGCTGTTATGGCTCCATAACCAAAAGCTGTTAGGTATCCCTCATCAAGGCTGTTAGGACCCCCTAACCAGGGCTGTTATGGATACCTCGCCAAGGCTGTTAGGGCCCCATAACCAGGGCTATTAGGGATCCCTCTCCAAGCCTATTATGACTCCATAACTAAGGCTGTTGAAGGAGCCCTAACTAGGGATCCTTCAACAGCCGGGGAACCGGGGTACGGTTTTACTTCGTCTCTTTTCTATTCCCCAGGATCATCCCTCCCGCAAATACCGTAAGGGGCGCTACCAGGACCAAGCCGAAACAGCCTACCAAGGTATGCACCACCTCAGAGGAGACCCAGACCATGTTGATGACGTTTTCCAGGGGAACCCCTTGAGCGATAAAGGTCATAATCATGGCAGTGTACTCCGCGGAATAGGCCAGGAGCAAAGTCGTGGACATGGTACCCGCCACATGGCGGGAAACAGAGACCCCGCTCTTAATCAGATTGAAACGGCTGACTGCGGGGTATTGCTGCTTGATTTCGTCCATGGCAGAGGCGATGTCCATGGAGAGGTCCATCATGGCCCCGGAGGAGGCGAGGAAAATACCGGAGATAAAGAGATGCGCCAGGTTGAGGTGGGTGTACCCTGCATAGAGGAGGGCTTCCGCAAAGGGCCGCACTGCCCCGTGTATCTTGAACCAATAGGTAAAGAAAAAAGCCAGGACCGAGGTGAGCAGCACCCCTCCCATAGAGCCGGCAAACGCGGTGAGCCCCCGGGGGGTGAGCCCTCCCACGAGGAAGATGATCACCCCGGTTAAGAGCGCGGTTAACAGTACCGATGCAAAGATCGGGTCCCAGCCTCGGAGCATGGCGGGAAAGAGGATCCGGATCAAGGCCGCTGCGGTAAACACAAAGGAAATCACGATCTTCACCCCCATCCATCCCATGACGAGGATGATAAAGCAGAAAAAGAGCATACAGAGCAGCACGGTCTTGCCGGTACGGTAATGATCGTAGACCTGGGCGTGGCGGATCCCGTTGTTTTCTTCCGGGACGCTCACTACCACCAGTACCGAGTCGCCAGGGGCAAATATCTTGTCCAGCTCTATCTTACCCATCAGGTTATTCGATCCTGAAAAGACCTGCCCCTTAAATCTCCCGGAACGGATCTCCACCTCAAGCTGCTGTTCCCCCTGCTTTACCGGGCCTATGGTTATGAGCCTTTCGTTATTCACTTCGATAACTTTTCCCCGGGCCCGTTCACTGCCTTCAGTCTGCCCTGCCCCTTCAAATCCTGTGGGGAGGATAAAAAACAGAAGGGTTACCAAGACGGATATCCCTACAAAAATCCTATCCCTCCGTGGTTCATGTATGCTCCGCCACGACAGCCAATGGTGATCTTCTGTTTTCAATGTGATACCTGTCATTGGTAACCCTCTAATGCGCTTACAACATGAGATTCATCGCAGAAACGAGTTTTCTGAAAATGTCCGTATTATCGTAATAACCGCTGAAGAGTTCCTGGTGGACCCCTGCGGCAAAGGTGCTGACCGGAACCCCGGTATGGGCATAGGAAGTCCAGCCTATACCCGCGGTCTGATTCATGATCTGGGTGATCTTCACCGTAAGGGGTTCGTAACCGCCGTAGAGGAGGTACTGATCCTCCGCAACCGGCCGTTCAATCTCGTCCCCCAGAGAACGCTGGAAGGCAAATGCAAGCTGTTCCTTCTGGAAGTCCGAAAGGCTGTTGTAGTCCAGGCCGAAAGCATCTTGTATCCCAGGGATAAGATCCGCCAGTTTTGCCTGGGCCTTGGGGGTGTTTTTCTTATAAGGAATGAGGACTTCATCGTTGAAGGCGATAAAGGATTTTTTCTGGAGGGCCACTTTGTCGAAGAAAGTATTGTACTGGGTGCCGGCAAAACCGATGGTCATGCCGCCGGTTTCATGGTCGCCGGTAACGATGATGAGGGTGTCATCAGGATGGGCCTGGGCAAAATCCAGCGCCGCCTTGACCGCGTTATCAAACGCTATGACATCGTGGATAGCAGCCCCCGCGTCATTGGCATGACAGGCCCAGTCAATCTTTCCCCCTTCAATGGACATGAAGAAGCCCTTAGGGTTATCTTGTAAAAGCTCAATCCCCTTGCGGGTATAGTCCGCGAGGGAAAGATCCCCCTTTTTGCGGTCCAGTTCATAGGGCATGGACCCTGAATCCTGGAGGGTGGCGTTTATGGCAAGCACCTTGCCAGCCCCGGGCTTTAAGGCGTTAAACGCGGTCTTGGAGTTGACATAGACGTACCCCGCGTCCCTGGCCATTTGGATTACATCCCTTTGATCCTTGTTTTTGCCTCTGGGCTGGAGGAGGCCGCCTCCTGCAAAGTATTCAAAGCCGCTTTTCACCATCTGGACTTCAATGTCGTAGTAGTTGCTCCGGGAAGGAACCTTGGCAAAGAAGCCTGCCGGGGTTGCGTGGTCCAGGGTAACGCTGGATACGATACCAACCTTCATGCCCGCCTCGTGGGCGTATTCGGCAATGGTCTTGAAACTTTTGGTTTTCCCCGGATCCATGTTGATGATCCCGCTCAAGGTCTTGTTCCCCGTGGCAATGGCCGTTATGGCAGACGCGGAGTCGGTGATAAAGGTTCCCGCATCATAGGTGGTGGTGAGCCCCGACACCGGGAACTTGGTAAAGCCCAGTTTGGTGATGGTGATGTCTTTGGATGACCGGGCTGTGGCATAGACCTCTGTAGAACTGATCTGGGCCATAGCCATGCCGTCCCCGATAAAGAGGAACACGTATTTGGCTTGTCCTGCCGGGGCCACTGCGGTATTCCGCGGGGTACCGGTATCGGCCTGGGCCTTTGCCCAGAGGGGCATCCCGAACAAGGCTGCCATGACCGTCAGGGCGATTGAACAGCCCAAGCAGGCCGCACGCCTCTTGTTTCTCCCATAAGCCGTGGTTCCTCTTGTGGTTTCATGAGGTTTCATAGAAAACTCCTGTGTATATAAAAGTTGAGCTTAACATACGCACCTAAAATTAAGAAATGATGAGGGGGATGTTAAAAGTCGGTTATAGGGTATTTTTTGGCAGCCCTGCATCGAAAAGGGGCGGCCGAGGGACGAGGAACCGACCCGGTTACGGAAAGAGGGTAAGACGCTCAGGACGGCGAAAGAAATCCTCAAAAAAGCGGTGGTCATCTTTGCGCAGGGAGACCCTCGTGACGGCGTATCGGTTCATACAGACGAAGTGGGACCGGTAGGCCGTCAGGGAGATGGCCGGACTTTTGGGGGTGAGCGGCAACGCCTAGGACCACTGGGCCAAGTACGGGGAGGGCGGAGCAAGGCTGATGCCGGCCTTTAGAACCTGATTCACGGGATACCAGAGTGGCATCACTACCGGTACGGTAGCCTGAGGGTACGGGAGGCTGATGAGCCGTAAGAACGTGGCCCGGTTGATGCGGGAGCACGGCTTAAACGCCCGCCGGAGGAGGAAGTTCATCCGAACCACCGATTCCCCCATACCCTGCCGGTCTGCCAAAACATCCTTTCCCGGCGGTTCCACGCGGGGCAGGGTGGACGAAAATGGGTATCGGACATCATGTACCTGCGGACGGGCGGGGGCTGGGTATACCTGACGGAGGGAAAGAGACCTGTTTGACCGGAAGGTCATTGGCTGGGCCTTAAGTGCCGATAGGGAGACGGCTCATACGGCCATTCCCGCTGGGGAAATGGCGTGTGCCAACCGGAAGGCCCCTAGGGGAGTGAATAGTGGACCTAACCCCATCAGGTAGACACAAAAACAAGCGAAGAATACAACAGAAGCGGAGAAGAAGCAGATGGGAAAGAAAGACAAGGAACGGCGGGTATACCCAAAGGAATTCAAAGCCGAAGCGGTAGCGCTGGCAGGGAAGCATGAGAAGCCGGTATGCCAAGTAGCGAAGGACCTGGGCATCAGCGAAAAGCTGCTGTAGCGGTGGATACAGCAGGCCCG
>JAISOX010000064.1 GCA_031275325.1 Treponema sp.
CGCAAGGTTGGCGTGAGCCTTCACGCAAGGTTGGCGTGAGCCTTCACGCAAGGTTGGCGTGAGCCTTCACGCAAGGTTGGCGTGAGCCTTCACGCAAGGTTGGCGTGAGCCTTCACGCGAGGCTGGAGTGAGCCTTCACGCGAGGCTGGAGTGAGCCTTCACGCAAGGCTGGAGTGAGCCTTCACGCGAGGCTGGAGTGAGCCTTCACTCTAGCTTGGAGTGGACTTTCACGCGAGGTTGGAGTGAGCCTTCACGCTAGGCTGGCGTGAGCCTTCACGTTAGGCTGGCGTGAGGCTTCACGCGAGGCTGGAGTGAGCCTTCACGTTAGGCTGGAATGAACTTTCACGCGAGGTTGGAGTGAGCCTTCACGCAAGGCTGGAGTGAGCCTTCACGCAAGGCTGGAGTGAGCCTTCACGCGAGGCTGGAGTGAGTCTTCACGTTAGGCTGGAGTGAGCCTTCACGCGAGGTTGGCGTGAAGCCCCTTATAGGGGCCGCCTTTAGTGGTGGTGATAGCCTTCGTTGACTATTCATCGAACCCGCGTTATGAAAGTTCATAGCCCTACAGTCTTCGTTGGTCATGGAGTCAAACGGGAGGTACTGCTGGACGAAGGCGCGGGGCAGTGAGCCGAATCCTTTGAGTTCCGCCATTCGGGAGTCAAGGGCCTGTGCCATAGCCGCCCCTATACCGGACAAAACACCCTCCTGAAACCGCCTCCTCGGTCAATGTTTTCATTGAAAACAACGGGGGTCTGTCTATCTCAAGGGCGGCGGCTATCCGTTCCAGCATTTCAGGGGAGGGAAACTTGTTTCCAACCTCAATCTGTCCTATATAATGGGTCGGGGTAGGGACTCTTTCGGCCAATTTTGCTGGTGCAATACCCAGAATCGCTGCCGTTCATTCATATTATACGCCAATAATGCCTGTAGACTTGTCATAATCCCTTCTCCGCCCCTGTTTTTTAATTGGAAGGCCGGGTCAATACCCGTCGAACCTTCTTTTTCCATTGGTTTGGCGGAAACAGGGTTCCGAACAAAGCTATTGAGACAAAACAACCGGTTCGGTTAGCATCTCGGTATGATCTTTGAAAATCGCCACGGTGTGTTCCCAATGCGCGGAGAGCTGCCGATCCGCGGTAACCACAGTCCAGCCGTCATCCAGTACCTCCACATCCCCAGTACCCAGGTTGATCATCGGTTCTATGGCGATTACCAGTCCCCCCATCATCCGGGGATTGGGACCCCGGGGGTGATTGGATACCTGGGGGTCTTCATGGAGATCAAAGCCTACCCCATGACCGCAGTATTGATGCACCACCCCATAGCCCTGGGAAACCGCATGACCATGCACTGCCCGGGCGATCTGCAAAAGCCGCTCTCCTGCCTTGGCCGCGGCAATGCCCTTGTAGAGACATTCCTGGGTAACCTGGTTGAGCTTATGGGCCACTTCGCTTACCTGTCCTACCTCAACAGTAACCGCCTGATCGCTTATGAACCCCTCCAGCTCAATGCCACAGTCCAGGGATACCAAGTCCCCCGCCGCGATCCGCCGTTTAGACGGAAGCCCGTGGATGACCTCGTGGTTGATGGAAATGCACAGGGCCGCAGGAAAGGGATTTTGCGTGGGCCCGTATCCCAAAAAAGCCGGTTTTCCCCCGGCCTTCTTGATCCAGTTCCGGGTCCATTTCTCCAGTTCCAAGGTTTCAACTCCGGGAGTAAGCAGAGGAACCAATTCCCGGTACATGGCGGAAAGCATACGGCAGGAAGTACGAATCCCCGCGATCTGTTTCTCATTTTTTAAACGAATCATATGTGCTAGTTCCCTGGTTTTTCTCTTTATGAATCCCTACACCTTGAGTTTCCGCCGCAGCTGCACCACATTGGGAAGAGCCGGGTCCCGCTTTAAGGCTTCCCGGAATACCCCCTGGGCAGCATCCAGGTTTCCCATCTGCACCAAGGTTTCTGCCATAGAACGCATCCACCGGGCCTCGTCTCTGGAGGAAAAACCCAATCCCAACAGGTTTTCTATACATGTTATATACGTCTTTGCATCCACCGAGGATTTAAGCCTGAGCCGGACCAGTTCTTTCAGGAAGCCCTCAATGTCGCTCATAAAATGCCGGAAATAGGGCCGCCGCCGTTCTTCCCGGACTACATTGATCAGAAGCACAAAGGCTTCATAATAACACCGCCGTTTTTCCAGTTCCTCTGCCAAGATAAAGGTACAGTCCATCCAATCTTCCCGGTTAAGGTATCGCTCCATAGGGAAACCCAAGCCTCCCTGGGCTCTCCACACCGACAGGGCCTGTTCCTCATCCCAGTGCAAGAGATCAAAAAAAACCAGTTTAGCCTGACTTTCAGGATCATCCTCTTGGGATTCCAGGAAGGCCCGGTAATCAAAGTCAAGGGGCTTAACAAAACGGCTGTAAGCCCTATCGTATTCGTAACGCCGCTCCTGGTCTGAGAGCACCTCATACGCGCCCAGGAGCTTCCGCATTTCCCTTTCCCCGGATTTCCCGGCAATATCCGGATGCAGCCGCTTTGCCCGCTCACGAAAGGCCCGCTTAATATCCTGAGCAGAAGAATTGGGATCTATCCCCAATAGGTTGTAATAATCTTCCACACTTTTTTACACCCTATTATGCCCCAATTCGTTTGCCCAAAGACTCGGCATGAGGCGCATTGAGGATAATCTCACTCCAATTAACCAGCATCCCTTCTTTTTCCATGGCCCGCATCAGATTGGTCAGGGCCTTGGTGGTAAAGGGTCCATTCTTTTTAAGAAAAGCCGCGCCTTTTTTACCCATGAGCTTATCCCCCCATGCTAGAACCTTGGACAATGCCTCAGGCATCTTGCCGCCAAACAGAGATACCGCTTCGGCGCTCACCGCAATATAGTTATAGGCCGGAAGGCGGATCCCGTCTTCAGTCCAGGCATCAAGGATATCTACCTGATGGCCCATGGATGCCATACCCTTTGCCAAAGCCCTTACATAGTCAGGAATTCCCCGGGATTGTACCGGAACGCTGATCACGACTATTCTCATATATACCACGTTTTCATACTATGACCCTATCTCCCCCTGCTAGGCGCGTTTAAAGAGCAGATCCATCGAAGGCTCCTTGACCAACAATACCGAACATTTGGCATTGAGCATAACTTCCCGGTGGGCATGGGAAATGATGTCCCGGGGATTCCGGTTCTTTTCCAAGCCTCCTAAAATAATCATATCCGCCTTCCTGTCCTCTGCTACCGTGAGAATCTCCGTATACACCGCGCCCCGGCGGATCTCCCGCTCTATCTTAACCCCCTTAGTATGAGCCAGTTCTTCCACAAAGGAAAGATACCGTTCCCCATTTATCTCAAGGCTCTTTTCATATTCCTGACTCTCTTCTTGAATGAAGAGCTTGCTCAAGGTTAATTGACGTATGGTGGCAATATCCACCACATACACCGCCGTAAGACGGCACCGATAGAGCTTTGCCATAACAATCGCGTACTTGGCCGCTGATATAGAAGCATCAGAACCGGTAACCGCGACAATAATATGGGAAAAGAGAGATTTCATCATTCCTTGCCGGCCTTCCTTTTTAACAGCTTGCTGGTAAAGAAAGCGTCCCTGTCCCGCTCTTCCAGCGCTGATTCAATATACCCTTTTGTTTCCAGGGCGACAGGGATCACCATTTTTTCCAAGGCATTCACCCGTCGCTGCGTCTTGCGGACTTCCCGGGCAAGACGCCATGCAATGGTGCGTACCGCTGCTAGTTCAGTTACAATTTTCAACAATTTAAAGAATTCTAATACGGTTTCATCACATTCTGCAAAGGAATTCGTCGGCGCATATTTGAGTTCTATCTGGGGAAGGTGGATTTCAAGCCCTGGCAGGGTCATCCCTGCGATACTTACCTTTTTCTCTTGCAGATCAAACTGATAACGGATGTTCTGGGAAAGCCGATCCGCCCGTTCCCGGCCCACCACGATGAGCATCCGTTTTAATACCGGATAGGCCAGAGCAACCTGCGCGTCTAAGTCTCGCTCCAAGAGCTTTACCTGCTCCACCTTCTGCATCAGTTCCATCACGAGGATTTCCCGTTTCTGTTCCAGCAATTCATACCCTTCCCTTGCGGTAGCCAAACGTTCCTTAACCCTGATGAGGTTACTCTTAGTAGGGGCCATAGCTTCCCGGGCCATGGATTACGAAGCCTCCTGGCTTACTTGAGCCGGTTCTTGGCGCGCCTCTATAAGGAGGTCCAGGTATTTTTCGATCAATCCTTGCTTGATCCGCAATAATTCGTCCCGGGGGATTTCAGTAAGCACGGTCCAGCCCAAATCCAGGGTTCGGCCTATATCCCGGTTTTCAAATTCCCCCTGACTCAGGAATATTTGTTCAAACTTCTCCCCAAAATGCAGGTACTGTTTATCTTCGAGGGAAAGTTCTTCTTCCCCAATGATAGAGGCCAAATTCCGAACCTGCTTTACCTTAGAATAAGCCGCAAAAAGCTGGCTAGACACATCTGGGTGATCATCCCTGGTCATACCAGGCCCAATGCCGTCTTTCATAAGCCGGGAGAGACTCGGCAGTCCTGCCACCGGGGGATAGACCCCTCGTTGAGCAAGCTCCCGATCAAGCACGATCTGGCCTTCGGTGATATACCCTGACAAGTCCGGAATAGGATGGCTTATATCGTCGTTAGGCATGGTGAGGATGGGGATCTGGGTTATGGAGCCAGAAGACCCGGCGATCTTCCCTGCCCGCTCATAGAGGGATGCTAATTCAGAATACAGGTACCCTGGATACCCTTTACGGCTCGGCACCTCTCCGCGGATGGAAGATACCTCCCGCAGGGCCTCACAGTAGTTGGTCATGTCGGTCATTACCACCAAAACATGCATGTGTTGTTCGTATGCCAGGTATTCTGCGGCAGTAAGGGCACAGCGGGGGGCCACGAGCCGTTCCAGGGAAGGAGCATCTGCCAAGGACAGGAAAATCACCACCTTAGCCAAGACCCCACTCCGTTCAAAATCGTCTAAAAAGAACCGGGCCACATCGTATTTGACCCCCATGGCGCAGAAAATCACCACAAAGGATTCTTTTGCGGCCAAAATTTTCGCCTGCCGGACGATCTGCGCGGCTAAACGGTTATGGGGCAGGCCGTTTCCCGAGAAGATCGGAAGTTTCTGCCCTCGGATGAGGGTATTCATACCATCAATCGCGGAAATCCCGGTCTGGATAAAGTCCCGGGGATAGATCCGGGCATAGGGATTGATAGGAAGCCCGTTTACATCACGGCAGGTCGAGGAAAAAATAGCCCCATACCCATCAATGGGTTCTCCAAGACCATTGAAGACCCGTCCCAGAAGACCGGTTCCCACCCGGATTTCCATGGGCCGGCCCAGAAATTCCACCCGGGCTTCATCTGCAGAAAGGCCGGTATTACTCCCAAAAATCTGAATCGCGGTCCAGTCTTCACTCATATCTACCACCCGGCCCAAGCGCCGACCTTCTTCCCGGTCGTAAACCGCCACTACCTCGTTAAAGCCTACATTTTTACTCCGGGCCGTGATCACCACTGGCCCTTCAATACGGATCAGCCCCCGGTATGCTACCCCTCTCATAGAACCCCCTTTGTCCGGTACATCCGTTCCAGTTCTTCCAAGGCCCCCCGCATGTATCCTTCAAATTCCCCAAAGCCCAGTGAGTCGTCATTTTTTATGGTACTCTTAAGCCGGGAAAGCTGTTCCCGAATAGAAAGGGATGCCCCGCTTCCTTTGAGGGCAGTGATCTTAATCAGGGGAGCTCCAAGTTTGATACATACCTGGGCTCGCTCATGAAATTCCATGATCAGCTCCAAAAGCCGCACCTGTTTTGCAGGAACACAGTACATATCTACAAGGTCAAAGGAATTCTGTTGTAAAAAACCGTCCTTGATAATATCCGCAGTAAGAAGAATGAGCCGCTGATCATCAGGCAAGGCATCGGGCCCAATGAGCCGGACGATCTCTGCCAGACGCTGCTCTTTCTTGAGCAGATCCAGGGCCTGCTGGCGAACCAAAGCCCAGGCAGGATTCACCCGTTCCCACCAGGGTTTCACCTCATCGGCATATTCAGAATAACTGTCTATCCAACTGATGGCCGGGTAATGCCGGGCATTAGCCAAGTCTCGGTCCAAGGCCCAGAAGCAGCGGATGAAGCGTTTGGTATGCTGGGTTACGGGCTCAGAAAAATCCCCTCCTGGAGGAGATACTGCACCAATGATGGAAACCGAACCTTCCGTACCTGATAGGGTGCGAACCCGGCCTGAACGCTCGTAAAATTCCGCAAGCCTTGTAGGAAGATAGGCTGGGAAACCCTCTTCCGCAGGCATCTCTTCCATACGTCCGGAAAGTTCTCTAAGGGCTTCAGCCCAGCGGCTGGTAGAATCCGCCATGATCGCCACGTGGTATCCCATATCCCGGTAGAATTCCGCCATGGTAACCCCCGTATAAATCGAAACTTCCCGGGCTGCCACAGGCATGTTCGAGGTATTTGCGATGAGGATGGTTCGCTCCATAAGGGATCTCCCGCTCCGGGGGTCTGTAAGATGGGGAAATTCGGTGAGTACGTCAGTCATCTCATTGCCCCGTTCTCCACAGCCAATGTAGATGATCACATCCGCATCGCACCATTTAGCGATAGCATGTTGGGTCATCGTCTTCCCTGTACCGAACCCCCCAGGGATAGCCGCAGTCCCTCCTTTGGACAAGGGAAAAAACACATCGATCACCCGTTCCCCGGTAACTAGGGGCTGATCCGGTGCAAGCCGTTCTGCGGTGGGCCTGGAAATCCGTACTGGCCACCACTGGGACAAGCATAGCTCCTCTCCCTGGTCGGTCCGTCCTATCACCCCATCACAGGTATATTCCCCTGAGGGGGCTAGTTCCTTCAGCTTCTTCCCACGAATGTGGGGAGGAACCATGATTTTACAGGTAATACTTTCGGTTTCCTTGACCGCACCCAGGACCGCGCCGGGCCGAATCACCACCGTCGTTCCTGCAGCAACTTTTTCCGCGATCTCTGGATCAGGGATAAAGGTCCATAAACGGGAAGGATCTAAGGGGTCTCCCCGGGCGCCAGGATCCATAAAAACCCCCGACTGTTTAAAGAGGAATTCCAAAGGCCGCTGGATCCCGTCATAGATCGTACCGATGAGTCCTGGTCCAAGACGCACCGAGAGGGGCCTGCCTGTAGAAGATGCAGTAGCCCCGATCTGGAGCCCTGTATCATCCTCATAAACCTGGATCACCGCCTCGTTTCCTTCAATACGGACCACTTCCCCGAGGATACGCTTCTCTCCCACCTCCACCACATCAAAGAGTCCTGCTCCCTTGAGCCCTGTAACCCGAATGATGGGACCGGCGATGCGTTTTACCTGGCCTACGCTCATAGAGATACCCCTTCGGTTTCAGGGATGTCCTCGATCACTAAGGCCGCTGATCCTATGAGGGCCTCCACCAATTCCGCCCGCTTATCCTCCAAAAGGGCCTTCCCAAGCCCGCTAATGGAAACGGTAATCCGCACGTTCGGAGCGTCCGCCAGTATCTGCGGGAATGGATCTTCCTGGATAAGCCCAGCCGAAGTCAGCGTCCAGGTTTCCCCAGGGAGACAGGTTTTAAGTAGCTGCGTTCCCTCTGCATCGGTTAAACCCTGGCATTGCACGGTAAAACCCGCAATCGGTTCTCCGGCTTTCTGTACTTCCGCTACACATCCGTGCAAGGCTCTTTCCAAAAGGGAAAGCAGCCTTACCCGGGGAAGACTGAAAAAATAAGCATCCAAGGCGGATGTGAGCAACCCTT
Source organism: Treponema sp. (assembly GCA_031275325.1). Lineage (GTDB taxonomy): Bacteria > Spirochaetota > Spirochaetia > Treponematales > Breznakiellaceae > JAIRLU01. The sequence goes on from JAISOX010000064.1 coordinate 7,832, forward strand.
CGATTTTTTTCGCCCGGATCCTGCGCTTATCCAGGACAAGCCGGGCCTGGAGTTCCCTCTGTATCGTCTCGAAGCCCTGGGCATATTTTTGTCTGATGCCGGCAATAGCAGCATTGGTTTTTTGTTCCCATGCCTCAATCCCGGCTTTCACCGCCTCATCTGCAGCCTTGAGTATACGATATGCCTTTTTCCGGGCATCCTCCAGTATTTCCCGGTCTAACCGTTCAGTGGATTGCAATTCTTCCATACGTATCCTTGCTTTAGTTTGTTATACATGGATTCCGATAGCCTCTCGAATGGATTCAACCAAGGTCTTACGACCGGGAAGTTTACCCATCATACCGGGAACCGCTACCACCAAGGGATACTGATCCGACAATTGCCATTGAACCAGAGCATCCCCCAGCCAATCCGCCACCTCTTCGGTGAGAATCAGGATCTGACAATGCTCAATTTGTTCCTTTCGTGTCAAAATGGCACGGGAAGTTTCATCCATCCCTGGGGTAGTAATATCCCGGAACGCCGCTCTCGCCTCATCAGCAGTGATCGCCCCTTTTCCGCGAATACCGATGAAGCGGAAAGCGGTTACCAATTCCGGATCACCGATAAAAAAAAAGTCCACCCTTAGTTAAGGACCAGGATGAGCAATGCCACCAGGAAGCCCCAGAGACATATCCCTTCCGCAAGCCCCGCATAGGGCAGGGCCTTTCCTGAAAGCTCAGGATTTTCGCTCATAGCCCCCATAGCTGCCGCTCCAATCTGACCTACCGCAATACCTCCGGCAATACAGGAGATACCCACTGCCAAAGCCGCGGCAATATACTTCCAGATTGCAGAATCGTTGCCAGCGCTCGCCTCAGAGGACACCGGAGTCCCAGGACTTTTGGCTTCCTGAGCAAAGATCAGAACCGGTGAAGTGGATAAAAGCACAAGCACAAGCATAACAATAACCCGTTTCATGACTTAACCTCCCTGCGAAATCGGAAGGGAGAAAATTCCACCCCGGTTTCGGTAAAAAATTTGCTAAAAAACTCATAATATTGAAGACGCACCACCTGAATGGCCACGATCATTCCCTCCAGAAGTATTATCACCGTGTTCCCTACCAGCATAATGATCAGAGAAAATAGGGACCCACCAGTCAGATGGGACACCATGCCAGAAAGGGTAAAGACAATAAACGAAAGCACCCCATGAGAAAGGGCAAAAGCCCCCACCCGCAGAAAACTCACGGTGTTAGAAATATATGTGGATAGGGTTTCCAGGATTTCCACAAACCCTTCCATAATGAAAACCATCAATCCTTCAGTCAGGAGAGGCCGCTCTTTGAAAATGAGGCGTCCGATCACCGGACCAAAGAAAATACAGAACCCCGGTACCATAAGCCCTAGAAAATCAAACCAGGCAAAACGCCCTCCCCTCAGGCAGCGGACCGCGATAAAAAGAGCATACCAAAATATCAGCACTCCGGCTATTCCTGTTTTTGAAAAAAAGGCTTTTTCGTATTTTTTAAGGATAATTTGATTGATGATATTGACCCATAGACCGATGGAAGTAAGGAGGACGCCCACCCCAAGGGTAAAACCAAAGAAATAAAAGAGCTTCTCTATATTATCCGCTTCAGGCATCAGGTGAAGAATACGCTCTGGTGGTTCCCCGGTTTGCCCTACAAGGCCCATGAAAAACCCCAGGAACTTCTGGGTAGGTACCACCAGAAGTTCCTCATGGGCAAAAACCGAGCCGCTCAACAGTCCCATAACCATGGAAGCGGTGCCCACTGCTATAAGAGGCATCGAATAGGACCTGAAACCAGCTAGGGCCTGGATACCTCGTTTCCCTACCAGGATCCCCAACAACAAAAGCACAAACCCCTGTCCCACATCTCCGAACATGATCCCAAACAGGATGGTAAAGAACACCGCTACAAAAGGAGTCGGATCAATGGTTCCGTAGAGAGGCGCGCCATAGGAAAAAACCACCCTTTCAAAGCTCTTCACAAAGGCGCCGTGTTTGAGTAAGACCGGTACCTTTTCCTTTCCTTCTTTAACGGTTACTATTTCATCCGGGTCAAAGGCCCGCACTGCTACACGGCCGTCGGTGAGTTGCTCCAATTCCGCCACCAGATGTTCCAAGGTATCTGCTGGTACCCAACCGGATAAGACGTATAGGTTCTTTGAAACTACCAGTTTACCCTTGAGTTGAGCCGCTATGGCAGCCATACTATAAGATCCGGCCAATGCGCGGAGCTTTGGCCCATAATCATTCCTGAAATGCTTTTTACGTTCTTCCAGGTTTTGCAGTTCCTGGTCCATCTCCTCAAGGCGACGCTCAAGGCCGGTAAGCAGTTCAGGTGGAATCTGGCGGTACCCTTCGGGAATCGTGATGGGAACAAAGGCGTGTTTTTTGAGTTCCGAATCCAGGGCAAAACGACCCTTCCGGGAAGCCGCCGCCACTACCCGATCCTCTCCCAGCGGGACGACTACCGCCCGGTTGGCAAGATGCTCCTTTAACCCGGTCTGCTCCTTGGGATCCAGCCGCCCAATCCGCAAGGTCAGATAGGAAAGCTGATCCAAGGCGCTAAAAGGAGCATTCAGATTGATAACCGCCCGGGCTTCGTTCAGTGTGGCTTCAAGGTGTCCCCGTTCCTGGATCAACGCTTGTTCTTGGGCAGTGATCGCGGTTACGGTGGTATGGATTTCTTCCGCCAAGGCTGCCTCAGCCGTTCCAGGAAAGAGGCTCGTCTCCTCTGGTTCTGCAGGCAGTTCAATCCCCAAATAGGCGGAAACGGTCTTGAGCTTTTCAAGCTGCTCTTGGATACCCTTGTAGAGGGCCTCATCCCGGGCACGAGCCTCCCCTTTTTGTTTTGCCTGGGCTTCATCAAGCGGAACCTCAGGCTCATGGTTTTGAGAAAACTGCATCACCCCTTGGCGCCCCAAAAAGGTAATCAGGCCATCCACATCCCGCTCAAGTACGGTCAATTCGATTTGTTTCATTTTACGAGGACGTATCATGCGGTTACCTCCAGCAGGGTGAACACATCCTGGATTGACAAACCCATACCCAGCCCTTCGGCAACACTGGTCAAGAGGCTTTCTTCAAACTGTTTCAACTTGATAAAACAAAAAATCGAATCCATAGCAAAAGGCCAGTGCCGAAAGGACAAGCGGACTAAACGATACAGATATTCCGATGCGGCATTCTGCAGATACCGGGGGTCGGCTTTCCAATGCTCATCTGGGTTTTCAGGGTTGAGCAAGGATAGGTATTTCCAGCCAAGCCAGTCGGTCCGAGTATCCAAGGCCATGGAAAGCGAGGCCTCTGCAGGGGCAAGGAATTGTTTTGATTCTGGAACTATGAGTTTTTCCCGGATATCTTCAGGGGACATGTCATAATAGGTTCTCAAACGCAGGGCCCATACCGCGTTTCGCAAGGCTATTTCTTCACCGAGGATCCTTTCAATAGTCCTGCGCTCCCGTCTTCCCAAGGTATGAAGGTCCTTCCAAAGGGCAGTATAATACAGGTTATCGAGCTTGATTTGCAGGGCCGCCATATCTTGCAGCGACCGAAGCTCCCCTTGGTTAAAGGGGAGTATCTCTTTAAGAAATCCCTCAAATTCCGTACCTTTCACCATAGCCTCCACATCAGGATAGGCTTCAAAGGCAACTCGGCGAAACCGGCCTATATCAGTGTATCCCGGGCTTTTTGCTTCTCCCGCGGCGAGGGCATTGAGGACCGCTTTCATATCCCCGTATTCATAACTCCGCATGAGCCGAACCAACAGATCCGGGGGCTTTACAAAAGCATTCACCAGGGTCATGATCTGCCCTACTGAGCGCTGAACAATACGATTTTCGAGGTCAACGAGCAGTTCCCGTTCAGGGAGATCTCCCTTGGTTTGGGGAAAGATCAAACGATCAAGATCGGAAAGCCGGCTCACATCGCTCAAATCGAAAATCCTTTTTCCTACAAAGGATTTTCCGATGATCCCGCAGGCTTTGGCATAACCGTAAGCCCGTTCCCCTGCTCTCAGCATCACCCTTCCTTCATTTACAGATTATCCAAAAGAAGCAGGGAAGCTACCAGTGCTGAAAACCGCTCCTTATGGACCACCATAGTATCAAGGCTCTCCCGATACCCATCCAGTTCCTGTTGATAAACGGCTTCTAGGGCAGCGCGTTTTTTGGAATATTCCTCATCAATGGATGCCAGTTCCCGGCCATACCGTTCATCGAACCGTTTACGGTTTTGTTTCTCCCCTTCTGCAAGACGCCGGTCTGCTTCTGCCTCGGCATCTTCCACCAAGGCCGCAGCTTCGGTTTCCACTTGCAATAAATGGTACAATACCGGTTGTTCATGCATACAAACATCCCCTATCCCCGCTGGTCTTTCAGCGCAGAGAACATACTAACCCTTAGTCCAAAGCAATGAGGATATCCTCATACTTTTTAATAAGCCCCGAAGCGCCTTGAGCATCCTTCTGTACCACCAGGTCCCTGAAAAACTCCTCATTATCCAATAACTGGGTCAAACGTTTTAGAAGCCGTAGATGTCTTTCCGAATCCTTATGGGGGGTGAGGATCATAAATACCAGGTATACCGGCTCGCCATCAAGGGCATCGTATTCTATTCCCCGCTTTGAAATACCTAAGACCCCATAAATACGCTCAACCACATCGGTTTGACCATGGGGAACGGCAATGCCTTTCCGTATCCCTGTAGACATCTTCAATTCTCGCGCCCTGAGGGCTGCAAGAATTTCCTCTCGGTCATCGGACCTTTGCACTTGGCAAAAATAATCCACTAACTCCTCAAAAACCTCATCTTTGTCTTCCGACTCTAGGCCAACTTTAATGAGCTGAGGAGGAAATAAATCATACAAAAACATACCACCCTCTCTTTATACTGCTATTCAGCGACCCCAGTATCTGGATTTGCCCCATCCGGCTCTTCCGTAAGCGGCGCTTCGTCCAAAGGGGTTTCAAGGCTTGATGGTTCTTCAGAAAGCGTTTCAACGGGGATCGTTTCCTCGGAAGGCGTAGCAGGTACAGCCTCCTGTTCCTGCCACCAATTCCGGTCTCCCTCGTTGGAGAGTAACCGGGCCGCAGATTCCACCCCCGCGCCACTGGGAGTCCGGTTGACCAGGGCAAGGCTAAAACTAAGCACTAAAAATAAGGCCCCCAAAATCGACGTAGCCCGGGTTAACACATTCCCAGAACGAGACCCGAATGCCGAGGAACTTCCTCCAGCAAAAATACCTCCCAGACTATCCCCTTCTTCATTCTGTACCAAGACAAGGAAGACCAATAGGATTGCCACCACAACAAAGAAAACCAGTAGTACTACCCCGAGTATTGTCATGTATAAAACTCCATACATATTAGTGTAATAACCCCGCCTTCAGCAGAGAAGAGGGGATAAAACTACTTCATATTCATTGTAGCCGAATCAAGCATAAAAGTACAAGGTACTCAATGCCAGCTTCAATTCGGAATATGAAAATCCCCTTAAGCTATCCAGCCGGCAGGTGAAAGGTGGTATACTGATAGGCGGTCCTTGGGAGGGGACTTGCCATGCTCAGGATAAACAAAGCGGATCAGGAAGCAATCAGGGAAAAGAT
>JAISOX010000050.1 GCA_031275325.1 Treponema sp.
TATCGCAGCATCCCGCGGAGGCTTATCGCAGCATCCCGCGGAGGCTTATCGCAGCATCCCGCGGAGGCTTATCGCAGCATCCCGCGGAGGCTTATCGCAGCATCCCGCGGAGGCTTATAATTACCCACTGTATAGGAGAGGACGAGCCGCTGGAGGCGGGAACCAAGGGACATAAGCCCCGCATCCGTACCCCGCGGCCCCCTATAACGCCCGCCGCAGGCGCGGAGGTTTATAATTACCCACTGTATAGGAGAGGACGAGCCGCTGGAGGCAGGAACCAAGGGACGTAAGCCCCGCATCCGTACCCCGCTGCCCCCGGTAACGCCCGCCGCAGGCGCGAAGGCTTAACGCAGCGCCCTATGATCCTGCGGCATTGATGGGACGCCTGAAAAAACGGGTAAAACAGCTTATTTTTTGGGGTATGCCGTCCATGACTCATAAAAAAGCCGCAGCGATTGCCGCGGCTTCCTTTTCTTCGCTTTTGAACTTTGGAGAATAGGGGATTCGAACCCCTGACCTATAGATTGCGAACCTATCGCTCTACCAACTGAGCTAATTCCCCGCACGTATTTTCCACGTAAGAGGGGTTCAAAATATCAATTTTTGAAACCCCTCAATTGATACTGATTCTATCAAATCCTATAAAATTAATCAAGCGGGGGGATCAATTTTTTTGATCTTTTTGTCTTTGATGAAGAGGTACGGAATCCCCGGTAACAGCGTACCTCCTAGAATAACCATAACCAGCGGGAAGGTAGAGGTACTTTCTCCGCTGAATACATCCAGAGGGATACAAGTAAGACCCCTGCACGCGTATGCTTACCAGGATTTCATGATGACCAGACGATTCCAGCCGTTAGCATACTCGTATTGCACCGTATCCATGATACGCTTTACCATCAATATACCAAGTCCCCCTATTTCCCGTTCATCAATGGGTACGGTGATATCCGGATCACGATGCTCCAGAGGGTTGTATGGCCTGCCCCGGTCGGCAAAGGCAATGATAAACTTGGAATGTTTCACTGCCTGCTCCAGTTTGCACCCGAGCCGTACCTCGCCCAGTTCCGTTTCAGGATATGCATAACGAGCTATATTGACAAAAATTTCCTCTACTGCAAGTTCGATAGACTGTTCTACCCCAGGGGGACAATCAGCGCTTTCCAGTATAGTACGAATAAATCCAAGGGCTTTTTCTAATTGGATGATCTCAGCAGGAAGCGTTATAACTTGCAATCCGGTATTGGTTGCCATAAATAGGATCTCCTCGATACAATAATCAAAGACTTTACTCCATCAGGGGGATCAACCTTATGGCTGAAATTTCATAATCGGGACTCACCCCTGCCTCCTAGCTTCAGCTTACAGGTTTATCTCTAACGTTATACCCTTCTGCTGTAGATCCGCTTGAAGCTGTAAAAAGATACGAAACCCTTCTTTGGATATATACGTCAACTTGCTAAAATCAAGGGTTACTTTCGTAGCAGTCGGTCCCAGTTTGCTCATTTCCTCCTGTAAGTTCGGAAGGGTTTCGGTATCAAGGCGTCCGATGAAGGATAACAGGACTTCATCTCCTGCAGCGTCTTTTTGCAGGAACATAGTTTCTTCTTGAATGAGCACACCCGTGAGTCCCGCGGCTTCAATCATAGCCTGCACCGGTTCACTGATATGCTGCAACACCAATCTCCCGTTTTTCTTGGCCATGTTTTTTTGTATCCCGAGTAAGACCTCAAAGCCCCGGCTGGATATACTGTTCAATTGCGCACAATCCACGTTTATAGTAGAAAACTCATTTCCCTCTTGATACAGTTCTTTCTCCAGCAGCGGAGCGGTTTCGTCGTCCACCTTGCCCGAAAGGGACATGGTCAGTTTGGTTTTGGTCTTCTCTTTTCGCACAAGGACCATTTTTTCTTCCTGCATGAACAGGGCCATAAGACCGGTCATCTCAAATATGGGGAGGAGGGATTGGTTTATATTTTTGATAAGCATCTTTCCCTGGCGTTCTTTCATGATTTTCTGAATCTGCAATAATACCCGCAATCCTAAACTGGATATAAAGGTTACCATCGAAAAATTCAAAATTACTGCCTTGATATCCCCGTCCAAACGCCAGACCTTTCTTTCTAGCTCAGGAGCGGTCATGGTATCGAGCCGTCCTTCAGGAGATAAAATTACCTTTGTGCCTTGTCTTTCTTCACCTATAAACATGGTTCCTCCTTTTATAACCAACCCTGGGATGCCTTGATTTTCTGATAAGCATCCCTTATTGTTAAGGATATTCTATCCTATATAAATACGTGAGACAGTTTCAAACCCTCATGTTTTGAAACCGCTCACGTATTGTAATACCGCTCATAATAACCCATTTTAAGGGGCATGTAAAGTCCTTTTCCACAGTCGTACCTTATGTGGCTGTGCGCTGAAGCATCAGCATGGTGATGTCATCTGCCTGCTCCGCACCGTCGGCAAAGACCTCAATTTCATGGATCATATCCTTGATATAGTCCTCGATAAGGTTATTTTTAGATATGCCTGCATTAAGAACCTCAAGAATACGTTCAGAACCAAAGAGTTCGCTTTGCAGATTCATAGCTTCGTTTACCCCATCGGTGTATAAAAAGAGCATATCCTCTTCGGCCAGGGTGAACTCCATCATCTTAAAACGTATGTTTTCCATGGTCCCCAATATGATACCTGGTTTCGTGGCAAGCCACGTAAATCCTTGGTCTCCATGCTTGATTACCGGGGGATTATGCCCGGCATTGACATAGGTGAACTTTCCTGTGTCGATTTCCATCAAGCCGATAAATGCGGTAACAAACATACTGGTATCGTTATTTTCACACAATTGATTGTTCACCGCATAAAAAACCTCATCCAGGGGCTTATCCATTTGGGCCTGGGTCTTAATCAGGGTTTTCGCAATAACCATAAACAACGCGGCTGGTACTCCCTTGCCTGACACATCCGCTATGATCACTGCCAATTTGTTTTTATCTACCAAGAAAAAATCGTAGAAATCCCCGCCTACTTCTTTAGCAGGGTGCATTTCAGCATACACATCGAATTCCTTACGTTCAGGGAAGGGGGGGAAAATACAGGGCAGCATACTGGCTTGTATCTTGGTGGCCACGTTCAATTCCGCGCCAATCCGTTCTTTTTCACCGCTAATGTACTGGATATCGCTGATCATCCGGTTGAAGGCATCTGAGAGGGCCTCAAGCTCGTCTCCGGTTTTGATCTCAAAGCGGTAATCGAGACTGCCCGCGCTCACGGTGAGGGCTCCATCGCTCAAGGCGATAATAGGCGCGGTAAGGCTGTTGGATAAACGAAGGGCCAAGAAAAGGCTTATGACCGCAACGACCACGATAACCATCACCATGACCAGACACACCCCTACAATAATGCGATCAATCTCGGCCAGTTTAATCTTGGTGAGATGTATAATATCCTGCTCTATAAGCCTGGCAGGAGTGATGACTTCTTCAATGGGAACCATCACACTGAGACTCCAATTTATGGTCTCCAGCGGGTGATACGCGACATAAACAGCTACCCCGTCCATTTCAAGTTCCATAATCCCGCTTTCAAGGTTTATCATCCGCTGGGTCAGTTCCCGGAGACCGGGGTTATCACTCTGCAGATAATTTTCACCTCTGACAGCGCCGCTCTCGTCAGTACGGATATCGGTGATCTTGGGGCTCATGATCACCTCTCCTCTCTCGTTATTAAGCATGAGGGCGTAACCGGTTTTTCCGATCTTGGTGGAATCAATAATTTGATTTACGCTTTGCGCTAAAAGCATACCACTACCGGCCACCCCTTTAAATACCCGTCCGCCATCTGACAGGTCATAGAAAGGCATGGCACAGGTAATACCAGCCCCTCTCCCTGCAGAATCTGCAAAGATATCGGTCCAGATGAGGTCGTCTTTTTCCTTGGCGCTGGTGTACCAACTTCGGCTCCGGGCATCGTAATCCCTCCGATTAGGTATAAAAGCATCCTTGTCCACGGTGATAAAGTAACCCGCCTCTCCGCCAATATAACTCGCGGTGATCCCTATATCTGTCACGGTACTCTGACGGAGTACATCCTCCACATTAGCCGCTAAGTAGACTTCGCTTCTGATGTCGTTCAAGGATACCCCCGATGCGGTCCTCAGATGGGGAACGGTGGTCCCTACTTCATTGGGCTGTAAATAATCAATGATCCTAGGTTTATACTGGTCTCGATGCGTATAGATAGTAGTAGCGATATCCGCGACCATTTTAGTATGACTCTGTATGGCGGAGAGTTTTTCGTCGGCAAGCGCGGCTTTATCTTGAGCAAGAGTCATCAGTTGCTCCTGTACCTGAACCTCTAAAGCGGCCTGGCTATTATCCGCTGCAGTTTTTCCTAATTGGTTACTGTGTACAAAGACCGCCTGGCGCATAGTAACAATAGTTATCACACTGGTAATGCTCAAGAGAAGCAATGTACCAAGGGAAGTGGATAAAATTACCTTAAATACCTTGGTCTTAATTTTTCCTGTCATCCTGTGCCTCCTGGTATTTTTGTTGAATATAGCTGAATCGTTTATTAAATTCTGGGATAACGGCGATTTTATCAAAAGGTACGGGTATGCGGGGAGAGTAATGCATGATCATATACTCGTACTGTCCTGACAAAGGCTGTAGTCCGGTAAAGAAAAACCCCTGTTCCTCTAATACGCGGCAGCCTTCTGGACAACCGGGATCATTAAGATTAATAAAGACATTGAAGGTCTGTGATTCGAGGGCGCGGTATTGTTTCAGCACATCCTCAAGGATGGAGGCAAGATCATGGCCTGTTTCCTTGATCAGTAATTCACTATACCGGTGCTCTTCATACTGGGTAATGGTGAGCAGAGATTTCCTCTCCATCGGGTTAGTTCCTTCATGGGTGCTATATGCTACGCCCAGGGATTCGTAAACCTCCCCAATATAAGCGGCATGGGCAGACGGCGTATAGAGTATACCTGCATCCTGTTTCTTCAAAGGGAGACATGCCACAAGATGGGTACGTTTAAATGGGAGTTGTAAATTAACAAGATTTTCGGCATTGGTATCATAAATATACCGGTTTAAAATGAGACCCGTCATCTGATATCCAAATTCATGATGATTTATCTGGCTTATGGTATCAATGGTCAGACAATGCCCATATATACACGTATACGCACCGTTCCATACTGCTTCCAAAAGAAAACGATGTAAATGTTTTCCAATCCCAAAACCTCGTAACGAATGATTTATGGTCAATAGAATGAATACGCTACTACCAGAAAAGGCATTTCCTTCATCAGCACCAATCATACCCGCTAATGTACCATCCCCCCTATCTACAACAGCAAAACACAATATCCCCCCATCGAGACCCTGGCGCACCCATGCGTCGTCGTAAAACCGACGGTTTGGATAGTTTTTCCCGTGCTGTTTTATCAACAAGGCGATCAGGTGAGGCGCATCATCTGGATGGGCCAAGCGGATCCTAATATCCAAAGATTCACTTTTTTTATTGTATACTTTCAACATCATCCCTTGATTACCCCTGCTCATTTTGATTATCCTTCTTCTTGGTATGACGATTTGATTTTTTATCTTCGCTCTCTTGCGCTTTCGCTATGGTAATAATCAGATTATTCATCCCCAAGGTTTCCCGGTACTTGACTTCTTGAGCCATCTTCAAGATCATCCCGATTCCCAAGGTCTGGGTAAATCCATCTTCCGTATGCTTGTTCTCATGATAATACTCCACCGCATTGAAATACCTTCCGGTGTTTCGGATTCGCAGCACGATATGTTCCTGGGAAATGAGAATACGAATATCCGTATATTCGATTCTATCGGCCTTGAGGGAATACTGGTTGATCATCATAAGCATCTCCTCAATAGCAAGACTGATATACATGGTCTTTTGCGGAGAGATATGGTTTTCTTCACAGAAATCCGTTATCTTTGTTGAGGCAAAGTCTACATCCGCGGTGGTGTTCTGCACCGAAAAATCAATGATCCGGTTGTTCTCAACCAGCGCGCTATCCAGTAACAGGTACCGGGAAAGCCTGGAATTCCGTGCATGTACCAGGGTTATTACCAAAAATGAGCACCCAAAGGTTGTAATCTCCGCTATAATCAGGCTTATCCACGCCGCGTACACCCCAAAGGCAGGGAAAAGCAGATAGGCCGGTACCACCATAAACAGGACCAAACGGGAGACCACCATCCCATTAGCCATAAATATCCGCCGGGTAGCGCTGAAATAGTTGATAATGACGTTGTTTATAAAGGAAAGGTTAACGCTTGCCGCAAAGAATATAAACCCCATTCCGGCATTTTCGAGGATAAAGGCGTCCTGGATTCCAAAAAAAAGACCCACCTGGTTACGGACAAGGAACAGCAGGATCGCCAGGACGCCAATTATTATGTTTCCTAAAGTCAGCGCTTTTTTGAGGATAATACGAATGCTGCGGAAATCCCGTTCTCCAAAAGAAATACCCACCAGGGGAAGCGCGGTTTGGGAAATCCCTAAGATGATGGCGAGGATAAAATCAGAAGCAGCGCTTACCAGGGTATAACAAGGGAGGTACATCCCCGCTCCCATTCTGACAAAGAGCAGGTTCATACCCAGACTCTGTATAGCCCTGCACACGTTGTTCGAAGCAGAAGGGCTTCCTGCAGAAACGATGCTGGAAATATACCGCGTCACCCCCGCAGGTTTCTGCAATCTCAAGGGCGACTTTTTCCCTCCCAGCCGGCTTACCCCAAAAAGAAAGGTGAGGGTCGAACTGGTAACCGATGCCAACGCGGTTCCTCCGGTACCCATGTTCAAAACCATGACAAAGATACCCAATGCAGCCACATTCAAGGCGCTCATCAAAAGCAGCATGGTCATGGCAAGATTAGGTTTTCCGGTAATACGCAAATAGTTGAGGGGTATGTAAAGGAGCAGCATACCCATACCGCCCAGGATATAAAACCGGACATAGTCGTAGGTATAGGCAAAATGCGCTGCATCAGCCCCAAGAAATCTTACAATACCCTCCAGGTTAAGCAATCCTGCAATGGTCAGGAGTAAACCCACGCCCCCTGAAATAAGATAGGAGAGGGTATACGCCTGGGCGCACTGTTCTTTCTCCCCTTTACCCAGGGCAATACTGGAAACAATAGAGGCTCCTACGCCAATAAGGGAGCCAATCGACATATAAACCAATGATATGGGGGTTACCAGAGATATAACGGTCAGCCCTGTACCGCCAAGGATACGGCCAATAATCAGGCTGTTGATAAGGCTGCTCACCCGTGTTCCCAACATAGAAAAGATGGAGGGGAACAAATACTTATAGACAAGACCCCCTACCAGAATATCGTTAGAGACTAAGGTACGTTCCTCAGCGCGGGTATTCACGGGAACACCTCAGCGCTGCCCCATCCCCCAATCCTACAGCCCCTGGCCGCGGATTGGGACGCCTCCTCATAACGCCGGGACATTTTCCCCACCTTCACTACCCGCACCTTTGAGCGCCCCCGCGGTTGGCTTTCTTGGTATAATCATGGGACTTTTCAAAAGACCATCTCCCTATCATAGACTCGGTACAAGAAATCCCTTTCGTCATAGGCTTATATTTATACTTCTCTTATGGTTTTATGGATGGTAAATACATTCTTATCATCCACCCGGGCATAGGAAACCTCATCCATCATCTTGCGGACCAGGTAGATACCCATCCCGCCTATCCGGCGCTGATCAATCCCCGCTTTGGTATCCAACTCCAGATATTCCAAGGGGTTGAAGGCCGTACCGGAATCTTCAAATTGCATTATCATCCGGGGCCCTTCAAATCCCAACCGGACGAGCACCGTTCCTTCGAGTCCATTGTAGGCATACCGGGCAATGTTTACAAAAATTTCTTCCACTACAATCGCCACATGACTGTGGGCTTTAATCACACAGCTTTCTGCTTCTAAGATTTCATCAATCCAGTCAACCAGGCGGTTGAGTTCATCCACTGATGCGGATACCATGAGTTCATGGTCAAAAACAGCCATCCTTCTTCCCTCCTAAAATGGGTAACAACCCTTATTGTTTGTCTGTCCGTCTGTCTATTGGTCTGTTTGTTTCAATCCACCCGCTCACTTGAACCGCGGCAGCGCTTTTACCCTGGGAATACCCCGGCGCTCTAGGGCGGGGATTTTTTATTGGATGTCAAATACCTCATCTAACCCGGTAAGTTTGAAAACCTCTAAAACATCTTCCCGGACATTTCGTAAAGTAAGCAGCCCGTCACAGACGTTCAATTTTTTCTGTGCCGCAATCAGCACCCGTAAGCCCGCAGAAGCCATATAGCTTACCTCGGTAAAATCCATTTCAATGCGGCTTGACTCGGCGATTGCCTCTTCAACCTCACAGTTGAAGGCTTCTGCCGTGGCAGCGCTCAACTTACCGTTAATCTTTAGGATGAGTTTATCCCCTGCCTGTATCTTAGTAACTTCCATGTATCTCCCCCTTAAAAAATATATACCTCAAACATCAGCGATCCCTTATGCCGCCATGCCGGGTCTTTTCAGCGTATCCCCTGGAAAAACACCATATCCTGAGCCATGCTGAGAAAGGTATCATAGAGCTTGCATAAAATCTATACCCCATCCTTTGCAGGGTACTATCGCCGGAAACCACCTTACGTGCCAATGCTCTCATACCGCTCCTTAATAGGGTCCCCCTATCCTTAATAAAATTGTATATTTCTAATATAAATACCAATTCTTGTCAATACGCTTATGAAGAGCAAGATACGTCCCTCCTCAAGGATCTCATGTATAGCGCCTCAGGCTGCTTCAAAATGACCCAAGCGGAGGCTTAGGTATACCGGCATACCAGGCTTAGTTCATGACCCTGAACAGGCTTAGTTCACGACCCTGAACAGGCTTAGTTCACGGCCCTGAACAGGCTTAGGTATGCCGGCATAATAGGTTTAGCCCCCAGGCGCGCATAACCTTAGGGTATTACCTTGAGTCCTGGGAGCTTAAAACAAATCCGCCGCTTCCGCCAGATCCGTACAGCGGCGCCAGACTGTGGCGAGTATGTCCCGCGGCGGTTCCATGAGATCCTTAATAAACACCGACCGGATCCCCGCAGCGTGAAGCCCTTGGAGGCCTGCCGGGGAATCCTCAAAACCTACGCAGTCCTGAGGCTGCTTATCCAGCCGCTTTGCCGCAAGGAGAAAAATATCCGGTTCAGGTTTTCCCCGGCTTACCTCATCTCCAAACGCACACGCATCAAAACGCTCCAGAATACGGGCCTTTTTCAGCTTCCATATCCCTATCTCCTGAGCGGTTGATGTGGCAAGCCCCAGGGGAATCCCCCGCGAATCCAGATGATCCAACAGGGTAAGCAGGCCAGGCCGGTGGGGGATCCCTTCTTGTTCGATCTTTTCACGCATAGCCTGGACCGCTTCTTTTCTCATGGCGTCATAGGGAAAGTCCGGGCCGTATGCTTGCATCAACACGGCCCTGGTAGCCGCCTCATTCACCCCCACCGTACGGAACATGACTTCCCGGGTAATATGCCAGCCCCGGGCGTGGGCAACCTGGATCCAAAGCTCCACCATAGGCCGTTCAGTGTCCAACATGAGGCCGTCCATATCGAATATGACCGCGGCAGGACGCAATGTATGGGTAATCATACGGGATGATACCATAGGGAGGGGGATTGGGAAATGCCCCGTTGACCAAAGGAGCGGATACTCCGTATGTTCAAGTATGCCCGGACCTTCCGGTACTACCAGGGATACAGATGAAGCACGCTGAGAAAAAGCCCGATCCTCCGGCGGCAGCGGAAAAAAAAGGGATCCGTATGCTCCTCCTCACGGGCTTGTGTATCTTTACGGGGGCCTTGGCCGTAACCAGCGTCATCTTTATCCGTACCTTGTTCTTGCTTGATACCGCGTCCCCAGCGGATACCCCAAGCTATCCCCAAGATACGCCTCAAGCGCCTTTAGTTCCTGAACCAGAGGAGACCCTTGATGCGCAAGCCCCTGCAGGAAGGGAATCTTCCCAGGCCGATGGGGAACCGCTGTACCTGGAAGCCGCTGCCCCCCCGGTTGAACAGCCCCCCCAACCCCGGTACCAGGGAACCCTGGTGTTTGTCATTGATGATGCGGGAAATAACCTGGAGGAACTGGAGCCGTTTCTGCGCTTTCCCGGCCCCCTGACCATTGCGGTATTGCCAGGGCTTCCCCATTCCGTGGAAGCTGCCCGGCGTATACGGGCTGCAGGAAAGGAACTGTTCCTCCATCAGCCTATGGAAGCTCTGGGAGGGCAGGACCCTGGGCCGCAGGCCATTTATGCAGGGATGTCTGCCGAAACCATCCGGGCAGTGGTAGAAGGTAATTTAGCGGAAATAGGCCCGGTGGCGGGGATGAATAACCACCAGGGTTCCAAGATCACCAGGGTTCCTGAGGCTATGGAGACCATACTGACCCTGTGCCGGGAACAAGGCATCTATTTTCTTGATTCCCGGACTATCGCGGATACCGCAGCGCCGGCTGCGGCAAAACGCCTGGGAATACCCATTGGGGAACGGGATGTGTTTGTAGACAATATTCAGGAGAAGACCGCCATGATCCAATCTGTGGAAGAAGGGCTTCACAAGGCGGCGCAGAAGGGAGCCGCGGTGCTGATCGGCCATACCTGGTCCGCTGAACTGGCGGCGACCTTGGCGGAATTATATCCCGTCCTGATAAAACGGGGGTATTCCTTTGCCACGGTATCCCGTTTCATGCAGGAACGTGCCCGTAACCGTTCCCCTTAGGACAAAGCCAACCGGCGGACGGGCTTTTTTTACTGCCCCTGCCGCTTTATAGGTTCCCGCGGGCTGCGTGCCGGAGGGGTTTCTTGCGCAGCCGATGAAACCAGGGTATGCTAGAAAAATGAAAATCCTTGGTATTGAATCATCCTGTGATGAATGCGCCGCTGCAGTGGTGGAAGACGGAACATGGGTTCTCTCCAATGTAGTGGCTACGCAGATTCCCTTTCACGCGATGTACAAAGGGGTAGTCCCGGAGATCGCAAGCCGTAAACATACTGAATGGATTTATGGAGTTGTGCAAGAAGCGCTCCTTAAAGCCGGTTTAGAGCCCGCCGGCGTGGATGGGGTTGCAGTAACCGCGCACCCAGGCATGTTAGGTTCCCTCCTGGTAGGGCTTTCCTTTGCTAAGGCCTTTGCCTGGGCTCAAAATATCCCCTTTATCGCCGTGGACCACATGCTGGCTCACCTTTACGCCTCCCAGCTATCCGAATCCACGATTGCCCGGACCGTACCTGCGGAATACCCGTTCTTGGGGCTTCTGGTTTCCGGGGGACACAGTATTATCTGCCGGGCGGATGATTTTGATGCGGTTACGGTTCTAGGAACCACCATTGATGACGCCGTAGGGGAAGCCTTTGATAAGGTGTCCAATCATTACGGCTTTGGGTATCCTGGAGGGGCGGTCATAGATAAACTCGCGCAAACAGGAGATCCCTTAGCCTTCAATTTTCCCCTGCCCAAGCTGTACAAGGGGGAACATCGGTATGATCTCTCCTATTCAGGGCTCAAGACCGCGGTGATCAATCAACTGGAGCAATTCCGCCAGAAGCCTGCTTCCGAGGTACGCCCTGAGGATATTGCGGCATCCTTTCAAAAAACCGCAGTGGACATCCTCCTCCGCAGCCTTTTTCGGGCAGTAGAAGATACAGGGCTTCGTACCGTTGTAGCCGGGGGCGGGGTGGCCGCCAATTCCTATCTCCGGCGCCTGCTGGGTAAACGGCAGGACCTGCACTGTATCTTCCCCTCCCTCGCGCTTTGCGGAGATAACGGCGCCATGATCGCGGGTTTGGGTTATCAATACCTCATCCGGGGGGACCGGTCTCCCCTCACCGCCCTAGCCTCTGCCCGGGTAAAGGCCTTTAAGCGGTCCTATCCCTAAATGCAGGAGAAACCGGCAGGTAATCCAAGAAGGGGAATTGTGCCCCCCGCGCGGTTTCATGGTTCCTATTCCGGCTCCATAGCGGCTTCAAAAAGTACGGGTCATTCCTGGGATAGGAATGACCCATAGGCTTCTAGGAAGCGCTTCCGGCGAAGCGGTATTTTAAATTCGTTTCCACAACTTCAAGGCCTGTTCCCGGGATTTTGCCAAAAGCTCTTCTTCATCGATCTCCAGAAGTTCCCGGTCTTTCATCACGATTTTGCCGTTGATAATGGTGGTATCCACATGCCTGCCGGTGATACCGAAGAGGATGTGGCTGTTGATGGTGTTTTCATTTACCGGCGTCGGCCCCTTATAATCAACGATAATAAGGTCCGCATAGTGATCCTTTTTGAGCGTACCGATCTTGCCTTGTATGAACCGTTCCATAATCCGCTTGTTGTTCTGAAAAAGCATCTGCGGCGGCTCTGCCCAGGCAACCGAAGGAACCTGAGCCGCATGTTTATGCAAAATCGCCGTTACCTTATAGGATTCGGTCATATCCGCGGTGTAACCGTCAGTACCCATACCTACCAGGATCCCTTTCTTCAACATGGCAAGGACCGGCGAAACCCCTACGGCATTTCCCATATTCGACTCAGGGTTGTGTACGACGGCAACGCCGCTGTCTTTGAGCAGATCCATCTCTTCCTGGGTGATGTGGATACAATGCACCGCGATGGTTTTGTCTGAAAGCACCTTATAATGATGCAATCGTTCAATGACCCGCATATTGTATTTTGCCAAGGCGTCAACCACATCTTCGATGCCCTCTGCTGCGTGAATGTGAAATCCCACGTCAAGGCCTGCAGCAGCGTCGAGGCACTGATGCAGGGTCTTCTCATTGATGGTGAGTTGCGCATGGATCCCGATAAGGGCTTTCAGCATATCATCATTTTGCGCTTTGCAGTACTTCGCAAAATCCACATTCTCTTTGATGCCCGCATCTTTTATGGATTCACCGTCCCGGTCGGAAATCTCGTAACAGAGGTTACTCCTGATACCGAAACGCTGGGCTGCCTCGGCAATCTTGAAGAGGCTCCCTTCCACTGCATAGGGGCTGGCGTGATGATCGATCACCGAGGTAACCCCTGAACGGATTTCGTCAATCATGGGGCCCACCGCGCTGTAATACACATCCTCCAGGGTAAGCTGCTTGTCGAGCCGCCACCACAGTCCCCGCAGTACTTCGCCGAAAGTGGTTGCCGGTTTCCCTCCAAGACTCATGCCCCGGGCAAAAGTACTGTAATAATGCATGTGGGTGTTGATGAAACCGGGCATGACCAAGCGCCCCCGGGCATCAATATAGTCAGCATCCGGGTATTTTGCCTTGACTGCACCGGTTTCACCCACTTCAGTGATCACCCTGCCGTCAATGGCGACCGCACCGTTTTCAATAAACGGACAAGCGTCGTCTCTTGTAACGACTTTTCCATTTCCAATTAAGAGCATGGTTAAACCTCCGTTACCATATAGCTATAGGTCTGCATAAGCAGATCGATCATCTGGGCCGCTTCCCGGGGAATCCCTCCCGGCTCCCCATGCCAGGTAAGGACCGATTTATCCGCAAGCCTCACCTTGAAGGTACTTGCGCCTAGGGACAAGAACCCCGCATTCTGGCTCTGGGTGAAATCTTCCTCGCAGGAAAACACCGTGAACTTGTCCTTATAGGGAGCTCCTTGGTGAGGGCAGAAAACTGCGCAGTTTCCACACTCATTGCATAGCCGGTCGATGTGTACCACCTGATGGCCTCCTGCACTCAAGGACGATGCGGCGTTTACCATAACATTTGCCCGGTTCGGGCATACGTCACAGCAGAGCTCGCAGATTTCCCCGCAGGAAAGACACCGATAGGCATCGGTATTCCCAGGCAGCGAAGGGGCCACGATCCCTTTCTTGGCGTACAGGGCCTCTTTATCTGACTGGAGTTTCACCTGCACAAAATCAGCGGGGATATGGAGTTTCCGTAAAATGTCCTGGGCTATGGTTTTGCTGTCTGCCAGGGCCTTAACCACGGTGGCCGCTCCAGCCTTGCAGTCCCCGGCAATATAAACATCTGGGACAGAGCTTTCCAGCGCGGCATTCAGAACCGGAAAACCCTTATGGTTCAGGCTTATGCTGTTCTGGGTAAACAAGGCCGTATCCACCCGGGCGCCTACCGCGCCAATTACCCGATCATAGGGCAGTTCTACATGGGTACCTGTACCGGCTATGCTCCGCCGTCCAGATTCATCGTAATCCCCGAGACGCATCACTTCACACCGGAGGATGCCCGCCTTAAAACTTTCCGGGGCGCAGAGTTCGATGATTGCTACCCCTTCTGCCAAGGCATCTTCCCGTTCTTCTTGCTGGGCAGGCATAAAATCTTTGGTCCTACGGTACACGATGCTTACCTTTTCAACCCCAGGGTTCCGTTTTGCCGCCCGGGCGCAGTCCATGGCCACATCCCCGCCACCGATAACCGCCACATACTTGCCTAGATCCAGGGAACCGCCTGAGGCTTTGAAGGCTTCCAGGAATTGGAGGGCATCCATGGTATCCCCAGAATCGACGGGAGAACTTCCCGCTTTCCAGGCTCCCGTGGCAAGCACTACAAAGGCATGTTCCTTTTTAAGGCTGGAGAGGGAATAATGCTCGTCCACCCCAAAGATGAACTCCACCCCAAGTTTTTCCGCAAGCCGCAAATCCCGATCAATGGCCTCCTGGCTGATCCTAAAAGAAGGAATAACATGCCGGACAATGCCATAGGCCGTATCCCGTTTTTCATACACCTTAACCGGTACGCCGTTTCTCCTGAGGTATACCGCAGCGGCTATACCTGCAGGGCCTGCGCCGATGATCCCCACGGACCTATCGGTCTTGAGGGGAACCGGCTTCAGCGCATTGACGTAGGCATCTTCCGCATGTTCTGCGGTAATACGCTTGGCCTGGCGGATTTCCAGGGAATTATCGTAATCAACCCGGGTACAGATCTGTTGACACCGGTGATCGCAGAGGGTGCCGGTGATAGAGGGCGCGGCATTATCCCGGAGGATAATTTCAAGAGCCGCTTCATACTCACCGGCCGCGACTTTTTCCAGATACGCGGGAATCTGCTGATGCAAGGGACAGCCTCCCTCTTGGCAGGGCGCTTTTGCACAGTCAAAGAGCGGCAGAACCGACGCGGTTTTCCGCAAGCCCCCCTGCCGGTATGCTTTACGGTGCCGTTTTTGCCCGGTAAGCTGCGCTGCCAGGGTATTCAGGGTATGGACCTGGATACCGGTAAGCCCAGGATCCAACCGGGACAGCGCGGTTTCGGCAAGCTCCGCAAGCTGTTTGAGCCGTTCATATCCTCCGGGTTTAAGCAGGTTCGTTGCCATGGTAACCGGCCGGATACCGGTTTCAAGGATGGACGACAGGTTAAAGAAATCCGCCCCGCCGGAATAGGAGATAGAAAGGGTTCCGTTAAATTCCTGGGATAAGCGCTGGGCCACGGTAATGGAAAGGGGAAACAGCGCGCGCCCGGACATATACATTTCTTCGCCGGGGAGTTCTTGCTTGGTAATGGCTACCGGGAAGGTGTTGGTGATCTTGACCCCAAAGGCCGCCTTTTTATCCTGGGCCTGGGCCTGCAAACGCCGGAGCATCCCCACTGCATCGCTAAACTGAAGGTCGTCCTTAAAGTGGTGATCGTCAAAGGAGATATACCCATACCCCATATTGTCCAAGAGCTGACGCGCGGTTTCATAGCCAAGCAGGGTTGGGTTGCATTTAATGTAGGTATGCATCCCCTTATCTGCCAGCAGGTAGCGGGCAATCTTTTCGATCTCCTCTTTGGGACAACCGTGGAGGGTGGATAAGGTGATACTGGAAGAAACCGCGCGGGGGATGGCATCCAAATCCTTTTGGGTGAATCGTTGAAACGAAGGGAGCTTCGCTTTAAGGGAGTCATAACAGGCGTTCCAGATAGGCGAACCAGAGGCGTCCCGCATCCCTTCGATGTACGCATCGATCTTGGGAGATTGAATACCTTCCAGGCTGTAGCCGACGCTCATATTAAAGATAAGCCCCAGGGGATCCTCTAAGGCGAACTCCTTGGCCAAGACATGGACTAAAAACCAGGCCTTGACATACTCTTCAAACGCCTGCTGGACCGTAAGCTCGGTGGACCATTCCACGTTGTATCCCTCATCCATCGCGTTGATACAGGGCCGGGCCACACATTTCCGCAGTTCCTCCCCGTCCATGGTCTGTACGGTTTTAAGCTCAATGAACCGGCTTCCTGCAAGGTACGCTGCCAGGATGTTTTGGGTAAGCTGGGCGTGGGGCCCTGCGGCAGGTCCCAAGGGCGAAGCGATCTTCGTCCCAAACAGGGTGATTCCTGTACCGCTTGAGTTCCGGTAGAATCGATCCTTCCGTATCCCAAACACCGAATTGCTGTTCCTTGCTTCCGTTTGAATCCAACGGACAAGATCCGAAAATGCGAGGGGACGCATTATTTCACTCATGATACACCTCTCTCGTATCGTATATTTCCCACTAATACGGGTCTCACCTGCTCCTTCATCCTGATGTTCAGCCGGGATGTCCCGGCTTGAACCCTATTGACCTACATCCTCCAGGGCCGCATCTTTTTGCGCTTGCAGCAAGAGCGCTTTCTCCGTATCCGACGGAGGGAAAATCAGATTGGCCGCCACCGAAATCACACACACCGCCACGGTGGTATCCCTGAAAATGAACTGTAATGCCGTGGGCAGATGGTCAACCAAGAGCTTGTTATCCCCTACGGCTAAACCGACCCCAAAGGTAATGGCCAGAATAAGCAGGTTTCTATCAGAAAACCCCGCTTTGGAGAGCAGCTTGATCCCGTTCAGCATGATCATAGCAAATACCGTAATCACCGCGCCTCCCAAAACGCTGGAAGGCATGACGGAAAAAACCGCCCCTATTTTTGGACAGAACCCTGCAACTATCAATACGAAGGCGCCCATAGCAATACACCATTTGTTCACCACTTTGGTCATAGCAACGATGCCGGCGTTCTGGCCGAACGCGGTATTGGGCAGGGTATTAAAGGCCGCGGCAAAGAGCGAACCTGCAGCATCCGCCATGACTGCGCCAGAGGTTTCCTTGATGGCGGCTTCCCGGTCGAAACCGGCTACCGTAATGCCGTTGATGTTACCCATGGTTTCCAAGCCGGACACCACGTAGATTGCCGACATGCCCAGGATGGCTTCTATCCTGAATGCAGGCCGGATAGAGAAGGGGATAGGCACCGCAAGGAAGGGGGCGTCGAGAACCCCTCTAAAATCAACTTGCCCCAGGATAATAGCCACGATATAGCCCACCACAATACCTATGAGGATGGCGGATATTTTAACCATACCCTTGGCAAAACGCTGCAGACAGAGGATCACCAGAAATACCGTACCCCCTATCAAAAGGTTCTGCCATGAAGCGTATTGCAGGGCCTGCAGGGCAACACTGACCGGCACTTCCTTTCCCTGGGAAACTAAATCCACCGCAATCCCCGCATTGGCTTCCGGGCCCGCGCCCCCGGCAAAATACTGGACCCCCACGGGCAGTAAGTGCAGCCCAATGGTGATAAGCACGGCTCCGATAACCAGCGGAGGGAAGAACTTCTTCAGCGGTTTGATGAACAAGCCCATGAGGATCTCCACGAAGCTGCCTACCATGATAGCCCCTAAGATGGCATTGATACCGTATGCCGCGCCTAAGGTACGCATGGTCGGCACAAAGGCGAAGGCCGTACCCATGACAATGGGCAAGCCCGCGCCGATTTGATAGTGTTTACCCAGTTTCAAAGGGTACAGTTGAATCAAGGTCGTCATCCCTGAAGCAAACATGCAGCATTGGACCATGAGCATCCGCTGTTCAGGGCTTACAATCGGTTGCCCCGTAGCATTGCTGGCTATTCCTGCCAAGACCAGGACCGGCGCCAAATTCCCGATAAACATAGACAAAACATGCTGTAAGCCCAGGGGGAGGGCCACCGTTAAACGAGGCCGTCCTTCAAGCTGATAAATTAACGCCCGATCCTCCACGAGCGCTCCTGTATGTTTCCCCATACCATACCTCCGTCAATCACGTTGTTCGGAACCTGCACGTTTCGAACACTTTTCCTCTTTATCCTATTTTTCTATTTTTCTAAAAATACCGCTTTATGCCGGCATAACAGGCTTAGTTATGCCGACGTAACAGGCCTCGTTCATGACCCTGAACAGGCCTCGTTCATGACCCTGAACAGGCCTCGTTCATGACCCTGAACAGGCCTCGTTCATGACCCTGAACAGGCTTAGTTCACGACCCTGAACAGCCTTAGTTCACGACCCTGAACAGGCTTAGTTCATGACCCTGAACAGGCTTAAATTGCACAGCCCGCGAACCAAGGGTTCGTTGGCAAGAAACTACATGACCTGCAACGGACTTGAGCCCGCGGCAGCCAACCGCATCGCGCATTCCGCGAAGGCTTATCGCAGCGCCCCGCGAAGGCTTATCGCAGCATCCCGCGAAGGCTTATCACAGCGCCCCGCGAAGGCTTATCGCAGCATCCCGCGAAGGCTTATCGCAGCATCCCGCGAAGGCTTATCGCAGCATCCCGCGAAGGCTTATCGTTGCCAGCATAATAGGCTTAGTTATGTCAGCATAACAGGCTTACTTCACAACCCTGAACAGGCTTACTTCACGCCCCTGAACAGGCTTACTTATGCCGGCATAACCGGCGTGCCCACGCTGGCGGGGAGGGACTTTTTAGTTACTATAAATAGGTATTTCCGCTATACTATGTTCACGTGAAGAGCAATACTTAACGTAAAGGAGAGCATGAAGATGAAGGTGCGTTGTGGGTTTGCGGTGTTGGTCCTGCTGTTCGCCAGTGCAGGGCTGGGGTTTGGACAGACGGTTTCTTTGGAAGGGGCCATTGCCGGGGCTCTGGAGGGGATACACCAGAAAGCGCCTGCCGGGGCAGTGGCGGCAGTGGCCCAGTTCCAGGCGGACTCTCCGAAACTCTCGGACTATGTCCTGGGGGAACTGGCCAGCGGCCTGGTGAGCAGGGGACGGGTGAAGGTGGTGGAACGGCAGCAGATCAACATGGATATGGTGCAGAAGTCCCTGGCCTTTGACATGACCGGTATGGTGAGCGACGAGTCAGCCCAGTTCATCGGGCATTTT
>JAISOX010000051.1 GCA_031275325.1 Treponema sp.
AAAATGCCCGATGAACTGGGCTGACTCGTCGCTCACCATACCGGTCATGTCAAAGGCCAGGGACTTCTGCACCATATCCATGTTGATCTGCTGCCGTTCCACCACCTTCACCCGTCCCCGGCTCACCAGGCCGCTGGCCAGTTCCCCCAGGACATAGTCCGAGAGCTTTGGGGAGTCCGCCTGGAACTGGGCCACTGCCGCCACTGCTCCGGCAGGCGCTTTCTGGTGTATCCCCTCCAAGGCCCCGGCAATGGCCCCTTCCAAAGAAACCGTCTGCCCAAACCCCAGCCCTGCACTGGCGAACAGCAACAGCCCCGCCAGCAAGCCCCCCAGCGGGCCCCCCAGGGGGTTTACTGCCCGTGAAGGGCCGCGATGGGAAGCAAGCGGGGCGTTCCTTGCTTCAGGTCTTTGCCGCTTTGGAGCCAAGCCCAGGCGCGCCCATGCCGTAAACCGATACCGTGCTTTCATCTTCTACACCTCTTTATGTGGATTTCTTGCTTTTTTACATGAACATGTATAGATTAGATAAACCCTTAGGATAATTATACCCCTCCCCCCGCGAACTGTCATGCCCCCAGGGGGTTTACTGCCCCTGTATAGCCGTGGCAGTAAGAGAACGGGTCGCCCCTTGCTTCGAGTCTTTGCCGCTTTGGAACTATGCCCACGGTACTTGACCACGGTAGAAGTGAGAACGCGCCGCAGGCGGCAGGAACGAAGGGACGTAAGCCGCTCCCCCGAACACCTCCGCCCCCCATAACGCCCGCTGCAAGCGCGCCCACCGCAGGTGCCTGACTTGTTATGTCCTTTCATAAGCAGTACACTCCTCGGATGCAAGAAGAAACCACGTCCTGCCGGATTAAAAGTTATGTGCGCCGTTCAGGGCGTATGAGCGAAGCCCAGCGCCGGGCCTATGAAACCCTCCTTCCCTGCTATGGTATTCCTTATAACCCAGCCCCTTTAGACTACGAAGCCCTCTTTGGCAAGGTTCAGCCGCTGATCATTGAGATAGGCTTTGGTATGGGTATTGCCACTGCCCAGATTGCTCAGGATAATCCTCGCGTCAATTATCTGGGGATTGAAGTCCATCGTCCGGGTATTGGACGGCTTCTCTGGGAGATTGAACGCCGGCGCTTGGGGAATCTCCGGATCATCGAAGCAGATGCGGTGGCGGTCCTTGAAACCATGATCCCCGACCGCTCAGTCCGGGGCTTTCATATATTTTTTCCTGATCCTTGGCCTAAAAAGCGGCACCATAAGCGGCGGCTGATGACCCGGCCTTTTACGAACCTGCTGGCCTGTAAGCTCTGCCCCGGCGGGTATATTTACATGGTTACCGACTGGGCAGACTATGGGGATTGGGCCTTGGGGGAGTTGACCGCTACCCCGAATCTGGTGAATCCCTATAGAGGCTTTGCCGAGCCCCAGCGCTGGCGGCCTGAGACCGCTTTTGAGCGAAAAGGGCTTGATAAAGCCCATGAAGTGTATGAAATTATTTTTGAGGCTAAAAAATGAAGAAGACCCCAACTCAAGATACCAACCCTGCAAACCGCCATGAACCAAAGGAATTCCCGGCTGCCCCGGGGCAAACCGTGGAAACCTTAGAAGCCCAGATCCGTGCATATCAGGCCTCCTATTATAACGGTGAGGCGGAGATTTCTGACCAGGAATTTGACCTGCTCTGGGATACCCTCAAGCAACTTAAACCTAACAGCCCGGTACTGCACCGGATAGGCGCAGATGCACTAGACGGTTTTCCCAAAGCCCGGCATCTCATCCCCATGGGAAGCCAGGACAAAGCCGCGAATCCTGAGGAATTCCGGGAGTGGGCGGCGAAAATCGCGCCGGAGACCTTTGTGGTTCAGTACAAACTGGATGGGGCAAGTTTGGAGCTGCAATACGAACAGGGGAAACTCCTCCGGGCGATTACCCGGGGGGACGGCCTTGTGGGGGATGAGATCACCCGGAATGCCCGGCGCATGGCTGGGGTGATCCCGGAACTGAATATTCCCTTTACCGGGGGGGTGCGGGGAGAAGTGGTGATGACCCGGCAGGTCTGGCAGGAACGGTACCGGGAAAAAGCCAACTGCCGAAATGCGGCTAACGGCCTTATGCGGCGCAAAGACGGGGAGGGCTGTGAGGATCTGTCCCTGATCTGCTATGATGCGGCGGCTGCAGGGGATGACCGGTACTTTCAGGACGAACTGGAAAAGGTGCACTGGCTTAAAGCGCAGGGCTTTAGGGTTACGGAAACCAAGACCTTTACCGATGCAGAGGCGGTTATTGCCTACCGGGAAGAAGTAGCGGAACAGCGGGCTTCCCTGCCGGTAGACATTGACGGCCTCGTGGTCAAAGACCGGAAGACCGATATGGCGGACCTCCGCCGGGATCGGCCTGAACGGCAAATAGCCTTCAAGTTTGCCTTAGAGGTGGCCTACAGTATCCTTCGAACAGTGGAGTGGAGCGAATCAGGGTCAACCTATACCCCTATCGGAGTGGTAGACCCGGTACGTCTGGCCGGAACTACGGTACAGCGGGCCAATCTTAATAACCCTGATATGATTCGCTCCTTGGGTCTTAAAATAGGGTCTGCGGTTTCGGTGGTTAAACGGGGGGAAATCATCCCGAAAATCGAAGGGCTTGCTCCAGCAGGAGCAGTACCGGGAGCGCTTGAAACCCAGGATATCCCCTTTCCCACTACCTGCGGAAGTTGCGGAACCCTCCTGGAAGACGGGGGAACCCGGCTTTATTGTCCCAATCCAGGGTGTCCCAAGCGGATCCTCCACCGGATCCAAAAGTGGGTTGCGGTTCTTGATATCCGGGAATTGGGGGAGAAGCTGCTCCGTCAGCTCTTTGATACAAAGCGGATCCAGGGGATCAGTGATTTGTATACCCTCACCAAGGAGGAGGTAGCGGAATTCGAGCGTATGGGGGACCTTTCCGCGGCTAAGGTGATCCGCCATATTCGTACCCAGCGCGCGTTATCCCTAGCGGCATTTGTGGCGGGCTTTGACTTTGAAGGGGTGGGAGAAACCATTATGGAAAAGGTGGTTGCCGCGGGCTTTAATACCCTGGATAAGCTCCGTGCCGCCTCGGTGGAGGAACTCGCGGAGGTGTACGGCCTGGGGGACATTACCGCTCAAACCATCTGTACGGGTTTAGAGGAAACCGCAGCGGATATGGATAAGGTCTTAGCCGCGGGGATCATCTCCATCGCCCCTCCGCCGCCGGATACCACCCAGCCCCTGCGGGGGCTTTCCTTCTGCTTCACCGGAGAACTCTCCACCATGAAACGCAGCGAGGCAAGCCAAAAGGTAAAGGCTCTGGGAGGCACGGTAAAATCCACGGTGGTGAAGGACCTGTCCTTTCTCGTAACCCCGGATCCTGAATCGGGTTCTTCCAAAAACAAGAAGGCCCGGGACTGGGGGATTCCCCTGATTAGCGAGGAGCAATTTTTGGCTAAACTCGGCACATCCTGAATTGAACCACTCCGGTAAGCGGCATATCCAGCTTTTCCAGGAAGCCTAACCGCTGCCTTGGGTGATTGCCACAACAGCCTGGTCAACGTGAATTCGATGAAATCTCATGTTTCTTTAAGTCCGCGAATGAACGCTCATTTCCACGAATTATTCGGATACATGAGGGTTCATTCCTGGAATGGCGGACTTTTAGTAGAAAAAAGTCTTGGTCGAACTTACGGCGGATAGGCTCTAAGCTAGGGGTAGACAAGGGCCTTGTCCCAGGTAGGCAAGGAGCTTGGCTCAGGTAAGGCAAGAGGCTTGGCTTAGGTAAGACAAGGGTCTTGGCTCAGGTAAGGCAAGGGCCTTGTCCCAGGTAAGGCAAGGGCCTTGTCCCAGGTAAGGCAAGGAGCTTGGCTTAGGTAAGACAAGAGGCTTACCTAGGACAAGGCTACCACATGCCCCATACAGGGGTCCCCAGGTTTCTTAATGCCTGAAACCACATACATCCCATCAGTGGATACAATACGAGTAACCTCAAAGAACAGCCCAAACAGGGCGGCCAATCCCTCTGCCGGTAACAGCAGGGTCGAGACGGTCTGGGCATGATGGATGTGGCGGTGATTGATCTGCTCCAGGCTTTCGCTGTGGGCCACGGTGAGCCTGCCTCCAGGCGCCACGGTTTTAGCCAAGGCAGTAATCAAACGTGCGGGATCTTCAAAATGGGGAAAGGCGCTGTAGACCATACAACAGTCAAATTGCTCAGACCAAGAGAGGGTTTCTATGTCCCCGCAGATCAGGGTAATACGGGGGTCCTGGTGTTTCAGCCGGGCCTGCTGGATCATACCAGGGGCCATGTCCACCCCGGTGATACAACGCACCCCCCGTTCCAGATAATAGGGAAACAATATCCCCGTACCGCAGGCCACATCCAGCACTGAAAGGCCTGCTTGTATCCCGGCATAATCCAGAATAACCGCAAGCTTTACCTCATCAGGGGCAGGTCCTGCATCCCAGGACGGGGCAAGGCGGTCGAAAAACCTTATCACCTCTTGTTTATCCATATTCTCCTCATGTTCCTCAAAACCTCCCTGTTTTTGCTCCCTCAAGCCTTAAATAAAAAGCCTGAATCTTCGTTTCAAGCAACCGAACTTCCAAGACTAATCCAAGGATTCATGCGCTCAACCTGGCATGAAAGTCTGTATTTCCTGTCCTGGTTATAACACGGCGCTAAATTGCTTGTCAAGTAAAAGCGGGAATGGGATGAGCCCAGCAATTCTCATTTTAAAAAACATGATAAAGTGGGGGAATGGGAGAGGGAATAATAAAGCGGCTGCTTGGCAGTCTGCGGGCGGCAGGGGATAGCATCCCCGATGTACGGCGCGGG
>JAISOX010000156.1 GCA_031275325.1 Treponema sp.
CCCCACTGCGGAAAACGGGATTCGGGGGAGTTTGCGGACTTTAGTCCGGCCTCACCTTAACCGCCACCGATGGCTCCTCAGGCTGGACGGAACTCCGCCCCCTCCTCAATAAAGCCCACCCATGGATTCTCCACGCCCTCCCGGACATCCAATCCCGCCTTCCCTTTCCCCTCCGGGGCATCGACCGCAACAACGGCTCGGAGTGTATCAACCCTTCCCTCCTGTCCTGGTGTGATTCCCGCGGCATCACCTTTACCCGCACCAGGCCCTACAAGAAAAACGACAACGGTTTCGTCGAACAGAAAAACCTCACGTGCGTCCGGGAGTATGCCGGCTGCCGCCGTTTCGACACCCCCGCCGAACTCAAGGCTCTCGCCGATGGCTGCCGCTCCCGGTGATCCTTCTTGAATTATTTCCTGCCCACTATCAAACTCATGGGCAAGACCTGGGTGGGAGCCAAGGTTCGCAAGGTCTATGACCGGCCCCGCAGCCCCTGCCAACGGCTCCTAGATTCCCCGGACCTCGGTGATCAAGCCAAGGCGGAACTGGTCAGGCGGTATCAAAACTACAGCTCCAACAGGAGGTTCACCGGGCAGTTGATGCGCAGATGGAGCAGAACCTCCGAGAGGTCCTCATGCGGCAACCGTCCCTTGCCACTGCTGCCCGTGAGTAATATGGCTATGGTTAGATTTCTTATTTTGAGGCATTACGGGCGATTCAGTGAAAAATTACACCCCTTCCTGTGGAGGGGCTGAGGTTCCTGAAAAGAAATCTCCTGGAGTATGTTGTTTTACCTAATGGGGATGCGGAAAAAATCTTCCACGATTTCCAGGGTTTTGTGTATTTCTGCTTCGGTATGGGCATAGGAAACAAACAAGGCTTCAAACTGAGCCGGCGCCTGGTATATACCCCGCTCAATCAGATAGGCAAAATACCGGGCATACTGCTTGGTATCCGCGGTTCTCGCAGTTTTGAAGTCCTTTACCTTTTCATTAGTGAAAAAGAGGGAACCCAGAGAACCGATATGGTTTACCGAACAGGGTACACCAGCCCGGCTACTGATCTCAGTAAGGCCGGTAAAGAGCATATTCCCCAGATGATTAATATGGCCGTACACTTCAGGATGATCCTGTAGGAACTGGAGCTGGCATAGTCCTGCGGCCATGGCCACCGGATTCCCTGAAAGCGTGCCCGCTTGATAAACCGGTCCGCTAGGGGAGATCAGCTCCATGATCTCCCGTCTGCCTCCGTAGGCGCCTACAGGCATTCCACCACCGATTATCTTGCCAAAGGCCGTGAGATCCGGCTGTACCCCGTAGTAGCCTTGAGCGCCCGCAAGACCTAATCTGAAACCGGTAATCACCTCGTCAAAGATCAGGAGCGCCCTCTCTACAGAACAGATCTCCCGGAGCCCCTCCAGAAACCCCCTATCCGGCAGCACCACCCCCATATTAGCCGCTACCGGTTCCACAATAACCGCGGCAATCTGTTTGGGGTGATGTGTAAAGAGCTGCTCCACGCTGTCTACATCATTGAAGGAGGCAACCAGCGTATCCGCTGTACAGGCAGTTGGAACCCCTGCGCTGTCCGGCGTACTTTCGCTCAAGAGTCCGGAACCTGCCTTGACCAGCAACGCATCGCTATGGCCGTGGTAACAGCCTGCAAATTTGACGATCTTGTCCCTTCCAGTGAATCCCCGAGCCGCCCGCAGGGCGCTCATGGTGGCTTCAGTACCGGAATTGACCATCCGGACCATCTCCAGGGATGGAACCAGGCTGGTCATCAGCCGTGCCATGAGGACCTCTCCTTCAGTTGCTGCGCCGAAGGAGAGGCCTTTAGCAGATGCGGTCTGCACTGCTTTGCAAACTTCCGGGTGATTATGCCCCAGGATCAAGGGTCCCCAAGAACCGATATAATCAATATAACGATTCCCGTCCACATCGTAGATGAAGGGCCCATCTGCATGGTCGATGAAGATGGGATCCCGGTTTACTCCCCGAAAAGCCCGGACCGGACTGTTCACCCCTCCAGGGATCAGTTCCTTCGCCTCGGCAAAAAGCTCTGTGGAACGGATCAAGGGTTGTAGCGCTTTCATTACCCGATCCTCCCTTGGGCAATCCATCCCGCAATTTCCCGGGCGAAATAGCTTATCAATATCTGAGCTCCTGCCCTAAATATGCTCACCGTACTTTCACAGACCACATTTGCCTCGTCGATATACCCGGCCTGAGCAGCAGCCTTTATCATGGCGTACTCTCCGCTCACACTGTACGCGGCCACCGGTACCATAACCTGTTCGGCAACCCGTTGAATCACGTCTAAGTAGGCTAGGGCAGGTTTCACCATGACGATATCCGCTCCATCCTGGATGTCCCGCAATGCCGCCTGGATACCCTCTTTCTTATTGTGATAGTCCATCTGATAGGTCTTCCGATCCCCAAAAGCCGGCGTAGAATCCGCTGCAGCCCGGAAAGGGCTGTAGAAGGAAGAACTGTATTTGACCGTATATGCCATGATCGGCAAGGCAGTGTAGGCATTGCTATCCAAGGCATGCCGGATGACCCCCACCCGTCCATCCATCATATCCGAAGGGGCCAGCATCTGCGCGCCTGCTTCTGCGTGGGAAAGGGCAATCTTGGCCAAATAGGGGAGGGTCTGGTCATTGTCCACCTGGTCCCCCGAAAGGATTCCGCAATGACCATGACTGGTATATTCGCACATGCACACATCGGTAATTCGGAAGATTTCAGGATAATGGGCAGCGGTGTACTGTAATGCGGACTGGATGATCCCGTCCTGCCGGTACGCGCCGCTTCCCTGGGGGTCTTTTTCCTCAGGCAGGCCGAAGAAAAGTACCTTTCTAACTCCTGTTTTAAGGATCTGTTCATAGAGAGAGCCTAAGCGGTCCACACTGTACCGGTACTGGCCTTCCATAGAAGCGATTGGTTCTTGGATGTTTTTTCCTGTTTTGACAAACACCGGATAGATCAAGGCGTCCTGGGAAAGTCTCGTTTCCCGGACCATTCTGCGGAGCGTATCGCTCCCCCGTAGCCGCCTTGCCCTATAACGCATTTCCATTATTTTTCCACCCCTCAACCTATGAGCCTTAGGAACCTAGCGTACTAGACTATCCTCATATAGTCAATTATAGTAGAGTTATTCGGAAACTGAAGTTTCCGAATAACTTCCGCTTAAAAACAACAAAAAACGTGGATTTCGTCAAGAAGTCCACGTTTTTTGGGAGACTTGTTTCAGACTAAAGTACGCCGGACTTCAGTCCGAAACAAGTCCATTATACGTGTATGGGGGAATGAGACCATGGCAGACACTATTATGGAAATCAATGAAAAGGGGATTGTCTATATTAACGTCGCAGAAGGGCTGAAACGGGTGATGCATAATAAAACGCTCTATGTCAAACTGTTGCATAAGCTGAAAGCAGATACCCATTTTACGGATCTTACTGCTGCACTCCAGGCCAAAGATTATGAAAACGCCCAAACCGCGGCTCATGCCATCAAAGGAATGGCCGCGAATCTCTCCTTAACGGAACTTTTTACCCAGGCGATGCAATTGGAAGGGCGCCTTAAAAACCATATCATACATGATGATGCTCTTGAAATGATTACCCGCTGTTATGAGCAAACCCTCATCAGTATTGATAAGGTTCTTGAGCAATATGGGTAATACAGGATGGTTATGAAAAACAGTCCCATTCCTACGGTCTTGGTGGTAGATGATGTGGAAATGAATGTGATGATCCTGGAAGAGATATTGCACGATGATTATACCGTCATTACCGCAGGAAACGGCTTAGAGGCTCTGGAGGTATTGCGCCGGACCACGGTGCTTCCCAAGATCATCCTCCTGGATGTATTTATGCCGGAAATGAACGGCTACCAGATGCTTGAAGCCATGAAGGCCGATAAGACCCTCCAGCGAATTCCGGTGATTTTCATTACCACCTCAGACTCGGAAAGCGAAGCCTTATCTGCAGGGGCCGTGGATTTTATTTCTAAGCCCTTTCTTCCGGAGATCGTAAAACTCAGGGTGAAGAACCAGATCGAATTAAAGAACTATAGCGACAACCTGGAAGTCATGGTGCAGGAAAAGACCGCAGAGGTTACTGCAACCCTGGATAATATGCTCCAGACCATGGCCAACATCATTGAATACCGTAACCTTGAGTCGGGTAACCATGTTAAGCGGACCCAGTTTTTCTCTAAAGCCTTGATAGACTATCTGTTAGAATCTTCCTCGGTGTACGCGGATGAACTGTTGAGGCTTGAACCGGATATAATCGTCAAATCCGTGGCCCTCCACGATGTAGGAAAAATCGGCATCCCCGATAAGATCCTCCTCAAACCCGGCAGATTCACGCCTGAAGAATTTGAGATCATGAAAACCCATACGGTCATTGGAAAAAACATTATCGAATCGATCTTGACCCATACGGATACCATCTATTTAAAGCATTGCCGGGATATTTGTTACTGCCACCACGAGCGCTTTGACGGGAAAGGGTATCCCCAGGGCATGAAGGGCTATGATATACCCCTCTCCGCCCGGATCGTTTCCCTGGTGGATGTTTATGACGCCTTGGTATGCCCTCGGGTGTATAAGATCGCTTTCCCCTATGCCGAGGCTTATCGGGTAATCAGTGAAGGCCGGGGAACCCAGTTTGATCCCCTTCTCACGGATGCAGTACTGGCGCTTAAAGATGTGTTCCAAGAAATAAGCCAAAAGAATCGGTAATACCTGTTCCAAGATTATACAGATCACCCTATGGAGGTGGCGGGAGTCGAACCCGCGTCCTACTACGCGAAATACAGGCCGCTACAGGTTTAGCCGCGGATCAGATTGTCGGGATGCGCTTGGCTTCGCGGCACGCGGCCCATCCCTATTCCGGATTGATCTTGTCGCACGCCGTCCGGAAACAACGTTTGACCAGCCTTGGTTGCGACGGAAAGGCGATCCCTCAAGGCGGCGGGGTCGATTTCCGCGTTCCGCTGTTTACGCAGCGAGAGCGTAATTGTCGTAATCGGCAATTAAATGGCTGCCGAATATTAGGAGCTCGGCACTCCACCTGCAACCTGCACCCCGAACCGTACCAGTCGAAACCGGTGCACCCCCGATACATTACCCATAACATACACATAAAAGGGGGAATTGGTCAAGCGGCCTTCAGGACAAGGTTATGTACCACAACTAAGCGGCTCCCCAAAGCCAATGAGCCGCTCCCTAAAGCCAATGAGCCGCTCCCTCAAGCCAATGAGCCGCTCCCTCAAGCCAATGAGCCGCTCCCTCAAGCCAATGAGCGGCTCCCTAAAGCCAATAAGCGGCTCCCTAAAGCCAATGAGCCGCTCCCTCAAGCCAATGAGCGGTTCCCTAAAGCCAATGAGCGGCTCCCTCAAGCCAATGAGCGGCTCCCTCAAGCCAACCCCTTACCCTCATCACTTTGAGCTTGTTTACCGTACTTGCGGGAACAATTCAAGACCATCCTTGATACATTGAAACGGGCTTAAACACCTTGGCTAGTAGGATCAATATCTTTAAGCATACCCCGATTCGTGGCGATCCGTATCGCATCTGCCCGGTTAAGAGCTCCCAGTTTGGTGTAGACGCTTTTGATAACGCTCTTCACCGTATTAATGGAAAGGTTCGCTGCTTGGGCTATCTCCTCCCGGGTCAGCCCTTGGGAAAGGTTAAGGAGGATCTTCTGTTCCCGGTCAGACAAGGCCCTATAGGGCGCTTCTGGAACGGA
Source organism: Treponema sp. (assembly GCA_031275325.1). Lineage (GTDB taxonomy): Bacteria > Spirochaetota > Spirochaetia > Treponematales > Breznakiellaceae > JAIRLU01. The sequence goes on from JAISOX010000156.1 coordinate 5,765, forward strand.
AAGGGGATTCCGGTAACGTTTCCCCAGGCTAAACCATTTTTTGGCATAGGTAGCGGCATGTCCCCGGATTTTTTTAAGCCACTCCTTGGGGATGACGCAGGTTGTGTCATTCAAGGCCAGGGTCATAAGGGTGCGCATCTCATTACCCAGTTCGATAAAAAGCATGTCCAGCGCATTGGATTCTGCCATCTGGTAGGCTTCTTCCAAGGCCCGGATACTGGCATCCTTTTCTTTGCAGTGATACAGGCACACCGCTTCCAGTATCCGGAAGGCGATCCTGCCAAACAGAAAGAGCCATATCCCGGATTCATGTTTCTGGCTTTCGAGGAAGGCCAAGGCTGCAGCGTATCTTTGCTCAGATACCTGGTATTTCAACTTTACCAAGCTTTCCAGGCCATGCATAAACGTATAGGAGTCCTTTTCTTCAAAATCATTTTTTAACCAGGCTGCCACGTAATGGGGTTGCCTCATGTGGGTATAAAGCCAGCCTGTTGCCATATCATACAGGGCGTGACGGTCTACAAAGGCTTTTTCAAGAAGCTGGGCCTGGAGCTGCTGTAAACACTCCTGGATTCCCGTTTCATTCCCCTGGGCAAGATGGATCCGTAAAAGGTAGAACAGGGCCCGGTTTTCTATGGGGTACTGATTTTTTTCCCGGGCCTTGCGGATCGCCTCCAGGGCATAGCATTCTGATTGGGCTAAGTCGTTTTTGAAATAGGCCAGTTCTGCCCGGGCCAGATCGTCCATCCCGTAGGCGCAGCCTTGCATGACCGCGGATATATGGGGAACCGCTTGGGTAATCTCGGTAATGTACTGTTCCATAACCTCCTTTTCCGGCCTGCTGACCATACAGATATGGGAACCAAGGCAGACAATATGGCTTCCTTTAAATTCATACTGAATTAAGGAACCATAAAAGGACTCATGCGCCCGCTTAAAATACCAGGCAAAAGTATAGCGTTTGGTATAAATGCAGGTGATCAACTCCCAAAAACCCCGTATGACGTAATAGGCGTATAAAACGGCTAGGGTGAATTCTGATGAAGGCAGGGATTCACCGATTCTTTTCATGGTATTCAGAAAGGCCGCGGTTTCATCAAACTTGTTAAGGCTGATCAAGAGCTTAGTACGGATAATAAAGGCGTCAATATAGCGATCATAAATATCCGGGGGAGCTCGTTCCAGGGTCTCCATGAAGAAGGCGGCTACATTAAAGGGCATGACTTGAGGAAAGGAAAAACACACATCAAAAACAGCCTGGTAATTCCCGGTTCGCTCATAATACGTAACCGCATCCATTTTTAAGTTGTTGTCCAGGCACCATCGGGCGGCTATGGCGTATACCTCCTGTTTCTCCGGCGCTGAAAGGATACCCTGTTGTTCCTGTAAATATTTCAGGAACAAGTGGTGTATCCGGTAACGGTTCTGGTAAAAATCAAAGGAGATAAAAGAGTTGATCTGGTTTAGTTCTTCAATGATTCCCGGATCAGAAGCCAGTTCAGTGAGGATCGCCAAGGGCCAATGATCAATGAGGGATACACGGATGAGGTATTTCTGCAGTGCCGGAGAAAGCGCGGTAAAAAAGGCATATTCGATGAATTTGAAACTGTTGAATTGCATTGATGAACGGGCATACCCAATACCCCCGTTTTTTAAGGATACCCCGGCACAGTGTATGGCAAAGGCCCAGCCCTCGGTATCATGGTACATATCGGATGCGGTTTCCGGGGAGACGGGTATATTCTGGCTACGGTAATAGTCGATAATTTCCTGCTGACTGAAACGGAGATCATCTTCGTCTATGTGGGCTACCAGGCCCTTGGACGCGAAATCTTCAATATCTATGGCTGGTCTAGTCCGGGAAATAAGAATGGACTTGCTATTCGAGAAAGGCCTGCTGATGGAACGTTCGATAAAACGCAGCACCTTTTTCTTTTGAAGGAGGTGAAAATCATCGTACACGAATAGGTATTCCCGATCCCACGCAGCATAGTCCCGGGAGATGATCCGATACCGGTCAAATTGCTGTTCGGTTTCCGGAAACCCGATCTCCCGCAGTTTATCCGCGCTAGCCCTATCAAGAAATGCCACGGCTTGGGTGAAATGCTCCCAGAACCGGGAGGGCTGGTTATCTTGTTCGGAAAGCTGTAACCAGACCGTAGGGCGCTTACATTTATGCAAAAACGCATATACCCCTTGGGTCTTGCCATATCCCGCGCCCGCGACTACAGTAATAATCACGTAGTGTAAAGCCGTTTCTAACAAACGGTCGATCCGGGGCCGCTCCAGATAGGGTTGATTACCCGGAACAATCGGAGCATTGCTGTGAAAAAAATCTTCCTGCATTTTTACCGCCTTATTCAAGGAATCATGTATATGAGGCCTGAAGATTACAGAAACTTACGAGACAAGGGGGCAGGCCCCCTAAAAGTACTTCATGGGAGCGACTCTAACGCCCCTTAGATTATATGTTTAGCCTGGTCCTTATGCTGGAGTAGACCGCTGGCAATGGCAATGCGTATGGCATCCGCCCGGTTCACGGCGCCAAGTTTACGGTACAAACAGGCAATCGTGTTTTTGATGGTGTTAATCGACAGGACCGCATCCTGGGCGATCTGTTCCCTGGTCAGCCCTTTGGAGAGGCTGAACAAAACCGCGTGTTCCCGGGGAGACAGGGCCTCTAAAAGCGGCTCTGGATTCGCGTGCTGGTACTGGGCAGCTACTATCATGAGCTGCTTCCCATAGGTCGAGGCATGCCGCCGGATATTTTCGAGCCAGTCCCGGGGTATACGGCACCAGGAGGCTTTTAAGGCGGTACCAGCCAAAAGAGCCATAGGCATTCCCTGTTCGATAAAGGGCATATCCAAGGCATGGGGAAGGGCCAGTTGGTAAGCCCCTTCCAAGGCCCTGATCGCGTCTACAGGCGCGGCGGTATGATACCGGCATAGCATTTCCAGGATAGCCTTTTCTATTTTTCCGAATAAGAAACACTCAGGCCCGTAAGCGCTTCCCTGGGAATGCAGCGCGTCAAGGGCCCGGGAGTAGTTTTTTTCAGCCAGATAATACTTGGCCTGTACCAGGATTTCTATGCCGTACATGAGGGAATGTAATTCCCCTTCTTCTAAATCTTCGGTTAACCAAGCGGCAGTCCGGGCGCTTTGGCCTATCTGGATGTAAAACCACCCGCTCACGAGATCCAAGAGGGTGTACCGGTTCATGTATTCCCGGATATCCCGCTGGGCTTCTAAACGTTTGAAGAGGTTCTGGATAGCGCCGTAGTCCCCGCGGTATATATGGATCCGCATTAAATAGAACATAGCCCAGGTTTCAATTTCGTATTGTTTGCGGTTCCGCGCCTTGTACAGGGCCTGGTAGACAAATCGCTCTGCATTGGGAATGTCCCCTTTGAAATAGGCTAGTTCCGCCCGGATGAGATCATCCATACCATAGGTGCAGCCGTTCATAGAGCGGGATATATAGGGAACTATGGTACTTACCGCCTGAAGATACTGGTCCAAGTCCGCTTTTTCGGTACTGTCGAACCAGCATGCATAAGAACCAAGGCTCATAGTGGTAACCGGCCCGTAGAGTTCATGGTTGCTTAACGTATAATAGTAATGGCCTTTTTCAAAACAGGGTACAAAATCATAGCGCCGGGTATAGAGACTGGAGATGAGCCCCACAAAACCCAGGTTATTGTAACATCCGCAGAGGACCCGGTAATTAAACTGAGCGGGAGGCAGGGCTTCAAAGCGCTGGATGATCTCATTGAGCTTTTGGGCGCATTCTTCAAACCTCCCCAGGGTAAAGAGGCTCCGGGTATAGAGGATATAGGCGGAGGCGTTTTGCGTATACGCTTCTGCCGGGGCCTGTTCCAGAATATGGAGCAAAAATTCCGCGATAGGGTCGGTCAAAGCCAGGGGAAAGGTATAGACCAGTTGGATCAGTTCCCTATAGGCCCGGGCTTTTTCATAATAACTTATGGCGTCCATTTTCAGGTTGTTCGCCGCGCACCACCGGGCTGCTTGAGCATACACCTCCTGTTTTTCTTCCTCAGTCAGGCGCTGCTGGTAGGGCTTTAAATACTCCAGGAATAGGTGATGGATCCGGTAGGCATTCAAATAGAGGTCATAACGGATACAGGACCCGATCCGTTCCATTTCCTGGATAAGGTTCTGATCCGGGGCCAATTCCATGAGGAGCTCCAGGGGCCAATGCTCAATGAGGGATAAACGGATGAGGTAGTGCTGTAAATCCTGAGATATGGAGGAAAAGATCCGCTCTTCAATGAGGGTGTATATATTTGAACGCATAGAGGATCGGCCATAATCCGCCACGGGGGTCCCCTGTTTTAGAGACAGCCCCGCGATCTGCAAGGCGAAGATCCAGCCTTCAGTATCATAATACAGCTCCATCGCGGCCCGGGATGGCATGATAATACCCTGAAGCTGAAAATAATCGAGCGTTTCCTGCAGGTTAAACCGCAGATCCTCTTCGGTGATTTGAGCCAGCAGCCCTCGGGCAAAGAAATTGACGGTATTAATGGCCGGTTTGGTCCGGGATATAAGGACGAAGGTGCTATTCATGAAGGGTACATTGAAGAAACGTTCCAGAAATCCCAAGACCGCTTTTTCATAGAGGAGATGCACATCATCATAGACAAACATATATTTCTCGTGAGCCATGGGGCTGCTCTGCATAGTGGAAATAAACCAATCGAATTGCCGGTTGGTTTTGGGGAACCCCACGGCCTCAAGCTGAGCGGCCCATTCCTCATTGCTGTATGCCGCGGCTTGGACGAAATGTTCCCAGAACCGCTCTGGATTATTATCCCGCGCGGAAAGCTGCATCCACACCGTACGATACCCCTGGGTCTGGACAAACGAATACACCCCATAGGTTTTGCCATACCCCGCGCCTGCTACTACCATAACCAAAGGATTCTGTACGGCTTGTTCCAGTAACCGGTGCATACGGGACCGCTTCAGGTATATGCCGGTATCCAGGCTTATGGATGGGTTACTATAAAAGAACTGTTTTTGCACTGCTATACCCCCTCCCTTATTTTTTACTTAACAGGCAGTCCCCAGGACCTTGGATTTTTGGAACTGCCGCCTTAAAAAACGCAGGGCAGCCCAGCCTAAACCTATCAATCCATCGGACTCCATGACCAAATGCGAGAATTGCATGACGTGAAACGGACGTGCGGCAATCAACGGGGTTGTCGAACCAGGCTCATGAGCGGGGTTCCCTAGACACCCCTTTACTGATATCTGCCGCCTATTTTTGATTAAACCATTTTTTTATTTTGTATCGAAGCATAGTTTATAACTTTTATCATAAAAATAAAAGTATGTTACGGGAGGGGGTTCAAAACCGGTCGGTTTTGAACCCCCTCAAGGTAATAGGGCAACAATTTCATAAGACCCCTCGAAGGGGGATAGCCTACAGGCTGCCGCGCCATGAGGTACTCCCCTATAACCAGCGAGGGGCGGTTAATTTCACGACCGGACGAGACTACCCTCCACCCCTTTTGTCTTGAGTAACTCATTACCAGGGGCGCATTTTTACTATGGAAGGCGCATAACTGGACCGCTCATCCAGGGACAGCATGTACCTGCTTCTTTCAATGGAAAAAGGGCGGGACCGCGCGGGGGAGGGCCCCCGTATCCCCAGCCGCGGTTGCAACCTCTTCTGCACGGGGCAGGCGATGAGGTAAAACGCTACCCCGGGGCGGCCTTGAAGGGGGCCGCGAAGGAGAGGAATTGCCTCTCCGGTGGAAAGGACGGCTCTGTTCAAGCGTAACCGCTCTTTTAGCCCCTTTGAGCCGCGATGTACTCGAACCTGGGGGCATGAAATCCGCCGCGTGCGCCGGGGGTAATGAGGCCCCTCCTTCTGTTTTTGCAAAGGGAGGCTTTCCCGACAGGCCGGGAAGTTTTGCCGACATGTCGGGAAGTTTTGCCGACAGGCAGGGAGATTTTGCCGACATGACGAGAGGATTTTTCCGACATGTCGGGAAGTTTCGCCGACATGTCGGGAGGTTTTGCCGACAGGCAGGGAGATTTTGCCGACAGGCCGGTAAGTTTTACCGACAGGCCGGGAAGGCTTATGGAGCGTTTGGCCTTACCCCATGGGCTTTGCCCTTAGCCCGGATACCGCTTAAAACCCGCTCCCCAGGCCCACTTCAGCGCGCGCTCATGGCTTAGGAACGACGGGTAATCAGTTTCTGAGGGTCTGAAGCCCGCGTTTTCCCGTAACGCTCAGGCTGCGGTTTCAACCTCAAATGGTGAAACCCCCTCAAGGTAGGGCAAACAGCTTCATAAGACCCCCTCGAATGGGGATATATAGTAAAAATAACGGCTTCTGTACTATGATGAACCTATGACCAAAACCTTCTTGCCGCCGGTGGATCTTATCAGAGAAGCCTTTCATTACCAGAGCCGTTTTGATGGTTCTACTATGGTGTTTAAGATTGATTTTCCCGTTACCCAAGATCCGGCTTTTTCCTACCTCATGAAGGACCTGGCCCTCCTGGCCCGGACTGGGTTCCGGGTGGTGATTGTGCCTGGCGCCAAGGAACGGATCGACGCGGTGTTACAGGAATACCGGATTGTTTCACCCTACCGGGGGGAGCGGCGGATCACCACTGCCGGGGCGATCCCCTTTGTGGAGATGGCTGCCTTTGATGTGGCCACCCGGTTCATCACGGGCCTTTCAGCGGACCGGGTGGATGCGGTGATTGGGAATTTTGTCCGGGCTCGGGGACTGGGGGTGTGTGAAGGGCTGGATATGGAAAACACCGGCACAGTGGACCGGATCCTCACCGACTCAATTGAGCGGGTCCTCCAACTGGGGATGGTGCCTATTCTCCCCTGCATCGGCTGGAGCCCTTCGGGGAAACCCTATAATGTACCCAGCGATGAGATTGCCCTTTCCGCTTCCGGCGCGTTAGGAGCGGTGAAGCTCTTCATCATTTCGGTGCATGAAGGGCTGCGGACCGGGGCGTATGCCATACCCAAACATATTGAAGTGGGGGCCGCCGGCCGCATTGTCCGTTTGACCCCGCCGGAAGTCGAGGCCATTCTGGAAACCAATGAGCTGCTCCTGGGGCCGGGAATCCAAGACCGGCCTTTGCAGGAACTCCGTTTGGCCTTGAATGCCTCCAAAGCCGGGGTGGAACGGGTCCATATCATCGACGGCCGGGAAGAGGGGGCTATTCTCAGGGAACTTTTCTCCAACTTGGGGGTTGGAACCATGGTATATGCCGACGAATACGAGGCCATTCGTCCTTTGAAAACCGCGGACATTCCCGGTATTCTACGGCTTATGGAACCCCTGGTGCAGCAGGGTAATCTGGTGCGGCGTACCCCCGAGCAGATCCAGGAAAAAAAGGGGGATTACGTGGTGTTTGAGATTGACGGCTCGGTGCACGCCTGCGGCGCGCTCCATCACTGGGGAGCAGGACAGGGGGAGATTGCCGCAGTGGCCACGGACCCGGCATATACGGACATGGGCTTGGGACGGCGCATTGTCCGTTGTCTCATTGACCGGGCGGTCAAACAGGAACTGCGCCGGGTTTTTGTACTCACCACCCACACCCATGACTGGTTTGAATTTTTGGGCTTTACGGAATGCGCGGTGGAGAGCCTCCCTGAATGCCGCCGCAAGCAGTACGACCGGATCCGGAAGAGCAAAATTTTTGCATTGGATTTGTAAGGCAGCGATCCTTGCGGGATCTGCCCAGGGATAAGGCGCTGCATGAAAGGGCCTGCGGTACTGCCGGGGGAACCCTGTTCAGGGAGCGTGCAAAAAATCAAGCGCCGCCTGACACAGGCAAGCAGCGGTGATGCTAAGCGCCGGATCATCCCATTGGAAATAGGGGCTATGATGGATAAGGGGCGTCTCATCCTTGGCAATCCCCACAAAGAAAAACGAAGCCTTCACCTTTTCCGCAATATACGCAAAGTCTTCCCCGGCCATATTCGCCTCCGCGGCATCCCTGACCTTTTCCGGCCCGACGATCTTTTTTGCGGCTTCCCGTACAATCTCCGTGGCCCCGGGATCATTAATGAGCGGGGGAAACCGTTTACATACCTCCAATGTATAGGAACCCCCCGCAGCCAGGGTGATACCCTGGAGGATCCTTTCCATTTCTTGGGGGATAAAATCCCGTAGTTCCTTACTAAAGGTCCTGATCGTCCCTATCATCTGTACTTCCCCGGGAATCACATTATGGGTTTCCCCTCCTTGTATCATGCATATCGACACCACCGCTGGATCCAGGGGATTCCTGCGGCGGCTCACAATCGTTTGAAACTGCAGGATAACCTGGGAGGCCATGACCACCGGATCCACCCCAAGATGGGGCAGCGCGCCGTGTCCCCCGCGGCCTATGAGGGTAATGCGGAATTCGTCAGGGGAAGCCATGACCGGCCCGCTTTTAACCCATACCATGCCTTCGGGTATTTGCCCCCAAAGATGGCAGCCGAAAGCCCCATCAACCCGGGGATGTTCCAAAATACCTGCCTGGATCATCCTTTGCGCGCCCCCTACGGTTTCTTCCGCAGGCTGGAACATCAGCTTTATCGTGCCAGGAATAAGGGCCTTTAATTCAGCGAGGGCCATAGCCGCGATCAGCAGCCCCGCGGTATGTCCATCGTGCCCGCACGCGTGCATAATACCCGGACGCTTTGATTTGTATGCCACATCCGCGGCTTCGTTCACCGCCAGGGCGTCCATATCCGCCCTAAGGAGCACGGTTTTGCCTGGTTGTTTTCCCCGGATAATACCCAGGACCCCGTTTCCCGCGATGCCCTGGCGGGTTTCGATCCCATGTTCCCGGAGGGTAGCTGCCACCAATCCTGCAGTTTCCACCTCTTGTTCAGAAAGTTCAGGGTATTGATGCAGGTGATGACGAATTGCCGCGCCTTTAGGGTAATACTTTTCTACACATTGCTTGATCTCATCAGAAAACATAGTTCCTCCTGGGGGTATACAAAAACCGGTACATCCTTGAGCGGACGGTTTTAAAAGCCGGCCTTCCGGTCGAGGGTGTGCGCCGCGCTTGAAACAGCCGCTTTATACGATTCGGCATTACTGGGAAGGTTTCTTCCGGGGCTTTGGGGAACCGCTTATTGGCTTTAGGGAACCGCTCATTGGCTTTAGGGAGCCGTTCATTGGCTTTAGGGAGCCGTTCATTGGCTTTAGGGAACCGCTCATTGGCTTTAGGGAGCCGCTCATTGGCTTTAGGGAGCCGCTCATTGGCTTTAGGGAGCCGCTCATTGGCTTTAGGGAGCCGCTCATTGGCTTTAGGGAGCCGCTTATTGGCTTTAGGGAGCCGCTCATTGGCTTTAGGGAGCCGCTCATTGGCTTTAGGGAACCGCTCATGGTTATCCGGGATAGGACCCAGCCGCGAGGCTGGTTATGGCGTCTCCCGTAATCCGGTACGCGGTCCATTCCTTTAGGGGACGCGCCCCCTGGCTCAGGTAAAACCCAATGGCAGGCGCATTCCAATTCAGACAGGCCCATTCCACCCGGCCGCAGTTCCGTTCCACTGCTAATCCTGCAATGAAGGAGAGCAAGGTTTTTCCCATTCCCCGCCCCCGCAGTTCCGGTTTGACAAACAGGTCTTCTATATAAATACCCGGTTTCCCCAAGAACGTGGAAAAGGTATGAAAGAACAGGGCAAACCCTGCCGGGGCCCCTGCATATTCACCGATGATCGCTTCCCCTTTCTTTCCCTCAAAAAGGTACTGCTTGAGCCTTCCCTCAGTGGCCTCAACCTGATCTTCTAAGTGTTCGTACCCTGCCAATTCCCGGATAAACTGCAGTATCAGGGAGCTGTCTTGGGGTTCAGCAAACCGCAGTTGGATCTGCTCATGTTTATAAACGTACCCGCTGTTCTTCATCCTATCTTCCTCGTGGCGGCATATCCTCTTGCCATTGAACCTCATAGTACTCTATTGTAAGCCTATGGATCAATATAAAGGAACTATCTTGGTTACCTTGCCAGCGGATCGAGTGCCCCAGGATATAGCAAAACAGCTCCAGCAGGCAGGAGGCGGCCGGGAAGTGCGGATTAGAACAGACACTACCGCCTTAGAAGCGGACCTGGATACCGTAGAAATCCTCATGGGCTTTGTACCCTGGCATTTGCTCGGCCGTATGCCTCATCTGAGCTGGGTCCAGCTTTGGTCTGCCGGAGCAGACGGGCTGCAGCAGTATCCCGAATTAAAGGATCGGCCTTTTAAGGTAACATCGACTTCTGGAATACACGTCCAGCAGTTAGCGGAGCATATTTTTGGGCTGCTCTTGGCCTGGAACCGGCATTTCTCTGCGGTTTTTGCCGCGCAAAGCCGGCATGAATGGCTGTATGTCCGGGCTGAAGAAACCGCGGCGCTTAGGGGAAAAACCATGCTCATCCTGGGCTATGGCGCCATAGGAAAAGGGACCGCCCGCATTGCCCTGGCCTTTGGGATGCGCGTTATTGCCCTGCGCCGTTCGGTTCCTGAAGCCTCAGCGCCGGGGGATGTACGGATCGAATCCATCCGGGATTTACCTGCCCTGCTCCCTGAAGCGGATGTGGTGGTGAACATACTCCCCTACACCCACGAGACCGCGCATATCATAGGCGCAGCAGAACTGGGGCTTATGAAACGGACCAGTCTCTATGTCAACGTAGGCCGAGGACCTACCACCGATGAAAAAGCCCTGATTGAAGCTCTGCAAACAAAAGGTATTGCCGGCGCTCTTTTGGATGTTACGGAGATCGAGCCTTTGCCCAAGGATTCTCCCCTGTGGGATTTGGATAATGTCATACTCACCAGTCACTATGCAGGATTACACCCGGATTACAGCGCCCTGGCTATGGAAATTGCCCTGGATAACCTGGGCCGGTATATCCGGGGGGAGCCCCTGCGTAATCTGGTAGATAAGCACCGAGGTTACTAACCTGCCATGAGTTCGATAAAAAGAAAAAAGTCCGGCGGACCATCTTTTTATCGGGCCTCA
>JAISOX010000163.1 GCA_031275325.1 Treponema sp.
TTCGCGTATGCTTATCTGCTCCATCGTTCCCCTCAAGGAAATTGTGATGGCTTAGTATATCATGCCCTCCTTGTCTGCGGAAAAGTAAACGCCGATGCTCTGTCCCGCCAGCGGGCTTAATGCCCCTGTAGGGCCGTTGAAGTAAGAGATATGGTCGTCCCTTGCTTCCCGCCTTTGCCGCTTTGGAGCCAAACCCACGGTATAGGTGAGGATACCTCGCAGGAGGTAGGAACGAAGGGACGTACGCCGTACCCCCGAACTCCCCCGCCCCCATAACGCCCGCCACAGGCGCCCGCCAGCGGGTTTAATGCCCATGAAGGGCCGTGGCAGTAAGCGAGCGGGTCGTCCCTTGCTTCCCGCCTTTACCGCTTTGGAGCCAAACCCACAGTATAGGTGAGGATGCCTCGCAGTCGATAGGAACGAAGGGACGTATACCGCCACCCCGAACTCCTCCGCTCCTATAACACCCGCCGCAAGAGGTAGGAACGAAGGGACGTGCGCCGTACCCCCGAACTCCTCCGCCCCTAACGCCCGCCGCAGGCGCCCGCCAGCGGGCTTAATGCCCCTGTAGGGCCGTTGAAGTAAGAGATATGGTCGTCCCTTGCTTCAGGTCTTTGCCGCTTTGGAGCCAAACCCACGGTATAGGTGAGGATACCTCGCAGGAGGTAGGAACGAAGGGACGTGCGCCGTCCCTCGAACTCCCCCGCCCATGTAACGCCCGCCGCAGGCGGTTATTCCCGTGTGAAGGTAAGGCGTACCTGGGTGTTACTTGCGCTGGAGGGTTTAACAAGGATATTGAATGATTGGCTGCCCTCCACAATAGCAATAACGCTGGCCCATTGGATGCTGTGGATATGGGGTATGGTGGAGTTCCTCAAGACCGCGGTTATTTTGAGGATGTTCCCGTCGTAGGCGTAGACGCCCTGGCCTTCCCCGAAAGTTTCCCGTCCGTTTTCAAGGCTGCTCACCTGGACCGAGCAGCGGTTTGCGCCGGTAAAGGTGATGGTATAGTGGTCTATGAGGCCGTCGTGGAGCAGGGAAGCGGTCCAGGTTCCGGTAAAGATATTTTCCGCTGGGATTTTGCGGATAAACTCGCCGGCAAAGCCCTGAACCTTCCAGTCGTATTCTTCCCAGGAGGCCAATATGAGCCGGGCCGAATAAACAGCCCGGGCGGTTTCAATGTCCAGCATTTGCACCACCAGGTACAGGTTATCCCCCAGCATGTCGAAGTTTCCGGTCATCAGGTAGTCCGCGCCTATCATAAGACCAATCTGTTTAACCCGGGAAGGATTCGCCCAGTCGCTCATCTGGAAGCGCATTTCCGCGATTATCCTGTCCATGTTCCGGCGGTCCACAATGTCCGCTCTGCCGGAACGGATGAGTTCGTTGCGGAACAGGTCGGTCATGATCGCGGCTTTTTGTGCCGTGCAGTAGTCGCCTGAGTCAAAGTCGATGACCGCAATGGAGGGATTGGCAAAAACCATGTTTGAAAGGGTTATACATAAAAGAAGGGCCTTTATTTTCATGTTAATTTCCCGCTTTTATCAAACTCTTGAAATACCCACCATAGTGGGTGCTGTTCCGGATTGTCTCTATGTTAAATTGTATAAAAAACTGCGTCTTTTCAGCATTTAAAAACAATTTTCCTTCAATTTGGTACCTGCCGGCAGATAATGAAAAATAAGGTTTGTTATAATCGTATGCATAACTACCTTCTATTTTTTCATCTGATTTGGTTGTTATGAGACAATTCCGATTTTCATACATAATAACTTCTTTTAAAATATCATCATCTTGATTACTAATATAAGAATAATGATACGGATCTATATCATCAGGATTTTCCCAGAATGAAACCCATTTTATTCCTCCGGTCCGCCATCTTCCAATAAAATAATTGGGCGCAGGGAGTTTTGCCAGCATTTGTGAACAGAACCCCGAAAGTTTCCCGAAGACCTCTCCGAGATCGCTTACCTGTTCCCGTGCGGAATACAGAACCTGGGCAGTGTTGACATCGATCATGGTGGCGGTCCAATAGATCACCCCGCCCATCTTCATAAGCTGGCCCCGGATAACATACCCCGCGTTGAGGGCCTGCCCCAGGGCCGCGGTCTTTTGGCTGTTGGACCAGTCGGAAGTCTGGAACTTCATTTCCGCGATGATCTTGTCAAAGTTTACCCGGTCCACCACATTGACCGATCCCTTGGACACCAGTTCGGTCATAAACAATTCCGTAACCACCTGGGCCTCGTCTTTGGCAACACCTCCCATCACGTCAAAGGTCGCCACTGCCACTGTGGGAAGTTCCTGGGCAAAGGCCGCAAAACCAGCCAGGCCCAGGATCAACGCAAAAAACGCCTTTTTCATACTTATACTCCTGTTATTTTTTTGCCCCTGTCCTAGGGGCGGCTCTCCTTGGTTAGATTGCCCCCAATTCCTTATTGGATCAAGCCCTCAATCCTTCCTAGAATTGCCCTCGATTCCTTATTGGATTGGCTCATCAATCCTTCCTAGATTAACTCCGCAATCCTCCCTGGAATTGCCCTTGATTCCTTATTGGATTGGCTCATCAATCCTTCCTGGAATTGTCCTCGATTCCTTCCTGGATTGACTCATCAATCCTCCCTGGAATTGCCCTCAATTCCTTCCTGGAATTGCCCTCGATTCCTTCCTAGATTGGCCCATCAATCCTTCCTGGATTGGCTCATCAATCCTCCCTGGAATTGCCCTCAATTCCTTCCTGGATTGGCTCATCAATTCCTTCCTAGAATTGCCCTCAATTCCTTCCTGGAATTACCCTCGATTCCTTATTGGAATTGCCCTTGATTCCTTATTGGATTGGCTCATCAATCCTCCCTGGAATTGCCTTCGATTCCTTACTGGAATTACCCTCGATTCCTTCCTGGATTAACTCCGCAATCCTTCCTGGAATTGCCCTTGATTCCTTATTGGATTGGCTCATCAATCCTTCATGGAATTGTCCTCGATCCCTTCCTGGAATTGCCCTCGATTCCTTCCTGGATTAACCCCGCAATCCTTCCTGGATTGGCTCATCAATCCTTCATGGATTAACCCCGCAATCCTCCCTGGATTGGCCCATCAATCCTTCCTAAAATTGCCCTCAATTCCTTCCTAGAATTGCCCTCGATTCCTTCCTGGAATTGCCCTCGATTCCTTCCTGGAATTGCCCTCGATTCCTTCCTGGAATTGCCCTCAATTCCTTCCTGGATTGGCTCATCAATCCATCCTGTTGTTAAGGGACCCTTCTTCAGTCCAGGAGAAAGGGGCGCTACACAGACGCAGATTAGTCATCATGAGATCAAGTAAACTACAGCATACCCCAAAGGATAAGCCGGAAAACCAGGGTTGTAAGCGCCGGGCATATATGCCTGGGGCATATATGCCGGGGCATCCCTTCTCACCGGAGGGCGTTTCGTATATACTGTACAAGAGGCTCTTTCACCAGAATCGAACTGCTGAAAAAAACGCGGCCTACACTAGTATAGAGGAGTGATCCGTAGATGAAAGAAACCTGTCTCATGTTTACCCAGTACTATAAAGCAGGGAATCAAGCGGTCCTTGCCATTCTCCAAACCCTTTCCCCGGAAGAGCGGGAAAAGGAACGGGGAAGTTACTATGGGAGCCTTTCCGGCCTGGTCCGGCATATAGGAAAAGGAACCCTCTTTTTTCAGGGACGCTTCAAAACCGCTCTGTCCCATAAAGCCCCTGCCCTCAAGGCCCTGGCCGCTTCGGAATCCCTGGTTATTCCCCAGGATACCGCTGCCGAAGCCCAATGGAACGCCCTGGTTCAGGCTTTTGAAACCCTTGATAACGGGCTTATTCAGATGGCGTCCGCTTTGGATGAGCCGGATTTCACCATTCCTGTACCTATCCTGTCGTATGGCGGCAATCCTGATAAAGTTCCCTTGTATTTTCTCTTGTACCAGCTCACCATGCACGGAACCCATCACCGGGGCCAGATTGCGCAAATCCTGGATGAGATGAAGATCCCCAACGATTATTTCGGCATTGACCCGTCGTTTTTGCCGCCGCTTGTTTTGCCTCAGTAAGCCGGGAGCGCGCAGCTTGTATGAAGGATCAGGAAATCTTTAGCCGTATTGACCATACCTTGCTCAAGGCCAGCGCATCCTGGGAGGAGATCCGCGCGATCTGTAACGAAGCGGTACAGTATAAGACCGCTTCGGCCTGTATCCCTCCCGCCTATGTTAAGCCCGTACACGAGACATACGGGAATACCCTGACCATTTGTACGGTGATCGGGTTTCCCCTGGGCTACAGTGTGAGCGCAGTGAAAGCCGCAGAGACTGAACAGGCCCTCGCTGACGGAGCAGCGGAAATTGATATGGTGATTAATCTGGGGGACGTGAAGAACCGCGGCTTTGACCGGGTCCTGGATGAAATCACCGCGCTTAAAAAGATCCTGGGGGCCCGGATCCTCAAGGTCATTGTAGAAACCTGTTATCTCTCGGTGGAGGAGAAGATCCGCCTTTGCGAACTGGTGGGCAACGCGGGAGCGGACTACATCAAGACCTCCACGGGATTCGGTACTGCCGGCGCTGCCCTGGAGGACATTCACCTGTTTAAGAAACATATCGGTCCTCAGGTTAAAATCAAGGCTGCCGGTGGGATCCGGACCAGGGAAGACCTGGAAGCCTTTTTGAACGCCGGGTGCAGCCGAATTGGGACCAGTTCTGCAGTGGCTTTGTTGACCCGCGGCCCTGGGGATGCCTATTAAGGAGTACTATGATGCAGCGAAAGGATAGCGCGCCGCAGGCGTTGATACTATGCGGCGGCTGGGACGGGCATGAGCCGGAACTCATAAGCCAACGATTCACCCGATTCTTGGAATCCCAGGGTTTCCAGGTTACCATCGCCGCTTCCCTGGATGTATTAGAAGATAAAGCGCGTCTCATGGCCTTAGACCTCTTTATTCCGGTGTGGACCATGGGGCCGGAACTCCCCAAGCCCTATTTTGAGCCGCTGCTGGAAGCCGTCGGTTCCGGGGTAGGGCTTGCGGGTTGTCATGGGGGTATGTGCGATGCTTTCAGGGCCAATGTAGCCTGGCAATTTTTGACCGGCGGTAACTGGGTGGCCCATCCGGGTTGTGACGGCACGCCCTACCATGTGAACATCAAGAGCAGTTCCAATTCCCTCACCGAAGGGATTGAGGATTTTGAGGTGGTCTCGGAGCAGTATTACCTGCATGTAGATCCGGCCAATGAAGTGCTGGCTACCACCCGTTTTCCTACCGTTCCCTGGTACCATAACGCCAACGGCGTGGTGGATATGCCGGTGATCTGGACCAAGAAATGGGGGCATGGCCGGGTGTACTACAATTCCCTGGGGCATCATAACGATGTGTTTGATATTCCCCAAGCCTGGGAACTCATGAAGCGGGGCCTTCTCTGGGCTGCAGCGGGTAAACGGATCGCCCTGGAA
Source organism: Treponema sp. (assembly GCA_031275325.1). Lineage (GTDB taxonomy): Bacteria > Spirochaetota > Spirochaetia > Treponematales > Breznakiellaceae > JAIRLU01. The sequence goes on from JAISOX010000163.1 coordinate 5,461, forward strand.
CAAGGGCTTAGGGCGGATATATTTAAGAGCGATAAGGGGATGTATTAAAAGAACCTTGGGAAACCCCGGTTGGGTTCCCAGAGGTTCCCTTGGAAAATTAGAGAAAAGGTGAAACAGGTGGGAAAAAAGGAGGGAACTGAAAAAATGGAAAAAAAGCGTATCGGTGTGGCGGGCGCGGGGAAAATAAGCGGTATTTATCTCCAGAACTTACAGGGTATGTTTGGGAACCAGGTGATCCTCACCGGGGTAACTGACCTGGTGGAGGAACGGGCCAAGAAGGCCGCAGAGGAGTACCATATCCGCTGTTTCAAGGACGCGGATGAGCTTATCGCCTGTGCTGAGGTGGACATCGTGCTCAACCTCACCCAGCCTCAGCATCATTATGGGGTTGCCTTGGCCGCAGTACGAGGGGGGAAGCATGTATACAATGAAAAGCCCCTGTGCGTAAGCCGGGAGGAGGCTGCAGCCCTCTTAGCGGCTGCCCAGGAACAGCAGATTCGGGTAGGGTGCGCGCCGGATACCTTTCTCGGCGCAGGAATCCAGACCTGCCGCAAACTCATTGATGACGGCTGGATAGGCCGTCCCCTGGCGGCAGTGGCTTTTATGATGAACCACGGCCATGAACACTGGCACCCGGATCCAGCCTTCTACTATAAAACCGGAGCCGGGCCTCTCTTTGACATGGGTCCCTATTACCTTACCGCCTTGGTGAACCTCTTAGGCCCCATCGCCCGGGTTTCGGGTTCTGCGCAGCAGAGTTTCAAGACCCGGACCATCACCAGCGAGCCTTTGAACGGACAGGTCATCACCGTGGAAGTCCCCACCCATATTGCAGGGGTCTTGGATTTTGTCTCCGGCGCGGTGGGGACCATCATCACCAGTTTCGATGTGTATGCCCATTCCTTGCCGTACATCGAAATGTACGGCAGTGAAGGGACCCTCAAGGTTCCAGATCCCAATACCTTTGGCGGACCGGTCTTGGTCCGCCGGGGCATGGCAGAAAGCTGGTCGGAGATCCCCCTGCTCAAGGGCTTCCCGGAAAACAGCCGGGGTCTTGGGGTAAGGGATATGGCTGAAGCCCTCAGTGAAAACCGGCCCCACCGGGCTTCCGGGGAACTGGCCTACCATGTGCTGGAAGTGATGCACGGCATCCATGACGCCTCTGCGTCGGGCAGGTATTACCCGGTGCAGAGCGTCTGTTCCCGGCCTGAACCCATGGTATAAGCTATCAGGAAGCCGGTAACGCTATGCCCAAAGAACAGGTCCTTTTATGTGAAATCTTCGGCCCCGTGATGATCGGCCCTTCCAGTTCTCATACTGCCGGGGTGAGCCGGATTGCGTTTCTGGCTCGGAAGATCTTTGGCACTGCTCCGCAACGGGCGGTGATCCGCTTTTACGGTTCTCTGGCTGCTACCTGGAAAGGGCATGGTTCAGGGGACGCGGCAGTGGCTGGTCTTTTGGGTATTCCCCCTGAGGATGAACGGCTTTTTCGAGGCCGCGCCCTGTTAGTGGAACTGCAGGCCGCGGGGAAAGGGTTTCCTCTGGCAATCGAGACTGCCGCGGAATTACCTCCATCCTGGCATCCCAATAGTGTGGTCCTTGAACTCTATGGAGGACATACCTTGATCATACAAGGTTCAAGCATAGGAGGCGGTTCTATTAGGATTGATGCTATTAACGGCTATGGGGTGCATCTTTCAGGAGAATCTGAGGCCATCCTGGTGTTGCACTACGATGAGATAGGGGTCATTGCAGAAGTAACCCATATCTTGGCCGCGCATCACATCAATATAGCCGCCACCTCCAGTCACCGCAAGGAAAGAGGGGGTGAGGCCTTATTGGTGGTTGAGACGGACAGCCCTATTCCGGTTTCCGTCATCACCCAAATCCAAAAGCTGTCCTCAATTTACCGGGTCCTCCCGATGCCGGCGCTAACCCTTTAAGAGGAGGATGGAGGAAAAAATGCAATTCCGGTTTCATACCTTTTCTGATCTTGAAACGATATTGTACGCTGAAAAGATCACTGCTCCAGAATACGGAATCAAACGGGAAGCCTTTATGGCCGGCGTGTCAGAAGCGCAAATCCTCACCGAGATTGACCGGCGTATCGCAGTTACCCGGCAGGCCTTGATCAAAGGACTTGAAAATCCCCAACATTCCCGATCCGGACTTACCAAAGGGGCGGCGGCAGCCTTTGCTTCATCACCCCGGCGGCTCATCCGGGATGATCTGTTCACCCGGTCTCTGGCCTATGCCCTGGCAATCAACGAGGTCAATGCCTGTGGAGGCAAGGTGGTTTCCTTTCCCACTGCCGGTTCCAGCGGTATTGTACCAGGGGTCATCTGGGCTTGGTGGGATACCAGGGAGAACCAGGCAGGGGAAGGAGCCATCGCCAGGGTTTATCCCTATAATCCCCCCTATGATTCCCGCTTGCGGGACGCCTTTTTAGTGGCCAGTCTTACCGGGATAATCATAGCCCAGGGTGCGACTTTGGCCGGTTCAGAAGGAGGCTGCCAAGCGGAATGTGGCGCAGCAGGAGCCATGGCAGCCTGTGCCCTTGCGTACTTGGAAGCACAGCCTTTGAGGGCATGTTTTTCTGCTGCTGCCTTGTCCCTGAAGAATTCCCTGGGTCTGGCCTGCGATCCTGTGGCTGGACTGGTAGAGGTTCCCTGCGTAAAACGCAACGCCTTTGTGGCGGCCAATACCCTTACCGCGGTGGATTTGACTTTATCTAGCATTGAGAGTATTATACCTTTTGATGAGGTGGTTTGGGCCATGAAACAGATTGGAGATAACATGCCAGGATCAATAAAGGAAAATTCCACTGGCGGTTTGGCGATAACACCCACTGGTTTAGCCTTTAAGCATGCCTTAGAGGTTGACGCCTAAAAATACCTGAAAGGTATGCAAAACCCATGGGGCTTTGAAAGGGGTGTAATTTTTTATACCAAGGTTGTTTCAAAACCGGACGTTTTGAAACAACCTCTATACACTATAAGTAAAGAGAAAATACAAAACCAAGAGGGGGAAAAGGGAAAAGTATGGGGAACCGCTCATTACCAAACAAAGGACTGAGTATATACACTGACGGGGGCTGTTCTGGTAATCCGGGGCCTGGGGGCTGGGCCTATGTCATCGTTGAAGTCAAATCCACTGCCCGGGGAATTTCTGGGGAGGGGAAAACTGGAGTCCCAAGCATCATTGCTGAAAAATGGGGAGCTGCAAAAAATACCACCAATAATCGGATGGAATTGAGCGCAGCCATTGCCGCGCTGGAAGCATTGTCAGAATTAAACGTAAGTTCAAGACAGGTAACGGTCTATACCGATTCCCAATACGTACACCACGGTATAAGTGTCTGGATCCATGCCTGGAAAAAGAACGGATGGAGAACCAGTGAGAAAAAACCGGTTAAAAACAAGGAATTGTGGGAACGCTTAGATAAATTGACCGAGGATTTTTCCCTTACCTGGCAATGGGTTAAGGGTCATGCAGGCAACGAATTTAACGAGCGCTGTGATCGGATGACCCAAAGGGCCATTGCTTCGTTATAAGCGGATGCAGGGTTCCTTGGTACGGATACGAGAAGCGCCTGTCTTTTCAGGGGATCTTAGCCCCCTATGTTTTATCCCAGTCAAAGACCTCCGGCAAAGCCGGGGGCTTGAATTTGTGAGCCGCTCAAAGCGGCTTTTGTTGTTTGTCATTCCATCCTAATTATTCCATCTTTTTTGCTTTGCTCCTCACCCTACCCTGCTTAACTTGGAGCATCATACTTGGCTCAATTTGTCCTATATCAGAATCCCCTTTTTGCCTTGTGTTGACCACATCCAGCACTGTGTAAATTTGAAAGCTTTTAATACGCCTGTAAAAGTCAAACTTTTATAGGCGCCCCGGCAAAGCCGGGGGTTTACCAATTTTAATTGTCCCTAGAAATCGTCAGGAGACGCATTGGTCCGCCTTGCGCTCCATACGCTCCTCCTTATGCTTTTTTATGCCAGTCCGGTCCTATAATCCACGATGCTGGACTATAGTCTAGCATTATCAGACTTTAGTCTACGGGGGGACGCTAGGGTTAGAATTTATGATGAGGCATTACGCCCCTTCTTGCTGTATTTTTTTATAAAATATCCTCAACAAATTTTAGGCACTATTGCGCATAATTGTTCTGTCCCGGCGTATTTACCATTTACCGTTCCCAAAAACGCACGGCGTTATCAATCCAGCCTTCCGCCGAAGTGCCAACGCCTGTGGCGAAGCCGTGCGGGGCATCGCGGATCATTGACGGTATAATCCGAATGGGCGGTGTAGGCTATGACCGCCGTTACCGGCTTTGGGCAGCTTGCCGCGCCATAGCGGGCTGTTCCATAGGCGGGATTTAAGAACAGCGAACAAGTTGAGAAAGAGGATACACGGGCTGGGGATAAGCTATGACCTGGTTGCAACGGATAATGGGGACAGCTTTCTTGCTGCATTTGAGGAAGACAATCAAGGAGTAGGGAAAGAGCACACGGTAGGGATAGAAGGAAACAAGTGCCGATTGCGGCATAGGATCAGGCGGGTATTTCGCAGGACGTGTTGTTTTTCC
>JAISOX010000176.1 GCA_031275325.1 Treponema sp.
TTCTTGCTTTCATGGCTTGCCGATTCGTCTTTCGGTTCTTCTCGGTTGTAACTTGACTGGTCCAGAACCCCCAAAACCAGCCAATCGCAGGTTACCGCCAGTAGCTATGAACATTGACCACAGATATACCCTGTTTTCACTGGGTGTGGTAGGTTACCTCCATGGTATCCTGGACGGCCAGAATCGTACCGCCATTTTCAATCATGCCTTTAATAGTCCCTTCATGGCGTACTCAGGATTTCTTCGTAGGTCAATTCTTCATTGCCAAGAAGCCCCTATATGGCCTTAGCCTCTGCTTTGTTTGAACTGGCTGCCCGTATGAATTTACCCGGTTGTTTGGCAAGGGTTTCTATCGCTCTAATAAATCCTTTTTCAAGTCGTATAGAATTGAAATCCAGTCCTGCAAACTCTTCATTTATGGTAACTCTTTTCCCTTTGTTCTTATTTCCCCTCCACAAGAGCAATGAACGGGAGAAATTATTCCACAACTACAGAAAAATGTAGGTCAACTATAGGGCTTTGCCGGGAGTATTTGACATGCTCTTACCTGCTTACTTTTGTGTACCGGATGTCCGTCTACTATCAGAAACACCGGTTAAACAAAAGCGAGGTGAAAAAGACGTTCATCAAGGACTGTGTAACCTGTAATCCCGCAAACATGGGGACAAGAAAAACAGGGGCTTGCCTTGCACGAAACCATTACCCCAAGGCCTGCTTAACAGGTCCCTGGTGAAGGGGTATATTGAATCTGTGGCAATATTGTATATTATCGGGACCCCCATCGGAAACCTGGGGGACATGAGTTACCGGGCAGTCGAGACCCTCAAAACTTTGGATCTGCTAGCCTGTGAGGATACCCGCCGGACCCTCAAATTGTTGAGCTATTTGGGGATACGCCTCTCCTTGCTTTCTTGCAGGGCTCAGAACGAGGCGGGGGCCGCGGAAAAGGTCGTCACCGCATTGATGGCAGGAAAAATCGTGGGATATGCCAGCGATGCAGGAACTCCGGCCCTAAGCGATCCCGGCGCAGCGCTGGTACAACGGGTGGTACAGGCCGGGCATGAAGTTGTTCCCCTTCCAGGCCCTTCTGCTTTTACAGCCTTGGTGAGTGTTTCCGGGGGGAGGGATAAGAGCGTTGCCTTTGAAGGCTTCCTCTCTCCCAAAGCAGGACGCCGCCGAGCCCGGCTCAAAGAACTGTTAGCCCGGAATTCCGCTTTTGTCCTCTATGAATCCCCCTTTAGAATACTTAAGCTTTTAGAAGATTTGACCGAATTTGATAAGGATCGGTACGTGTGTGTAGGAAGAGAGATGACTAAACTGCACGAAGAATACCTGCGAGGTTCCGTTGAAGCGGTCCGGTCTATGGTAACGGAAAAAAATGAACTACGAGGCGAGTTTTCAGTCTTTGTATCTGGAAATAAGGTCCATTAAGCTATAAACTATTCATGGATGTACGTCGATAGTGTAAAGAGGTAGGGTAAGCGTATGATGATTGATAGGATAGGCTCTATAAACCCCATTGCAGCTGGTAAGTATGAATGGAATAATCAGACTAACCGAACCGTGCAAGCTGATTCCATCAGCCTTTCTCCAGAGGCATTGGAAAAGAGTGAGTTGTATCGGGCACATGAACTGGTGGCTTCCGCTTCTGATGTCCGTGTGGATCGTATCGCGGAGCTTAAACAAAAGATTGCTGATCCGTCATATATTAATGATACCATTATACAAGCTACAGCAGATAAAATCATGGATGTTTTGGGTTTGTAAGTTTCGGTTTAGTAATTGAGCTTGTTCCAAAACCCGGTTAGTTTTGGAACAAGCTCAATTACTACGGACTATAAACAGGTGGAACTGGTGGGTTCCACCTGTTTTAATTTTTTACCCTAACCGGTAAATTCCTTAACAACGGTTATTTCCCCATGATACCTCTGTATAAACTGGAAAAGTTTCCCCGTTCCCTTAGATTGCGTAAAATAGTAAAAACCTTTGGTGAAGCCGAATACCGGTTGAGCCTGGGCATAGACCTATCCGCCGAAGCCTGCGGGTATCTGGCGCGTATCCTGGAACTGCTGCTGCCCGATCCCGGCTTTGCTCCGGGGATCACCCTGGCCATCAATGACGCCTACAAAACCTTAAAAACCCGATCCCCCCTACGCCGGCAAGACCTGAGGCGTGTCCTCAATACGATTCGGCACCTCCTTCTGGCAGAAACCGGCCAGTCTCCTGCGGATTGGGACTTTATCGACCATACCGGCAGGCTTAACCCGGAGAAACGGCGTTGTTTCCCAGGGATGCGGGTCTACATGGAAGATATCCGTTCTCCCTTCAATGTGGGAGCCATATTCCGTACCGCGGAATCTTTCGGGGTGGAAACCATATTCCTTTCTCCCTGGTGTGCGGATCCGAATCATCCCCGGGCAGCACGGACCGCTATGGGTTGCGTTTCGGTCTTGGCCTGGGAACGGCTTGCTCCTGATAGGGGCCTTGAAAGCCCGCTCTTTTCTGAAGGCCTCTGCTTTGCCTTGGAAACCGGTGGAACCGAACTTAAAGATTTTACCTTCCCGCTCCAGGGGACCCTGATCGTCGGTTCCGAAGAATTAGGGGTAAGCCCCCAGGTACTGGCCGCGGCAGATGCTTCTCTGGGCAGGGTGTCCATCCCCACCTATGGGACCAAGGGTTCCCTCAATGTTTCGGTGGCCTTTGGTATCGCTGCCCAATCCTGGGCAGCGGCCTTATCTCAGGTCCGTTCCCTGTACCAGTGTCCATGAAACCCTTTTGGAGAGCAGCCTATCCGTCTCATCC